>NZ_CALHWC010000038.1 GCF_938036805.1 uncultured Streptococcus sp.
ATTGTCAACGGGATTGAGCTGGGCTATATCAAGGTTCCCAAAGATACCTTCATCGAGCCAAATGAACTCAAGGACTATCCAGCTGGTGAAGTGCTGATTATGTGTACCGGAAGTCAGGGTGAACCCATGGCAGCCCTGTCACGGATTGCTAATGGTACCCACCGTCAGGTGCAGCTGCAACCTGGAGATACGGTCATCTTCTCATCCAGCCCAATCCCTGGTAATACCACCAGCGTGAACAAGCTGATTAACATCATTTCCGAGGCTGGCGTCGAAGTGATTCACGGTAAGATTAACAACATCCACACCTCTGGACACGGTGGCCAACAAGAGCAGAAACTCATGCTCCGCCTGATCAAGCCTAAATATTTCATGCCAGTCCATGGTGAATACCGTATGCAGAAAGTCCATGCAGGCCTAGCCGTTGATACTGGAGTACCAAAAGACAATATCTTCATCATGAGCAATGGTGATGTGCTGGCTCTGACAGCCGACTCAGCTCGTATTGCCGGCAGCTTCAACGCTCAGGATATTTATGTTGATGGGAACCGCATTGGTGAAATCGGAGCTGCAGTCCTGCGCGACCGTAAAGACCTGTCAGAGGACGGTGTGGTTCTGGCTGTTGCGACGGTTGACTTTGAGTCCAAGATGATTTTAGCCGGTCCAGATATTCTCAGCCGCGGCTTTATCTACATGCGCGAATCAGGTGACCTCATTCGCCAAAGCCAGCGCATCCTCTTCAATGCCATTCGCATTGCCCTTAAGAATAAAGATGCCAGCGTCCAATCTGTCAGCGGCGCTATCGTCAACGCCTTGCGTCCTTTCCTCTACGAAAGTACCGAGCGCGAACCTATTATCATTCCGATGGTGCTTACACCAGACGAAGACAACTAAAAAAATAAGCTTTGCTAGACTAGCAAAGCTTATTTTTTGTAAACTTTAATGGTAATTGGCAATTGACTTCTATCTACTTGAGAGTAGCTCACTTTAACCACTTGATGAAATGATATTTGGTCACACCTTTTTGAGGCACATCTTCCAGACTGGCATAGATTTCATAGCCTTGTTTGATGTAAAAATCCTTAGCCTGATAAGATTTGGTGGACAAGGTGATGCTGCTGACTCCCGCTTTCTCAGCCCTTTCTTCTAATTCTGCCAGCAGACTAGCTCCCAAACCCTTTTTCTGGTGTCCCTTATCTACCACTAAGGCCTTGATATGGATGTTTTCCAACACCTGCTGGGCATGGAGCAAGGCGATTAATTTCCCTTCCTCTTCACGTGTCAGATAATAATCCTTGGGTTCAAGTTCTTCAAACCTAGTCGACCCAAATGAAGCCTCATATTGCTCCTTGAAAACTTGCTCGATAAAGTTTTGAAATTCTGTCATTTTTTCTCCTAACGAAAAAGCAGAATACTAACTCTGCCTTTTCCTTCTTTATTCCCCTTCAAAGACATCTTTCATCTTATCAAAGAAGCCTTTCTTTTTAGGGCTCACTGTGATGTCTCCAGCCGCCGCAAAATCCTTAAGAGCCGCCTTTTGACGATCATTGAGTCCTGTCGGCGTTACGACATTGATAGTGACATATTGGTCACCGACACTTCCATCGCGTAGATTTGGTGCTCCCTTACCACGCAGACGGAAACGTTTGCCAGTCTGAGTTCCTTCTGGGATTGTCAATTCAACATTTCCATGCACAGTTGGGATTTCCACACTGTCGCCCAGAGCTGCTTGCACAAAGTTGAGGTTGAGCTTGTAGTAAATGGTAGAACCGTCTCGCTCAAACTTATCGCTCGGCTCAACGTTCACCACTACATACAAGTCACCGTAAGGACCGCCGTTAAAGCCTGCCTCACCTTGACCAGCCAAGCGAACTCGTTGACCTGTTTCCACACCAGCCGGAATTTTTACATGAACGCTATGCGCTTGCTTTTCATGCCCTGTTCCATGGCAGGTTTCACATGGACTTTTGATTTCTTGTCCGCGACCATGACAGACGTCACAGGTTACTTGACGACGCATCATACCCAGCGGTGTTTGAGTATCAACGTTGATGACACCAGAACCATGACAGCGGCCACAAGTTACTGGGCTAGTTCCTGGCTTAGCACCTGAGCCGTGACAAGTATGGCAACTCGCCTCACGATTGTATTTCACTTCTTTTTCTGCCCCGAAAATAGCCTCTTCAAAGCGGAGATTTACCCGATACTGGAGATCATCCCCTTGGCGCGGAGCATTTGGGTTACGAGTCGCGCCACCGCCAAAGAAGCTAGAGAAGATATCTTCGAAGCCGCCAAAACCAGAGCCATCAAAGCCACCGAAGCCGCCTGCACCGCCGCCAAAGCCACCATTGGCACCCGCCGCGCCATATTGGTCATAGGCCGCCCGCTTTTGCTCATCGCTCAAGGTTTCATAAGCCTCCTGGACTTCCTTATATTTATCTTCCGCCCCAGGCTCCTTATTGATATCTGGGTGGTATTTTTTAGATAATTTCCGATAAGCTCTCTTAATCTCATCCTGAGAAGCATTCTTAGAGACACCTAAACGATCATAAAATTCAGTATTGTTCATTTAAGATACCAAGACCGTAAAATTCGACTGAAAAATAGGAAATCAGGCGACGGAGCGATGCT
>NZ_CALHWC010000039.1 GCF_938036805.1 uncultured Streptococcus sp.
TCTTCTTGAGCTCCGCCGGCTATCCAAAGAGAAATAATCCCCTCAACACTGGATAGGAAGATTTCCAAGGCGTATTTCTGAGGGATATGAAAGTTCTCCTCTAAAAAACGCTGGGTAGCAGCTTCTTGCTTGTCGCTCAGAATGATACTGGTTATGAATTCCCGAATAGCTCCGCGAAAGTCAATATAATGGCTTCTAGTCAGGGCATTGATCAGACGTTCATTAGCACGCAGTATATGAAATTTGGCTATCATGAACCGTTTGGAATATTCGCCTTCTTCTTCAAAAAGACTATAACTATAAAGTTGAGAAATGATGTCGCTTTTGAGGCTATCAATCATCTGATATTTATCTTGGTAGTGGAGGTAGAAGGTGCCGCGATTAATCCCTGCTCGTTTGCAGAGCTTGCTGATGGAGATAGTATCAAACCTTTCCTCTGATAGTAGCTGAATCAAGGCTTCTTTGATGTCTTCCTTGGTACTAGTTTTCCGTTTCTGGACCATTTTTCTTCCTTTTTACTTAAATCAACACTTTGTTGATTTTTGATTATTGCTTTTTGTCTAAGCTCATTATATAATATCTGTGATTTAGAATCAACACCTTGTCGATTTAAGGAGATGGGGTTTGAAAAGGAGAGAAGCGATATGGCTTATATTGAAATGAAACATAGCTTTAAACGTTATCAGGTAGGTGACACGGAAATTGTTGCCAATCATGATATTTCTTTTGAGATTGAAAAGGGGGAACTGGTCATTATCCTGGGTGCTTCTGGTGCCGGTAAGTCAACAGTGCTCAATATCCTCGGAGGTATGGATACCAATGATGAGGGAGACATCCTGATAGACGGCCAGAATATTGCTGACTACAATTCCCACCAGCTGACGGACTATCGTCGCAATGATGTGGGCTTCGTCTTTCAGTTTTACAATTTGGTGCCCAACCTGACGGCCAAGGAAAATGTCGAATTGGCTTCTGAAATCGTCAAGGATGCTCAAGATCCAGTGGCAGCACTGATAGCAGTGGGTCTGGAAAAGCGCCTCAATAACTTTCCAGCCCAGCTATCAGGTGGGGAGCAGCAGCGGGTGTCTATCGCTCGGGCTGTGGCCAAGAATCCCAAGATTTTGCTCTGTGATGAGCCGACAGGAGCTTTGGACTACAATACTGGTAAGCAAGTGCTGCAAATCTTACAGGATATGTCCCGCAATCAAGGAGCGACAGTTATTATCGTGACCCACAATGCTGCCTTGGCTCCCATTGCTGACCGGGTTATCCGCATGCACGATGCGAGAGTCAAGAGTGTTACAGTCAATGAAGAGCCGCAGGATATAAGTACATTGGAGTATTGATATGAAGAGAAAGATTTATTGGAAAGATATTCTGCGCTCCTTCACTAGCTCTAAAGGCCGTTTCCTATCTATTTTAATCCTCATGATGCTGGGCTCTTTAGCTCTTGTGGGGCTAAAGGTCGCTCCACCCAATATGCGCAGAGCAGCAACAGATTACTTGAAAGAGCAGCGAACCATGGACTTGGCTGTTATGGCAGACTATGGTTTGGATGCGGAGGATCAGAAAGAGCTGGAAGCTATCAAGGGAGCTGATGTCGAGTTTGGCTATCTGACAGATGTCACCATGGACGAGGAGGCCCTCCGAGTATTCTCAGATACCAAGGATATTTCAAACTTTCAAGTGACCTCTGGTCGTCTTCCCAAGAAAGAGCAAGAAATTGCCCTGGCTAGCTTTTGGTCTAAGAAATATAAGCTTGGTCAGGAGATTGATCTGACCGAGAAAGCCGGCAGCCGGTCAGTTCTGAAAAACAAGACCTATAAGATTGTGGGATTTGTCAACTCGGCAGAGCTCTGGTCTGATAGAAATCTGGGCAATGCGACTAGTGGAAGCGGGGCTTTATCAGCCTATGCTGTAGTCAGCACCAAGGCCTTTGATACAGATGTTTACAGTATTGCCCGCCTGCGCTATCATGATTTAGAAAAGCTGGCTCCCTTTTCTGAAAGCTATCAGGAGCGTTTGGAGCAGCACCAGACTGCTTTGGACAAGAGCCTGGAAGATAACGGAGCAGCTCGCTTTAAGCGATTAAAGGCAGATGCCAAAAGCACCATTCAGAAGGGGCAAGATAAGATTGCTCAGGCTGAGAGCGAACTGGCCCAAGGGAAAAAACAATTAGAGCAAGCTCAGAGTCAGCTGGACCAGCAAAAAAACCAGCTAGCGGCA
>NZ_CALHWC010000040.1 GCF_938036805.1 uncultured Streptococcus sp.
GTTTTGAAAAGGAACCAGCTGTGTAGTTGCGGAGCACAACTTCCAAAGGAATAATGTCAACTTTTTTATTGAGCTGATCTGTATCTGAGATTTTCTCGATAAAATGCGTTGCTACACCGGCAGCATTCAACTTTTCAAAGATAAAGGCTGAAATCTGATTATTCAAAACTCCCTTACCTGCAATTTGCTCCTTTTTGACACCGTTAAAAGCAGTCGCCTGATCCTTGTAGCGGGACAAAATCACCTGCTCATCTTCTGTCGCAAAAATATCCTTTGCTTTTCCCGAATATAACAACTTGTTTGACATTTTATTATTCGCCTTTCGTGTTTTTGTGCTTTAAGTGTATCACTTTTAAATATATTTTACAAGTTTTTCCCGTACATTCTGGATACAAAAGCATGAAAAAGATTGGAGATACAACAGTTAAAAACTGAAAATATCTTGTTTCCATACAAAAACAGGACTTTTTCAAGCCCTGTTCTAGAATTCATTAATATAAGTCCAAATAATTATCAATTTCCCATTGGGAAACGAAGGTCGCATAGCTAGCCCATTCAATCCGCTTGGCTTCAACAAAGCTAGTGTAAATATGGTTACCCAAAGCTGCCTTGACGACCTCATCTTCAGTTAAAGCCTTAAGGGCATTGTGGAGAGTAGATGGCAGGTCTGTAATACCGGCTTCCTTGCGCTCCTCAGCTGTCATCACGTAGATATTTTCCTCGATTGGAGCTGGCGCTTCGATTTTATTTTCCACTCCATGCAGTCCCACTTCTAGGAGCACTGCCATAGCGATATAAGGATTAGCCATAGGGTCTACTGAACGCAACTCCAAGCGCGTTCCCATGCCGCGCGATGCCGGTACTCGAACCAAAGGCGAGCGATTTTGACCAGCCCAAGCGATGTAAACCGGTGCTTCAAAGCCAGGCACCAAACGTTTATAAGAGTTGACCGTCGGATTCATGATAGCCGTATAATTATAGGCATGCTTAATCAAACCACCCAAGAAATAGTAGGCTGTCTCAGACAACTGCATTCCTTTTGGATCCTCTGGATCATAAAATGCATTATTTCCATCTTGGTCAAAGAGGGACATATTGCAGTGCATACCAGAACCAGCAATACCAAACTTGGGCTTAGCCATGAAAGTCGCATAAAGACCGTGCTTACGAGCGATGGTTTTCACCACCAATTTGAAAATCTGAATTTTATCACAAGCGCGAAGCACTTCATCATACTTAAAGTCAATCTCGTGCTGACCAACTGCCACCTCATGGTGACTCGCTTCCACTTCAAAGCCCATCTTAGTCAAAACATTGACAATTTCTCGACGAGTATTGTCTGCCAAGTCTGTCGGCGCCAAGTCAAAGTAGCCACCCTTGTCATTCACTTCCAGTGTCGGATCGCCATTTTCATCCAATTTGAAAAGGAAAAATTCTGGCTCAGGACCAAGATTGAAAGACTTGAAGCCCAGTGCTTCCATATGTTTGAGAGCTCGCTTAAGGTTGCTACGGGGATCTCCTGCAAAGGGAACATGTTCTGTCGTATAAACATCACAGATCAAGCCTGCTACACTGCCATTCTCATCTCCCCAAGGAAAAACTGTCCAAGTATCCAAATCAGGATAAAGATACATATCAGATTCATTAATCCGAACAAATCCCTCGATAGACGAACCGTCAAACATAGCCTTATTTGATAAGACCTTTTCAAGCTGCTCATCCGTTGCTGGAATTTCAACGTTTTTCATGGTTCCCAAAATATCAGAGAACATAAGACGGATAAAAGTGACGTTTTTTTCTTTTACTTCGCGACGAATATCAGCTGCTGTAATGGGCATGGGTAACTCCTTATAGTTTTAAAAAATAGTTTATGGTCGACGCATGTGACCAAAGGTTGGCAGAGAAGAGCCAAAACGACCTTGCTGTAAAATATCATTGTGGAGAGCCCGACGGACTTCCTTTTCGCTAATCGTTTTGTGGGATTTAGCTTCACGCTCAGCATATTTCTTTTTGATAGCAGCGATATTATAACCTTCAGAAATATAATCCTTAATTTCCAAAAGTCGGTCCATATCATTCAGGGAATACATTCGGCGATTGCCCTCATTCCGAAGGGGAGTGATGAGGTTTTGCTCCTCATAATACCGAATCTGACGGGCAGATAAGTCCGTCAACTTCATAACGCTACCTATGGGAAAGACTGCCATATTTCGGCGAAACTCTTTTTCCTTCATTTTTTTCCTCTCTATGCACTATTATAACTATTTTTTTTTGTATGTCAACAATCAATGTGAGATTTTCTTACACATTTAATTTATAGACTTAAAGAAATTCTTAATTCTATCCACATCCGAATTTACCACTATTGCGACAAAGACACCCATAAAGGTTTCAAAAACTCTAGCAAAAACGTATAAAATAGTATCTTCCGGACTAATGGAGAGAGTGATAATCAGCATAGCTGAAACACCACCAATCACCCCAGCCTTATTGTTCATAGCAACATTGGTCATGATCGTCAGCATCGTACAGATTGGCACAAATACCAAAGTCACCCAAAATTGGCCGTTCAATAAATTTCCCAACAGATAGAATAGCAAAGCATAAAAGCCCCCGACACTATTTCCTAAAATACGAGAAGTTCCGAAATGAACACTTTTATCAAAATCTTCTCGCAGGCTAAACACCGCTGTCAAAGCCCCAATTTGGAGCCCCTTCCAGCCAAACATACCAAAAATGAGTAGGACAATAAAGACTGCTATCCCTGTTTTCATCGTCCTCATGCCTAAGCGAAACTTTGATTTATCAAATTTGTACTTACTAAAATAGCTCATGCCTTTTCCCTTTTAAAAGTAAACTATCTCTATTCTAACATATTTTTCAACAAAAAGGCTCTGTCCATCGAGTTTATTGTTTGTATCCTACAAGAATGCATAGCCAGCTTCTACTGTATTTCTAACTATATTTCCCATTATTGATTACTCGCTAGGAAAATAGAAGTCAAAATCCCATTTCCTCAGAAGCCTACGCGTACAAAAGAAAAAGAGTTGGTTTCCCAACTCTTTCCGTTTCAAAGATTATTTTTCAGTCAAAGCTGCAAGCCCTGGAAGAACTTTACCTTCAAGGAGTTCCATTGAGGCACCACCACCGCGTCACAAATACCTCCACTAACACAAAAAGGTGACATAGCCACCTTTTTGTTAACGTTTCAGTTTTGTTCCTTTTTCTACAAAATCAGGATTTTGTAGAGACTAACGGGCTGAAATTATTTTTCTGTAAGTGCAGCCAAACCTGGCAATACTTTACCTTCAAGAAGTTCCATTGATGCTCCACCACCAGTAGAAATCCATGAGAACTTGTCTGCACGACCAAGGTTGATGGCTGCGGCAGCTGAGTCACCACCACCGATGATTGATTTCACGCCTGGTTGTTTCACGATAGCGTCCATGACACCGATTGTACCAGCTTGGAAGTCTGGGTTTTCAAATACACCCATTGGTCCGTTCCATACAACTGTTTTCGCACCAGTCAAGGCTTCGTCGAATTTAGCGATAGATTTAGGACCGATATCCAAACCAAGGAAGCCTGGATCTACTGCTTCACCTTCAGTATCTTTCACTTCAGTGTAGTCTGCAAATGCGTTTGCTTCTTTTGAGTCAACTGGCAAGATCAATTTGCC
>NZ_CALHWC010000041.1 GCF_938036805.1 uncultured Streptococcus sp.
TGAATCTGATTAGTGGTTTCTTCATTCATCTTAAAAAGATTGAACGGATGGGGTATGGTTAAAGAGCGCATGGGTCGCCTTATAGATATGGTAAGCTGTTGCCGCATTATTCATCGTATAGAGATGGATCCCTGCTACATCATGGGTCACCAAATCAACAATTTGATCCACCGCATAGGCTAAACCAGCTGTCCGCAGGGATTCTGGATCATGTTCATATTTATCCAGAATAGCCTTGAATTTGCGCGGAAGATGAATATTCTCACACGTTTTCAAAAGACGAAGCGCTTGGTTTCGATTCAGAATAGGCATGATACCTGCATGAATCGGAACATCAATCCCAGCCAAGGTACACTTATCTTGGAAATCATAGAAACGTTCATTGTCAAAGAAGAGCTGAGTGACAAGACTAGAGCAGCCCGCATCCACCTTTTTCTTGAGATTCTGAATATCTGAGATCTGGTTTGGTGAGTCTGGGTGCCCCTCTGGATAGCAAGCACCGATGATGTCAAAATGTGGTGCTTCTGTCTTGATGTATTCGATCAAATCAGTCGCATATTTAAAATCATCCTTAGGAGCCACATCTGGAAAAATATCGCCTCGCAAAGCCAAAATCTGATTGACCCCAACACGATCCAAAGCCTGCAAGATATTGGATACCATTTCCTTGGTTAGATAAACAGCTGGCAAATGGGCAATCGTTGGAATCTCAAGGTCATTGGAGATGAACTCAGCCAAACGAACCGTTGTCTCCTCAATATCAAATTTATTATTGCTGGCAGTCACACTGATAAAGTGGGGAGCCAGATCTTGCATCTCCCTCAACGCCTGAAAAATCTTATCATTGCCTACTGCCGGATTAGGAGGAAATACTTCAAATGAGAGACTAGGAGTTTGGCGATTCACCATAGAGATAAAATTCCTTTCAATCTACTAACTATCAGCCTATAACAAACCTGCAAACAGCTTTGTTGCAGGTTTATCAGAGCTGAGTTTAAATGTAGAAATAATATTAATTCAGTTTTTGTCTAGCTGCTTTAGCCGCTTCGACAAGGCGGATCAAGCTTTCTTTTGTTTCTGGAATACCACGTGTTTTCAAACCACAGTCAGGGTTGATCCAAACCTTCTTGCTTGGTACTTTGGCAAGGATGGCTTCGATAGTGTGGTCGATTTCGCCTTCGTTTGGCACACGAGGTGAGTGGATATCGTAAACCCCAGGTCCCACTTCTGTTTGGAA
>NZ_CALHWC010000042.1 GCF_938036805.1 uncultured Streptococcus sp.
AAATGAACGCTTTGTATGTGATCCACAAATACTTGGACATCAAGGCTGGTAACATTCCTGCTCGCCCAATCACTGTCTTCTTTGGTGGTAAGGCAGCTCCTGCTTACACAATTGCCCAAGACATCATTCACTTGATCCTTTGCTTGTCAGAAATCATCGCGAATGACCCAGCAGTGGCACCACACTTGCAAGTGGTTATGGTTGAGAACTATAACGTTACAGCATCAAGCTTCTTGATTGCAGCTGGTGATATTTCTGAGCAAATCTCACTTGCTTCTAAAGAAGCTTCAGGTACTGGTAACATGAAATTCATGCTCAACGGCGCTTTGACACTTGGTACTATGGACGGTGCTAACGTGGAAATCGCTGAGTTGGTTGGCGAAGATAACATCTACATCTTCGGTGAAGATTCAGAAACAGTTATCGACCTTTACGCAAAAGCAGCCTACAAATCAAGCGAATTTTACGCTCGTCCAGCTATCAAGCCATTGGTTGACTTTATCATCAGCGATGCTGTTCTTGCAGTAGGTAAGAAAGAACGCTTGGAACGTCTTTACAATGAATTGATCAACAAAGACTGGTTCATGACACTTCTTGACTTGGAAGACTACATCAAGGTGAAAGAGCAAATGCTTGCGGACTACGAAGATCGTGATGCATGGTTGGATAAAGTGATCGTTAACATTGCGAAAGCTGGCTTCTTCTCAGCAGACCGTACAATCCAACAATACAATGACGAAGTATGGCATTTGGAGAACTGATTATTTAAAATAAGTGAAAAAGCCTAGACAGGATTGTCTTGGCTTTTCTCGTGCTAGAAGACTAGAGTGAGTAGTCTTGGAGGATAAGCTTTTCTAGTAGATAGAGCTTTTAAAATCGTATCAGATCTTGTCTCTTGTCAGTCCTTTCTTTTGGGTGTATAATAAGAAAAAGTATTTCTTTACAGGAGGTTATTATGAAAAAGAAACCAATTTATCTCTATGTCTTACTGGGATTAGAAACAGTAGGCACTTTGTGGGAGCTTATTTCGAAGTTCTCCTCTTCAAATGATGCCGTGGAAACCTTACTAAAGGGGATCAATGAGCCAGCAAAATCTCAGTATGCAGCTTACTTTAGCAAGAGCGCTGAACTGTCCGGTTCGCTAATAAATAATATTTTCTTTTATGTTGGCTTGCTTCTTTTGATTGCAGCTTGGTTCTTCGTTTTTAAGAAAGATATTTTTAAAGCAAATCTTATTTACATCGCGAACGTTCTTATTGGCTTGATTGGAACAGCGTATGGTTATGTGGTAGCAAAAGGGATTGCAACTTCTTCCTTCTCGGATCCAACTTTACTTTCAACTCAGATACTGGGGTTGAATATGAGTGTCGGCTTCTCTGTCGTTCTTAGCCTCATCTTCCTTTCGATTGTTGTCTTTAAGCTGATCAAGCAGCAAAAGGAAGCTGAAACTGTAGAAGTAGCTGAAGAAGAATAAGATTTGACAAATAACATTTACCTGCTACAATCTAGATGGGCAGATAAATGTTATTTTTTGGAATGGAGCAAATAAACATGAAAGTTTCCTTAGTTTATATCAGCTTGAGTGGCAATACAGAGAGTTTTGTCCGTCGTTTGAGCGACTATTTGTTAGAGCAGCATCCGAGCCTAGAGATTGAAAAAATACACATCAAAGACCTAGTAAAAGAGGGGCATCCGTTCTTTGAAATGACCAATCCTTTCATCGCCTTTCTACCGACCTATCTGGAAGGTGGCAATGGTGTGGATAATGGCGATGTCGAAATTCTCACGACGGATGTAGCCGATTTTATTGCCTATGGGCAAAATGCTAGCAAGTGTTTTGGAGTTGTTGGAAGTGGCAATCGTAACTTTAACAACCAATACTGTCTGACCGCTAAGCAGTATAGCCAACGTTTTGGTTTCCCTGTTTTAGCTGATTTTGAAATGCGTGGTATGTTAGGCGATATTAAAAAAGTAGCTAGCATTATCGAGGAATTGTACGAAATAAAAGCATAAATAAAAAGCCGTTCGATCAATATTTTTGATCGAACGGCTTTTGTTTCTATTCTTGACTTGCATGCTCGCCGGCGATCGTTTCGACCAGCTCTTTTGAATATAAAATTCCTAAACGGTAGTTCTTGTTAACGTAAGCAATAAGGTTATTTTGGTTTTCGCTAGTGGCCATTTTTTCTTGGAGTTCTTGTCGAAAATGATCACTTTTTAGGAGTTCCTGCTGCAGCAAAATCTGCAACTTTACTTTTTCTCTTTTGTTGTACAAAAAGAGAATGACCAAGCTAAGGGCAACTAAAATATAAGCAGTTTCATTCATAAAATATCTCTTCCTAAGAAAACCTCCCAAAACTGGAAGGTTTGTGTAGGGTTACATTTTTTCTGGTGCTTCTACACCAAGCATGCGGAGAGCTTCCTTCAGCACAACAGCAGTAGTGTAGCTGAGGGCTAGACGGCTGTCGCGTTCAGGATTTTCATCCAAGATGCGAGTGTGAGCATAGTATTTATTGAAGGCTTGAGCTAGGCTGATTGCGTATTTGGCAATCAGAGATGGCTCAAAGTTATCAGCTGCACGTTTGACTACGCGAGCAAAGTCTTGGAGCAGTTTGATAATTTCCCAGCTTTCAGCATCGTTGAGATTGTAGTTAGCGTCAAGACTTGGCTTGAAGTCTGCTTTGCGTAGGATAGACTGGATACGTGCATAGGCATATTGCACATACGGTCCAGTTTCACCTTCAAAGGAAACCATTGCTTCCAAATCAAAGTCGTAACCATTGCGGCGGTCAGTCTTAAGGTCGTAGAATTTAACGGCACCGACACCAACTGCATGGGCAACAGCTTCTTTGTTTTCCAGATTTGGATTTTTCTCTTCAATTTGAGCTTTTGCACGGCTGATCGCTTCTTGTAGAGTTGGTTCCAGAAGGATGATGTTTCCTTTACGTGTTGAAAGTTTTTGGCGATTCTTCGTAACTAGACCAAAGTCCACGTGGATCATGTCATCGCTCCAGTCAAATCCCATCTTCTTAAGGACGGCCTTGAGTTGACGGAAGTGGTTTGATTGCTCTTGACCAACGACATAAACGTTCTTGACGAAGTTGTAAGTGCGCGCACGGTACATAGCAGTGGCAATATCACGGGTGATGTACAGCGTAGCACCGTCTGATTTTTTAATCATAGCTGGTGGCAGGTTGACATCGTCCAAGTCCACAATGCTAGCGCCTTTTGATTCTTTCAGGAGACCCTTGTCTTCCAGAATTTTAACGGCTTCGTCCATCTTGTCATTGTAGAAGGCTTCTCCGTTTAAGCTATCGAATTCAACGCCGAGCAATTCATAGATGCGATTAAATTCAACGAGACTTTCGTCACGGAACCATTGCCAGAGTTCTGTTGCTTCTGGATCGCCATCTTCCAGTTTCTTGAACCAAAGGCGACCTTCTTCATCCAAGGCTGGGTCGTTTTCGATTTCGGCATTGATGCGAACGTAGAGTTGCAAGAGTTCATCGATTGGGTTGGCTTCAACGGCTTCCTTGTTGCCCCATTTCTTGTAAGCAACCATGAGGAGACCGAATTGCTTGCCCCAGTCACCCAAGTGGTTGATCTTGATGGTATTGTAGCCCATCTTGCGGAAGATATTAGACAAGGCATCGCCGATAACGGTTGAACGTAAGTGTCCGACAGAGAAAGGTTTCGCAATGTTGGGACTGGAAAGGTCGATTGTGATATTTCCGCCCTGACCTTCGTTCTGTTGACCATAGTCAGCGCCTTCCTTGATGACTTCTTTGATAACTTGATCAGAGATTTTAGCTTTGTTGAGGAAGAAGTTGACATAAGGTCCAGTTGCGACAACTTTCTCAAAATGACTTGGGTCGATCTTTTCAGCAATATCTGCAGCGATAGCTTGAGGAGCCTTGCGTTCTACTTTAGCAAGTGAGAAAGCTGGGAAGGCAATGTCTCCAAGATCGGAACTTTTCGGCTGTTCTAGTAGGTTAGAGATAGCGGTTTGGTCCAAGCTGTCAATAACTTTGGCCAATTCGCTAGCGATTAATTGTTTATTATCCATATTTGCTCCTTTGGGTCTTTTGTTACTATTCTATCACATTTTATGAGGAATCTTCAATTTTTTTGGTATAAGATAGATTTTTTGATATAATTGAGAGTATAAATATTCAGTCAATGAGGTCGAGTATGAGAAAGAGCGAGCGTCATCAACTTGTCAGAATGATGATCAAGGAAGAAAAGTTAGGAACACAAAAGGATATTCAAAAAAGATTGGAAGACGAGGGGATTTTTGTGACCCAGACAACCCTCTCGCGTGATCTAAGGGAGATTGGTTTGGCCAAGTTGAAAAAGGACGGCCAAGTCTATTATGTGCTGGCCCACGAAACAGAAGAGCTGGACTTAGCTGAATTTTTGGCCAGTCATGTTCAGGCTGTTTCTCGAGCAGAGTTTACGCTGGTTTTCCGTACAGGACTGGGCGAAGCGACGGTCTTGGCAAATGTGGTAGATGGTTCGCTGGATAGTCGGATTTTAGGAACCGTTGCAGGGGCCAATACCTTGCTGGTGATTTGCCGGGATCAGGAAGCGGCTAGAGAAATCGAGACGAGTGTCAAAGAAGGCATGGAATAGCCAAAAAGCTTAGAATTGACGGAGAGGTTTGAGACAGAAGTCCTGACCTCGTTTGTTTTTAGAAAGGATAGAGAT
>NZ_CALHWC010000043.1 GCF_938036805.1 uncultured Streptococcus sp.
GAACGATAAAGCATTTCACCTTGCCATCCGCAACATCACGAGCAAATACAGGAACGACATCCGCAGTATCTGATCCACCAATCCAACGTTTTTCTCCGTTCAAGATCCATTTATCGCCAACACGCTCAGCTGTTGTAGCAAGACCTCCAGCAATGTCAGAACCTGACAATGGCTCAGTCAAAGCGAAACATCCTTGCCAGTCAAATGCGGCCAATTTAGGAAGGAATTCTTTTTGTTGACGCTCGTCACCACCAAGCAAGATTGTGTTGTAGCAAAGTCCACCATGAACTGTGAAGAAAGTTGCTATAGACGCATCGAAACGAGCTAATTCCAAATACAAGAATGCGATATAAAGTTCTGATGGTTTGTAGTTGCCTTCGCGACCTTCGAACAATTTAGGGTTGTTCATGATTTGAGCGCCTTTAGCGACTGCATAGAATTCTTCAAATGGGAAATCAGGTGCTTCCCAATATTCATTGATTACAGGACGAAGGTGTTTTTCAATCAAACGACGAGTTTCTTGTAATACTTCAGCTTCTCCCAATGTCAAGCCATCTGCATAGTGGAAAAGATCCTCAGGGTATAGTTCACGCAAAATTTCTTCTTTAGTTGCCATTTTATTGACTCCTTTTGTATAGTTTTTATTTGTAATAAGAGCGCTTTCATTTTGCAACTCAGTATTTGTTGACGCTTTCATTTTATATCTAATATGTTATGATGTCTACTTAAGAAAGATTAATAAGACCATAAGTTGAGGTTATACATATTGATTTGACTGGCTTTGAAAGGTCTTTTTCTTATAAAAACTAGGAAAAAATCTTTGAATGTGGTTACAAACTTTGAAGAAAGATCTACCTTGAACTGACTTTTTATATTGAGTTTTGAAAAAGAAAAAGCCCATGTGGGCTTTTCAGCATTTTTATCGGATTTGCTCAAAATGCAAATGGACAGCGATATGGTCACCGTAACCACTGCGTTCCAAATCACGCTGCAAGCGGTAGGAAATATAATGCTCAGCAATAGTGATATAGCCCGCTCCCAAGAGACGATTTTCAACCATAGACTGAATCATACTGATAGTGGCACGCTCAACCTTGGCTTCTTCCAGATCTAATGCGACTTTTTTTGTGACCAAGGCTAGATTTTGACGGAGGTCGTCTGTCAAGACATAAACAGTTTGAGCTGCTTTTAATACCGCTTGATAGATTTTATCAGGGTCAAAGTCAACGACTTCCCCACTGCGTTTAATGACTTTCATAAGATACTCCTTTATTTATATATTTCTGATATAGTGTAAATCTCTGGCTTGACTGCTATCAAGCCAATTTTCAGTGGCAGACTCGAAGACAAAACCCTCTTTTTCATAAAATGGAAGACCGATAGCATTTCCTTCCGTTACTGTAACAGCTTGCTCTCTGGCCTGATATTGTGATTTTTGATAACTTGTCAAAGTCTCCAGTAATGCATGACCGATTCCCAAACGTTGAGCCTGCGGCAAGACATAGAGAACATAAACATTGGCTCTGCCGTCCTCACTCATTCCACCACCAACACAACCAAGCACCTGCCCATTTCTTTCTGCCAGCCAATAGCCATTCCATTCAGGAGAAAGTTCAGTCAAGTCCTTATATAAACGTTCCTGGCTATAGAAAATGTCAAAGACTCGCTCTATGTAGGAAGAGGAATAAATATCTTTATAGGTAGTCAACCAAGTCTCTCTACATATTTTTTGGATTAGTTGCCAATCAGCCTTGCTTGCCTTACGAACCTGCATTATCATCACCTCTCAAGAGATAACTTATACTATCATTATACAATTTTTTCTTGTTTTTTTCAAAAAGAATGAAACATTTAGAAAAAGACTGCAGAGATGAGCCGAGCCTCTATCCTTAGAATTCTATCTAACTTTCGAGGCACCGTTCAACTGCAATCCTTTTGAAATATTTTTCAGACAACTATAAATATTAATCCTTTTAGATCAAGCTAATAATACATATACTATATACCACTTTCCTCTAATACAATATCTTGTTTCTTGTATCGATAATGCATTTTCCAATGATTTTCAGACACTTCTTCTAATTTCAGAGTTTTGTTAATCTTATTAAAAGGTAATTTCTCTTCCTCAACTTTCCTTAGGAGCTCAACCAATAAGTCACCTCCAGCGTTTAGAGAAATCAAACTATCATCCTCACTATCGTGTTGAAGTAAAACTTTCTTAGTCGGTTTGTGGATGACATTATAAAGATTAAAAGCCCTTTTAATGTCAAAATTCTTCTCTTTGTCTGCTATCATTGACACAGTATGTAACTCTAATCGACCAATTTTAAACGCTCCAAAAAGACTGACAACAATCCCTAATCCAGCAAGTGTTTCCCAGATGAGAGAGAAAAGTTTTAAATCCCAGTCTGTTATAAGGTTAAGAAGTAGATAAAGAGCCCCCAAACCAAACCCTAACAAAATTAAACCTGCGCCATAAAAACTTGCCTTATCACCAGTTCGAATAGTTGGCTTGTCGTAAACTATCTTCCCCTCAAGTTTTTCCAGACTGCGCTTTGCCTTATACTCCTCGATTCGTTGACTATGCTTTTCTGACATATTATTTCATCACACTTTACTTATCTATATAAGCTCTAAACCAAAATTGCAGATCAATAATCTGGTCTCAAGACACCTTTAACAGTCTCTTTAGTCGCTTCATAGTCGCCATCAACCACGACCTTGATAATTCGCTTAGCATCTTCCTCAGGAGCTGGAACGAGCGGTAAGCGGGTTGGACCTGCTGCAAATCCCATGTAATTGAGCACAGCCTTGACTGGAGCTGGGCTTGGGTAAGAGAAAAGCGCATTGACTTTAGGGATGAATTTTCGTTGGATAGCTGCTGCTTTTTTGATGTCATTGTGCTCAATAGCGTCCAGCATTTCAAACA
>NZ_CALHWC010000044.1 GCF_938036805.1 uncultured Streptococcus sp.
AATGACGATGCCATTCAGGTATTAGAAGGGTTGGATGCGGTCCGCAAACGTCCGGGAATGTATATCGGATCGACCGATGGAGCGGGACTCCACCATCTGGTCTGGGAGATTGTGGACAATGCAGTCGATGAAGCCTTGTCAGGCTTCGGTGACCGGATCGATGTGACGATAAACAAAGACGGCAGTCTAACCGTCGCTGACCATGGACGCGGAATGCCAGTCGGTATGCACGCTATGGGTATTCCTACGGTTGAGGTTATTTTCACAGTTCTCCACGCCGGTGGTAAGTTCGGCCAAGGTGGCTATAAGACCTCGGGCGGTCTCCATGGTGTAGGTTCCTCTGTTGTCAATGCCCTGTCCAGCTGGCTTGAAGTGGAAATTACGCGCGACGGGGCTGTTTACAAGCAGCGCTTTGAAAATGGCGGAAAACCTGTCACCACGCTCAAGAAAATCGGTACGGCTCCTAAGTCTAAGTCTGGGACCAAAGTGACCTTCATGCCAGACGATACGATTTTTTCAACGACGGACTTTAAGTACAACACCATTGCAGAGCGGCTTAAGGAATCAGCCTTCCTGCTCAAGAATGTCCGTCTGTCGCTGACCGATGCTCGCACTGGCGAAGAAGTAGAATTCCACTATGAAAACGGGGTTGAAGACTTTGTCAGCTATCTCAATGAAGACAAGGAAACCCTGACTCCTGTCCTCTATTTCGAGGGCGAGGAGAGCGGCTTTCAAGTTCAGGTAGCCCTCCAGTACAACGACGGCTATTCTGACAATATCCTGTCCTTTGTCAATAACGTCCGCACCAAGGACGGTGGTACCCACGAGACGGGACTCAAGACCGCTATTACCAAGGCCATGAATGACTATGCCAGAAAGACAGGACTGCTCAAGGAAAAGGATAAGAATCTGGAAGGCTCAGACTATCGTGAGGGTCTGGCTGCTGTCTTGTCCATCCTCGTCCCAGAAGAACACCTCCAGTTTGAAGGCCAGACCAAGGACAAGCTGGGCAGCCCTTTGGCTCGTCCTGCCGTGGACTCCATTGTCTCTGACAAGCTGACCTTTTTCCTCTTGGAAAATGGCGAGCTGGCTTCCAATCTCATCCGCAAGGCTATCAAGGCCAGAGATGCAAGAGAAGCAGCCCGCAAGGCGCGTGACGAAAGCCGCAATGGCAAGAAGAATAAGAAAGACAAGGGCTTGCTGTCTGGTAAGTTGACTCCAGCCCAGTCCAAGAACCCAGCCAAGAACGAACTCTATCTGGTCGAGGGTGACTCTGCCGGTGGCTCTGCTAAGCAAGGCCGTGACCGTAAGTTCCAAGCCATCCTGCCTCTGCGTGGTAAGGTTATCAATACTGCTAAGGCTAAGATGGCTGACATTCTCAAGAACGAAGAAATCAACACCATGATTTACACCATTGGAGCGGGTGTTGGGTCAGACTTTACCCTTGAGGATGCCAACTATGACAAGATCATCATCATGACCGATGCGGACACCGACGGTGCCCATATCCAGACCTTGCTGCTGACCTTTTTCTATCGCTATATGCGCCCGCTGGTTGAGGCTGGCCGCGTCTATATAGCCCTGCCCCCTCTCTACAAGATGTCCAAGGGCAAGGGCAAGAGCGAAGTCGTCGAGTATGCCTGGACCGATGGCGAACTGGATGACCTGCGCCGTAAGTTTGGCAAGGGTGCCATGCTTCAGCGCTACAAGGGGCTCGGTGAAATGAACGCTGACCAGCTCTGGGAGACGACCATGAATCCCGACACCCGAACCCTCATCCGTGTCACCATCGAAGACCTAGCTCGCGCCGAACGCCGTGTCAATGTCCTCATGGGAGACAAGGTCGAACC
>NZ_CALHWC010000045.1 GCF_938036805.1 uncultured Streptococcus sp.
TGGTCCAGGCTCATGAGAATGCGGTGAAAGCCGCTGAGGTCAGAAAACTGACTTTCAGCCAACTCCACAGTTGCTGTCGAGAGTCGATAGTCAAAGTTCCGCTTGCCATAGTGGCCCGTTGGCGGGGAAAGATAAAGTTGCTTCGTCTTTCCCCCTGACCAATCGGAAACTTGAAAATCGTTTACTCTTAAAAGGGTTACATTTGTCATTTTTGGTATTTATTAGAACAAACCGCTGATGTTGCCATCTTTGTCGACGTCAATCTTTTCGCTGGCTGGCACCTTAGGCAATCCTGGCATGGTCATGATTGCACCAGTCAGAGCAACGATGAAGCCTGCACCAGCAGAAACTTTGAGCTGGCTGATAGTCACAACAAAGTCTTTAGGTGCGCCCAGTTTCTTAGCATCGTCTGAGAAAGAATACTGAGTCTTAGCCATACAGATAGGATAGTTGGAGAAGCCCAGCTCTTCCAGTTGTTTGAGCTCGCGTTTAGCGGCAGGTGTCAGGCGAACGCCCTTACCTCCATAAACCTTAGTAACAATTTTGTTCAGCTTAGTCTCAATGGAGTCCTCTTCATTATATACAAATTGGAAGTGATTGTCTCCTTCGGCCAGTTCAACGACTTTTTCAGCCAACTCTTTACCGCCGGCTCCGCCATTCGCCCAGACGTCAGAAATCACTACGTCAACCCCGCGTTTTTGGCAGGCGTCATAAACTGCTTGCAACTCTGCTTCGGTATCCAGTGGGAATTTATTGATGGCAACGACTGCTGGCAGGCCATAAACATCTTGAATGTTTTCCAGATGTTTTTCCAAGTTTGGTAGACCATCTACAACGGCTTGTACATTTTCTTCAGCTAGGTCGCTCTTAGCCACACCACCGTGCATCTTGAGAGCGCGGATGGTAGCAACCAGAACTACAGCAGATGGGCGCAGGCCAGATGTACGACACTTGATATCAATGAATTTTTCAGCACCGAGGTCAGCACCGAAACCAGCTTCTGTGACTGCATAGTCGCCATATTTGAGAGCTAGCTTGGTAGCTAGGACACTGTTACAGCCATGAGCAATGTTGGCGAAAGGTCCGCCGTGAATCAAGGCTGGTGTGTGTTCCAGAGTTTGAACCAAGTTTGGATGGATAGCGTCTTTGAGCACAGCAGCCATAGCGCCACCAGCTTTCAGATCCTTAGCAGTTATTGGCTTACCTTCAAAGCTGTAGCCAATGATGATTTTTTCCAAACGGTTCTTGAGATCGGTAATATTTTCTGACAGACAGAGAATAGCCATAACCTCAGAAGCAACTGTAATGTCAAAACCATCTTCACGTGGAACGCCGTTGACCTTGCCTTGTAAGCCATCCACGATGTGGCGCAATTGCCGGTCATTCATATCAACTGCCCGCTTCCAAGTGATGCGGCGAGAGTCGATGCCTAAGGCATTGCCATGGTGGATGTGGTTGTCAATGAGGGCCGCCAGCAGGTTGTTGGCAACACCGATAGCATGAAAGTCACCAGTGAAGTGGAGGTTGATGTCTTCCATAGGCACAACCTGAGCGTGCCCACCGCCAGCAGCTCCGCCCTTGATACCAAAGACAGGTCCGAGTGAAGGTTCCCGCAGAGCGATAACGGCTTTTTTACCGATAGCAGCTAGAGCATCGACCAATCCGACAGAAGTCGTAGTCTTACCTTCTCCGGCTGGTGTTGGAGAAATAGCTGTCACGAGAATCAGTTTGCCGTCTGGCTTGTCTTTTAAGG
>NZ_CALHWC010000046.1 GCF_938036805.1 uncultured Streptococcus sp.
TATTTCTTAAGAGTTGCTACCCCAGAGTTGATCCACAAAAGAGTTGGGTCGTTTACTGGAACCAAGCTCACTGACGGTTCTACAGAGTGGCCTTTGCTTGCCCAGAAATCCAGCCACATTTGGCGAACTTGAGCACTTGACATTTGTTTCATTTTATTTTTCTCCTTAAATCTTTTTAATGTTTTTTATGATGAACTTTCCAGCATTTCCACATAGTCAATGGCGACGCAGAGGGAAATAACCAAATCTGAGTAAGCCTCATCATAGACACTCACCTGATAAGTGGAGGTCAGATGGAAAAGCTCCTTGGTAATCTCTGCCACAACTTGATCGCGATCATCTAGTAATTTAAAATTCAAATCCCAGATATTGCCCTCGATACGAAGGCCTAAATCATCAAACTCATACTTATCACGAAAGAAAGTCAGTTTCTTGCGAATATAAAAGCTTGTCCCATCACTGAGCTTGATTTCAAACCGAGGCAAAAATGTTAGAAAGATTTTGCTGATCTGACTAACTGTCTGTCCTTGGGCATCATAGATGGTAAAGGTCTTAGGAATTTGGAAAAAAGATCCCTCCACCTGATAGTTCACTACTCCTCGATCGTCCTTGATATCAAAGCGTTCGCCTCCTAGGCGAAATTTTTGTTTGACAAGATAGGTCTTCATCGCTTTACCTCCAGAGTCAAGATAAAAGACAAGTTCCTTGTATGAAGGGCGAAAAACCGCGGTACCACCTTCATTCAATGAACTTGTCATTCTCATTAGCTATTTAGTTTGAAACATGAGTAGCATGAATTTTCCTCTCACATGGCTCGCAGCACCGCCAATTCTCTGAGCTGAGATCTAGAAAATCAATTCTCAATAATTTTATTATACTGACTTCTTGGCTTTTCGTCAAGCTTATTCTGCTGCAGGAGCTGGGTTTTCTTCAGTATGAGCAGCTTCTGACTTGCTTTCTTCTGAGCTTGAAGCCTCAGATTTTGCTTCTTTTGAGCTAGAAGATTGTGATTTCTTTTCTTCTGAACTAGAAGACTGAGACTTGCTTTCTTCTTTAGACGATGAGCTAGAAGTATCTCCTTCTACATATTGGGCAAAGACATTTTGGAAAGCTGGATCCTTCACTTTCAGATTCGCTTCCTTCAATTCTTTAGAAATAACAGAACGAATAAAGCTTGCATCGTTTTGTTTTTGAGTCAGAATTCCCTCTTTTAGTTGCTTCTTGTAATCTGTCCATTTTGCAGATTTTTGAGTTTTCTTCACCAATTTAACAATGTAGTAGCTTGCTGAATAGTTCTGGTTACCTCGTACAGTGATTACATCAGAAACGCCATTTTCTTCCAAAGCAAAAGTAGCTTTTTTAACAGCATCCGCAACTGTTGTTGAGGTTGAATCAAATTTCACCTCGCCGCCCTTATCTTTGGTGTCCTTGTCGGTCGAGTTTTCCTTGGCCAACTGACCAAAGTCTGCTCCCTCAGCCTTAGCCTTTTCAAGCACTTCCTTAGCCTTTTCTTCACTATCTACCTTGATAATTTGAGCCGTTACTTCTGGGGTATACGTTTCAAAGAAAGCCTTGTAGTTGTCATCTGTCAGCTCTTTTTCAGCTGCTTTCTTAACAGCGTATTCGACCAATTTATTTGCACGGATCTGGTCTCTGTAGGCATCTTCTGTCATTCCGCTTTGAGCAAGAACATTTTGGAAAGCAGAACCATAAGCGGATTTCATTTTTTCAAAGGCTTCTTCAACCTCTTTATCCGTCACTTTTTTGCCATACTTTTCTTCAAAAACTTGCTTAATTACCATTTGAAGCAAGACTTGTTGAGAGGATCCATTATTTTTTACTTGATCGTAAAATTCACTTACTGTGATTGTTTCACCTTTCATTGTCACAATATCTTTATCTTTTGCTGTTTGTGAACATGCTGCTAAAGCCACTACAGAAAAAAGAGTTACTGCTCCTGTAAGGATTTTTTTCTTCATTATTTTACCTACTCTTTCAATAAATTCACTTTGTCTATTGTACCACAAATCCAACTTGATATCTTAATTTTTCCTAAAAATTTTTGGAATTTGAGAAAAAAGTGAAGGGATTATTTTTTTCTAATCATAAGCAGTCCATCTCCTAAGGGAAGCAAACTAGCAGTCAAATCTGGACTATCCAAAGTTGCGTCAAACAGGCTGTGCAAGCCACGGTAAATAGCCCGTTGACCACGCTTAATATCCTCAAAAGGCTTGGCAACATCTCCGCCTTGGAAGACATCATCAATCAGGACCAGGCCACCAGGATTAAGGCGCTTGAGGACTTGGGGCAGAAAGACCACATACTTGGACTTGGCAGAGTCCATAAAGACAAGGTCGTAGGAATCCTCCAGTGTCTCAAGCAAATCCACTGCATCGCCTTCCAGCAGGGTAATCTGCTGACGGCTGTCATACTTAGCAAAATTAGCCTTAGCAAGCTCAATCATCTCTGGATTGCGGTCAATAGTCGTAATCTGAGCCTGAGGCGCATGTTCCGCCATCAAAAGGGCTGAAAAACCAATAGCCGTCCCGATTTCTAAAATCTTCTCTGGCTGCAGGCTTTTGAGTAGCAGGCGGAAATAAGCCACTGTCTCATGGGGAATCACGGGTACATTTTCAGCTCTGGCAAAATCCTCCAGCTCCTTGAGTCCACCAGAAACTGGCTGGAGTCGCTGTCTCATAAAGTCTACGACTTCCTCTTTGACCACTGGCCGACGCATATTGGGATTAGAGTTTTGATTATAAGTCTCGACCATCTTATGCTAGTCCCAACTTTTCTACCAAGGCTTCGAATTCATCCAGACGACGCTCAAAGACAGCAAAAGCAGCATTTAGGTAGTCTTCTTTTTCCATATCCACACCTGCTTTTTTGATGACATTGAGTGGATAGTCAGAGTTCCCAGCCTTGAGATAATCCAGATACTTGTCCTTGTCTTCCTGACTGCCATGGACAATCTTTTCAGCCAAGGCAGAAGCCGCTGAAAATCCTGTTGAATATTGGAAAACATAGTAATCGTAGTAGAAATGCGGAATCCGAGCCCACTCATACTGAATCTGTGGATTATCTTCTTTTTTCAGTCCATAGTATTTCTCGTTCAAATCAGCGTAGAGATCATTGAGAAACTCGCTGGTCAAAACCTGACCTTCTTGGTCAGCCTTATGGATGGCATGCTCAAACTCAGCAAACTGGGTTTGACGGAAGACCGTACCTCTAAAGCCATCCAAGAAGTGATTGAGGATAGCAAAGCGGGTAGCATCATCTTCTACTTCTTCCAAGAGCTTCTCTGTCAGGATGTTTTCATTGGTCGTCGAAGCAATCTCAGCTAAGAAGATAGAGTAGTCTCCATAGACATAAGGCTGGGTCTCACGAGTATAACTGGAATGCATACTGTGGCCTGTCTCGTGCACCAAGGTAAAGAGATTATCCAGTGTGTCCTGCCAGTTGAGCAACATAAAGGCATTGGTATCATAAGAACCGCCTGAGTATGCTCCTGAGCGCTTGCCTTGATTTTCATGAACATCAATCCAGCGCTCTGAGAAAGCTGTCTTCACTCGGCTCAGATAATCCTCACCCAGAATAGCCAGAACTTCCTCAGACTTAGCCAAGGCTTCCTCATAAGTGAACTTGTAGTCTGTCTCTGACAAAGGTGTGTACATATCATACATCTTCAAATCAGAAATGCCTAAAATCTTCGCTCGTAAAGCGATATAACGCTGTAAGAGAGGCAAATGCTTATTGACAGCTGAAACTAAGCTATCATAGACACTTTCTGGAATAAAGTCAGATGACAAGGCCGCTTCACGGGCAGATGAGAACTTGCGGACTTTCGCATTGTAGTTGTGAACCTTGACATTGGTCTGCAAAGTCTTAGCATAGGTATGCTGGTACTGCTCGTAGACGCTGTAGAGAGCCTCGTAGGCTTCCTTACGGACCTGTCGGTTCTTAGACTCGACCAAAGTGATATAGTTACCGTGGCTGAGCTGAAGTTCATTTCCATCTTCGTCATGCACCATTGGAAAGACGATATCCGCATTATCCAAGATAGCAAAGGTTTCGCCCGCTGCCCCAAAGATTTCACCAGCACCAGCCAAAAGCTCCTCTTCACGCTGTGTCAGAATGTGAGCTTTCTTTTTCAAAAGCTTGTCAAAATAATGCTGATACAGCTGCAGGGCTGGCTGCTCAGCTAAGAAAGCTTGGTACTGCTCTTCTGTAATCGCCATAAATTCGGGCTCGTAGAAGGCAAAGCTTTGACCAAAATCGCTGTAAAGAGTCATGCCTTTAGCCTGATACTCCTGATACTTAGCCACACGTGTATCCTGGTCATTCTTCATGTGAGCATAAGAATAAAGCTTTTCAATGCGGCGCATCAAGTCCAGCTGAACTTCAGTCGTTGTTAAGAGACTGTCTGCTGAGTCCAGCAAATGCCCAGTCAGACTAGCTGCTTTCTTCACTTCTTCTGAAACCTGCGCCAACTCCGCTTCAAAGGCTTCATCTGTTGGGAAAATGGTGCTCAAATCCCAAGTATATTTTTCTTCAATTTCATTTC
>NZ_CALHWC010000047.1 GCF_938036805.1 uncultured Streptococcus sp.
CACGAGAAATAAAGGCTGCTAATGATAACAATATCATTAAGACCATCTCTTTTGAGTCTGGCAAGTTTGACTCAAATCACTTTCTGCTTGCCATTGCTGACGAGGTCGGGGAGTTGACCCGAGATGATGGGATTTCTAAAATCACATCCGGCCAGATCAACACCCCAGGCGCTCGATTCGTGGAAATATCCACGTCTTACACAGTCCCAGATGTTCCTTTCCACAAGGAGCAGAAAAAACTAATAGAGGTCATGGAACGAGACTTTGACCGGGCAAGTGATGACCAGCTTTGCCTTGTGTGGGCACAGGACAGCCTAGAAGAGACTTTTCAGCCCGAGATATGGGCTAAGAGCAACCCACTTCTAAACCTTGCTGACAAGCGCGAGAAGCTGCTTAGAGGACTTATCTCTGAGCGCGATAAAAAGATGCTCATGGGAAAGCTGGCAGACTTCCAAGTGAAGAACATGAATTGCTGGCTGAACGCAGACAGCAACAGCTTCCTTGCTCTTGAGGATATAGAGAAAGCCGTTATAGACGACTTTCCAAGGTTTGGCCGGCGCGTATATGTCGGGGTTGACTACTCTATGTCATCAGATAACACTTCTATAGCTTTTGTCTATCCATACGAAGGAGAAGAACGCTGGCATTTAGAGCAGCATTCATTCATTCCTTGGAATCAGGCCGGCAGTATAGAGGCTAAGGAGAAGCAGGACGGCATCAACTACCGAGAACAAGAGAAACAGGGCTACTGCACGATTACCAGCCACCCGCAGGGCCTAATCAACGACGACCAAGTCTATGATTGGTTGGTGAACTACATCGAGGATAATAACCTAGATGTGATTTTCTTTGGTTATGATGCAATGGGCGTGACTAAGGTTATCAAAGCTCTGGAGCTTAACACCAGCTACCCGCTCATGCCTATTCGGCAGCGGACAAGCGAGCTAAAAGACCCTACAAAGTTCCTGCAAAAGATCTTTGTAGAGGGCTCTGTAACCCGCTTAAATGATGTCATCATGGAAAAGGCGCTGATAAATGCTGTCATTAAGCAGGATAACATCGGCATACAGGTTGACAAGATGAAATCGACTCTAAAAGTCGATGTAGTGGATGCGATTATAGACGCTTGCTATCAAGCTATGTATCATTACGAAGATTATGGGATTGCAAATGACAAAACCTATCAAGTCGAACATATGAGCCAGCAAGCGGTTCTAGATTGGCTTAATAACCCGGAAAGTGGGCTTTTGGAGGAAGAATTTTACGATTATGACGATTTTTAAAACATTTTTCAGCCTAGTTTGGGCTTTTTTTGATGTCTTTATGTTTCTAGCCGCGGCCGTCACGATCAATGTGACCATGTATCGAGTTGGATGGTTAGCATTCGGGATCAGCCTGACAATCACTTTCATCTTGGCCGGTTTCGTATCAGAAATTATACAAGCGCGGCAACAGGAATAGAAAGGGGGTGAGGTAAAAACATGCCATTGTTTAAACCGCCAAATTTTATGAATATAGCAGAAAGCAAGTCGGTAGATAACAGTAGTTTCGACAGAGTATTTGCTGATGATGGCCAAGATTTCTTGAGTGCTTCTTTGAGTGGTGGTGAGTGGGTATCTGCGCAGTCTGCTTTGCAGAATTCAGACCTATACGCTATCATCAGTCAGCTATCAAGCGACCTTGCAACTGTCAAATTAACCGCTACTCAAAAACGCTGGCAAGGAATTATAGATAATCCAAGCACAAATGCCAGCCGACACGGCTTCTATCAGTCGTTATACGCTCAATTATTGTTGGCAGGAGAGGCCTTTGCTTACCGCTGGCGCAACGAGAACGGCCGAGACGTAAAATGGGAGTTTCTAAAACCGTCACAGGTTCACATGAATTACTACGAATACGAAAACGGCACTTATTACAACATTACTTTTACAGATCCGAGAATAAGACCACTCTTGCAAGTTCCGCAAGGCGATGTGTTGCATTTCAGACTTGTTTCTACGGACGGTGGCCGGACTGGGGTTAGTCCACTTTTGGCGCTCGGCCGAGAGCTAAGAATCAAAAAAGCATCAGACGACCTAACTTTCAACTCGCTGAAAAATTCATTGAAAATGAATGGTGTATTGAAAATTAAGAATGGTGGACTACTTGATAACAAGACTAAGATGGCTCGGTCAAGATCGGTCATGCAACAGATGACAGGCGGCCCGTTGGTGCTTGATGACCTGGAGGAGTTCACTCCACTAGAAATCAAATCTAATGTGGCCCAACTACTATCTCAGGCAGACTGGACTAGTAAGCAATTTGCCAAAGTTTACGGTATCCCAGATAGCTATCTGGGCGGGCAAGGAGATCAACAGTCATCTGTTGAACAAATTAGCAATGTCTACGCTAACGCAATGGCTCGCTATCTGCGACCTGTTATTAGCGAGATGACTTATAAACTAGGAACTGAACTAGACT
>NZ_CALHWC010000048.1 GCF_938036805.1 uncultured Streptococcus sp.
CACGAGAAATAAAGGCTGCTAATGATAACAATATCATTAAGACCATCTCTTTTGAATCGGGCAAGTTTGACTCAAATCACTTTCTGCTTGCCATTGCTGATGAGGTAGGCGAATTGACTAGAGATGATGGGATTTCTAAAATCACATCCGGCCAGATCAACACCCCGGGCGCTCGCTTCGTGGAAATATCCACGTCCTACACGGTCCCAGACGTTCCTTTTCATAAGGAGCAGAAAAAACTAATCGAGGTTATGGAGCGAGACTTCGACCGGGCAAGTGATGACCAACTTTGCCTTGTGTGGGCACAGGATAGCCTAGAAGAGACTTTTCGGCCCGAAACGTGGGCTAAGAGCAACCCGCTTTTAAACCTTGCTGACAAGCACGAGAAGCTGCTTAGAGGGCTTATATCAGAAAGAGATAAAAAAATGCTCATGGGCAAGCTGGCAGACTTTCAAGTAAAGAATATGAATTGTTGGCTGAACGCAGACAGCAACAGCTTTCTTGCTCTTGAGGATATAGAAAAGGCTGTGATTGATGACTTTCCGAGGTTCGGCCATCGGGTTTATGTGGGGGTTGACTACTCTATGTCATCAGATAATACTTCTATAGCTTTTGTCTATCCGTATGAAGGGGAGGAACGCTGGCATTTAGAGCAGCATTCATTCATTCCTTGGAATCAGGCTGGCAGTATAGAGGCTAAGGAGAAGCAGGACGGCATCAATTACCGAGAACAAGAGAAACAAGGCTACTGCACAATTACCAGCCATCCGCAAGGCTTAATAAATGACGATCAGGTCTATGATTGGCTGGTGAATTACATTGAGGATAATAACCTGGATGTGATTTTCTTTGGTTACGATGCAATGGGCGTGACTAAGGTTATCAAGGCCTTGGAGCTTAATACAAGCTACCCGCTCATGCCTATTCGGCAGCGGACAAGCGAGCTAAAAGACCCTACAAAGTTCCTGCAAAAAATCTTTGTAGAGGGCTCTGTAACCCGCTTAAATGATGTCATCATGGAAAAAGCCTTGATAAATGCGGTTATCAAGCAAGACAACGTAGGAATTCAGGTTGACAAGATGAAATCAACACTGAAGGTTGACGTAGTGGACGCTATCATAGACGGATGCTATCAAGCTATGTATCACTTTGAAGACTACGGCCTTGTGAATGACAAGAGCTACCAAGTCGAGCATATGAGCCAGCAAGCAGTCCTTGACTGGTTTAAAAACCCAGAAAGCGGGCTTTTGGAGGAGGATTTTTACGATTTATGACGATTTTTAAAACTTTTTTTAGCCTAATTTGGGCTTTTTTTGATGTTTTGATGTTTCTAGCTGCAGCAATGACAATCAATCTGACAATGTATCGAGTCGGGTGGTTAGCATTCGGGATCAGCCTGACAATCACTTTCATATTGGCCGGCTTTGTATCAGAAATCATACAAGCGCGACAACAGGAATAGAGAGGGGGAATGAAACAATATGCCATTATTTAAACCGCCAAATTTTATGAATATGGCAGAAAGCAAGCCGGGGAATGGCAGTAATTTTGACCGAATATCTGTAGACGACGGAGCCGACTTCCTCAGTGCTACGCTGAATGGTGGTGAGTGGGTATCTGCTCGGTCCGCTTTGCAAAATTCGGACTTGTACGCCATCATCAGCCAACTTTCCAGTGACCTTGCGACTGTTAAGCTAACAGCCGAACAAAAGCGCTGGCAAGGAATTATAGATAATCCAAGCACAAATGCCAGCCGCCACGGCTTCTATCAGTCGTTATACGCTCAATTATTGTTGGCAGGAGAGGCCTTTGCTTACCGCTGGCGCAACGAGAACGGCCGAGACGTAAAATGGGAGTTTCTAAAACCGTCACAGGTTCACATGAATTACTACGAATACGAAAACGGCACTTATTACAACATTACTTTTACAGATCCGAGAATAAGACCACTCTTGCAAGTTCCGCAAGGTGATGTATTACATTTTAGACTTGTTTCCATGGACGGTGGCCGGACTGGGGTTAGTCCACTTTTGGCGCTTGGCCGCGAGCTGAAGATTAAGCGAGCATCTGACGAGCTAACTTTTAACTCTTTGAGGAACTCGCTCAAGATGAACGGGATTTTGAAAGTTAAGAACGGGGGCTTGCTAGATGACGATACGAAGATGGCAAGGTCGCGCAAAATCATGAAGCAGATGACAGGCGGCCCGTTGGTGCTTGATGACCTGGAGGAGTTCACTCCGCTAGAAATTAAATCAAACGTGGCGCAGTTGCTATCTCAAGCCGACTGGACAAGTAAGCAATTCGCCAAAGTTTATGGTATCCCAGATAGCTATCTGGGCGGGCAAGGAGACCAACAGTCATCTATTGAACAAATTAGCAATGTCTACGCTAATGCAATGACTCGTTATCTGCGACCTGTTATTAGCGAGATGACTTATAAACTAGGAACTGAACTAGACT
>NZ_CALHWC010000049.1 GCF_938036805.1 uncultured Streptococcus sp.
CAGGAGTCAATACATTCGTCTTAATCTTGGTTATTCTGGGTGTGGTCACAGACCCTACAACCGCTGGACTGTCTGATAGCCAGCGAGCTCTAGGCTATGATGAGCCTCATCAATAAAATAATAGAGCAGGCGCTGAAGCTTGCTCTGTTTGCTTTTGCTGCGGGCTACTTTTGGCTCACGGCCTTTGAAAAAATGAAAGGAAAATAAAAAATGACAAAAGTAAAAGTAACTGAATACGCAGAAGGAAATTTCCGTTTTGGCTTTGGGTCAAAACTCTATCTAGCTCGAAATGAGGAAGCACAAGTGCGAGCTCACATCTCTACACCAGCGACCCAACGCTGGGATAACGGTCAATATACATTAAACGAAAGAATCGCAGAAGGATTTAAGCCTGCGCATCCTGTCACATTTACAGCTAAAGTGATCGCTCAAGGTAAAATCCAACCACAAGCTGCAATTGACTTCGTCTTGATGCCAGACGGTCGTGTGCTGGTCAATGCTAGCAATGTGCGTCAGCTGCCTACACCGCTTGACATTGTCGGAGAGGTGACTTATATCATCGGCGCGAGTCAGTTTGATAAATAAGGGGGGAAATAAAATGGCAACAACAAATGATGTAATTTTGTTTGCTGAAAATCTGGCAAACGCTGGCGTAGGAACGGACGCTGACGGAGCTTGGGGTACACAATGCGTAGACTTACCAAATTCAATCTCTATCAACTTTTTTGGAAAAGCTTTGTGGGGAAATGCCATTGACCTGCTCAATTCAGCGGCCAGCCTTGGCTACGAGGTAGAGTACAATCAAGAGGGAAATCTTGATAGCAAACCACGAGCTGGGGCGGTCTTTGTTATGGATACGACCTACATCTATGGTCACGAATACGGCCATACAGGTCTTGTAATCGAAGATAGCGACGGCTACACCATGAAAACAATCGAGCAAAACATCGATGGCAATGCGGACAGTCTGTATATCGGTGGTCCTGCTCGATATAATACCCGTAACTTTGACGGTGTTGTTGGTTGGTTCTACTTCCCAACGGATGACACTAGCTATCAACCCGCTCCAACCATTCCTAGCGGTGATGGGTCAATCCACGAAGAGACCGGGACATTTACTGTCAAGGTATCTGCGCTCAATGTCCGAGCAGCTGCTGGCTTGAATGCCGAGATTGTGGCAGTCTATTCAGCTGGACAAGAAATCAATTATGATGGCTGGTGTGATGTTGATGGTTATATCTGGATCACATATATTGGTGGATCAGGGAATCGTCGCTATGTTGCAGTTGGTCAATCAAAAGACGGCCAGCGTATTACTGATTTTGGTAGCTTTAAATAAAAACCGCAGCGGAAACTGCGATAAATAAAAAATATCTTTCTTAAATTTTAATCTACCCCGGCCTTTCGGCTGGGGTTTTTTCATTTGCAAAAATTTTTTAAAAAAATTCAAAAAAAATTGTAAAAAGACTTGACTAACGCATTGTAATGCGGTATAATAAATAATGTAAGGAGGTGATACAAATGGACAACCTAGACGAGTGGCTTGCAAGGGTCACAGTTGCGGTAGGGATTGCAGTAGCAATCTCAAAAGAGAGTCGCTCTTGGTACCAAGTACTAAAAGAGCAAAATAAAAAAGCGAAAATCGCTCCCAAGTTTTTCAGACGGCGGAAGAGATAATCGCTTGAAGGTAAGAGAGCGAAAGCTCTCCTTGCCTTTCATTGTACAAGAAAGAGAAGGAAAAATCAAGATGAAAATTATATTATTTGTAGCAATTTTGGCGATCGCTATAGCTTGGTATTCAGGAGATAATAAAAAATGAGTAAAGCAAATTTTAACAAAATTCAAAAATTACTAAAGAATGTAACAGCCTATAAAATTTCTAAAGCGACTGGAATTGGTGACACTACAATCAGCAGATGGGTTACAGGAAAAACACCAATCGAAAAAATGAGTTTAGAAAATGCTATCAAATTGACAAATTATGCGGAGGAGCTAACAATGATTTCAGCAAAAGAACTACTTGAAACTATTAAAAATAACGATGTAGCGTATGCTATTGTAAATGAAGATGGAGCAGTTTATTGCAATCTTGGTACAAGTAATATCATGGATATCTACGGTATTGATGGCGAAGATGGGCATTTTTACGGTGTTTATGGTGATGTAGTTGGTGGACAGCTTGACAGTCGTAATGTCTCTGATGATGTTATTTTGAAAGCTATTCAACTAATGCTAGGGTTGGGTGATCCTGTAAAACGTTCAGAATTGTCTATGGGTTCAGATTTCAAACGGACATTTGTATATGGATATTTTGATGTAGTTGAATTGATGAAACAGTCTGGTCTTATTCAGTCTCAGGAAGAAAATGAGAAAGTCAAAGAATGGATTGAGGCTCACAAGGATGTTGTAGGATCAACTGTTAAACATCCATCATTCGGAACAGGAACAGTGCTAAAAATCAAAGACAACACAATCACTATTGATTTTGAAGATAAGGGAAGAAAATCTCTAGCACTCGAGGCGGTCGTAGAAAGTGACTTGCTAGATTTTGAATAAGACTTGGCAGGCTGGCAGCGCTGCTGGTCTGTTTTTATAATAATTACGATTCTTTTAGCTTTATCTTTGTATCGTAAAATTTTTGTGGTATAATATCTTAAAACAAAAATAGTGATTATAAATCACGGATACAACAAAGGATACAACAAATCTCTTATGGACTGTTTTAATAGTGTTTTAGGTACTCCCACCGGCTCCATAGGGATATGTAAATGAGGTTTTTGATGATATGAGTTTTTTTGGAAAAATCTTAGGGAAGAGTCAAGATAGTCATCTACCCATTGAGGAAGTTTCTGTTGATTTAGAAAATCTTCCGAATGAATGGGGCTCTTTTTCGACCCTTATTGATGACCGAATGGCTAGTATCCGTCTAAATTTAGCGTTGGATTCTATCGCTCCCTATCCATCCTATACTTATGCACTACGGTTGAGAATTGCTATTTTGAATGTTGATCCAGAAACAGGGTTTCCAGATTATGACGAATTTTCTAATTTGAACCTCATCGAAGATCGTCTTTCAGAAGCGATGAAGCGCATTGCGGCTATCTATGTCGGAGTAGTCATCACAGATGGTCATATAGAGTTTTATTACTATTTGAAAGATAGAGAGCAGCACATGCCGATTATTGCCCAAGTAATGGAGCAATTTTCGAAATATCAATATAATTCAGCTACTCTGGTGGATCCTGAATGGAAACAATACTTTGACTTCTTGTATCCAAATGAATATGAGTATCAATCTATTTTAAACCAGCGTATCTGGTATCGCTTAGAAAAAGACGGGGATGACCACAGTCAACTAAGGGAAATCACTCATAAGTTTAGTTTTGAGACTTACGATGATCGTGTTTCCTTTATGGGGGATGCCTCTGCTCTTGATTATGATATTTCTTCTAGAAAAAAAGAAGAAGGCGATCCTCGACCTTACAAACTAGAAATATCCCGATTCGATACTACAGAGCTCCCTAGCATCAACCAACATGTTTGGGAATTAATAGAAATTTCGAAAAAATATAACGGAAAGTATAGCGGCTGGAGCTGCAATGTGGTATAATGGATAAAGTTTTGAGAAAGCAAGTCTTTCTCTTTTATGGAAGATTACTCAAGAGGCTTAAGAGGCTGTGTTGGAAACGCAGTAGGCGTGTA
>NZ_CALHWC010000050.1 GCF_938036805.1 uncultured Streptococcus sp.
GGTGTTGATGATAAATCATTTAACCAATCTGCATGGGAAGGTTTGCAAGCTTGGGGGAAAGAAAATGGCCTTTCAAAAGATAACGGCTATACTTACTTCCAATCAACAGACGAGTCACAATACGCGAACAATCTAAACCAAGCTGCTACGGATGGTTACAACTTAGTATTTGGTATCGGTTTTGCCCTTCGTGATGCCGTTGAATCTGCTGCAAAAGATAATTCAAGTATTAACTACGTTATTATTGACGATGTGATTGAAGGTCAAAAGAATGTTGCTTCAGCAGTCTTTGCAGATAATGAAGCAGCTTACCTTGCTGGTGTTGCAGCTGCAAAAACGACTAAGACAAAACAAGTTGGTTTCATAGGCGGTATAGAAGGTGCAGTTATCACACGTTTTGAAAAAGGTTTCGAAGCTGGTGTGAAATCAGTTGATCCATCTATCAAGATTAAAGTGGACTATGCTGGCTCATTCGGCGATGCTGCTAAAGGTAAGACAATTGCTGCTGCTCAATATGCTGCAGGTGCAGATGTGGTTTACCAAGTTGCTGGTGGAACTGGTGCCGGAGTATTTAATGAAGCTAAATCAATCAACGAAACAAGAAATGAAGATGAAAAAGTTTGGGTACTTGGTGTTGACCGTGACCAAACTGAAGAAGGTAAATACAAATCTAAAGATGGTAAAGAATCTAACTTTGTCTTGGCATCAAGCTTGAAACAAGTTGGTAAGACTGTCCAAGACATCGCTAATCAAACTGCTAAAGGTAAATTCCCAGGTGGTAAAACTATAACCTTTGGTTTGAAAGACGGTGGTGTTGATTTGACAACAACCAACCTTTCTAAAGATGCTAAAAAAGCTGTTGAAGAAGCAAAAGCTAAAATCCTTGACGGTAGCATTACAGTTCCTGATAAATAATTGAATGTTGAGCGATCCGACCTACTAGGGTCGCTCATTTTTAAATTCTGACGCCTTTGCATCGATTAAGCCTACTAGGATAGGAGTCCGAGGAGGTTATATCGACATAAAATGAAATTCTGGAAAGGAAAGAGCCATGACACATGAAAATGTCATTGAAATGCGAGAAATTACCAAGGTTTTTGGTGAATTTGTAGCCAATGATAAAATCAATTTGGAACTCCGAAAAGGTGAGATTCACGCTCTTTTAGGAGAAAATGGTGCCGGGAAGTCAACCTTGATGAATATGTTGGCCGGCCTACTTGAGCCGACTAGTGGTGAGATTGTAGTAAACGGAAAGCCAGTTAAGCTGGACTCTCCATCAAAGGCGGCCTCACTTGGTATCGGGATGGTTCATCAGCACTTTATGCTTGTGGAAGCCTTCACTGTTGCTGAAAATATTATTCTTGGAAGTGAGATTACAAAAAATGGTATCTTAGACTTGAAACACGCTACGCAAGAAATTAAGCGTTTATCTAAGAAATATGGTTTGTCGGTCGATCCATCTGCCAAGATTGAGGATATTTCCGTCGGAGCACAACAACGTGTTGAAATTTTGAAGACCCTTTACCGTGGTGCAGATATCCTAATCTTTGACGAACCAACAGCTGTTTTGACACCATCTGAGATTGATGAATTGATGAAAATCATGAAGAATCTGGTCAAGGAAGGTAAGTCTATCATTCTTATCACTCATAAGTTGGATGAAATTCGTGCAGTTTCTGACCGAGTGACCGTTATTCGTCGAGGAAAATCGATCGAAACAGTTGAAATTGCAGGTGCAACCAACCAAGACTTGGCAGAAATGATGGTTGGACGTGCTGTTTCCTTCAAGACTGAGAAGAAACCTTCTAATCCGCAAGAAACGGTTCTTTCAATCAAGAATCTTGTCGTTGAAGAGAATCGCGGTGTTCCAGCTGTTAAGGGACTTTCACTGGATGTTCGTGCTGGTGAAATCGTTGGGATTGCAGGGATTGACGGAAATGGTCAGACTGAGTTGATTCAAGCTATCACAGGACTTAGAAAAGTAAGCTCGGGTGAAATTTTGATCAAGAACCAGTCCGTGATTGGTAAGAAACCACGTCAGATTACAGAGATGAAGGTCAGCCACGTACCTGAAGACCGCCATCGCGATGGTTTGGTGCTGCAGATGTCCATTTCTGAAAATATTGCTTTGCAGACTTACTACAAGGAACCACTCAGCAAAAACGGCATCTTGAACTACAATAATATTTATTCTTACGCGTGCAATTTGATGAAAGAGTTTGATGTGCGGGCAGCTAGCGAGTATGTACCTGCTTCAGCCCTCTCAGGAGGAAACCAGCAGAAGGCTATCATTGCTCGGGAAGTGGATCGTGATCCTGATTTGTTGATCGTCAGTCAGCCAACCCGCGGTCTTGATGTCGGAGCAATTGAGTATATCCATAAACGCTTGATTGAGGAGCGTACTCAAGGTAAGGCAGTTCTTGTTGTCAGCTTTGAGCTAGATGAAATACTCAATCTTTCTGACAGAATCGCCGTTATCCATGATGGCAAGATTCAAGGAATTGTGACTCCAGAGAAGACTAATAAGCAAGAACTTGGTATTCTTATGGCTGGTGGTAAGATTTAGAAGGGAGATTCAAATGTCTAAAAAAACACAGCAGATCGCAGTTCCCTTAATCTCAGTTCTTTTAGGGATTTTATTGGGAGCGATTGTCATGGCTATCTTTGGCTATGATGCCATCTGGGGATATGAATCCCTCTTTAAAACGGCATTCGGTTCTTTGAGAAGTTTGGGTGAAATTTCTCGGGCGATGGGACCTCTAGTTCTCATTGGTCTGGGTTTTGCCGTTGCTAGTCGGGCTGGATTTTTCAATGTCGGACTTCCGGGCCAAGCCTTGGCTGGTTGGATTCTAGCTGGTTGGTTTGCCCTTTCCTTCCCTGACCTACCTCGCCCACTGATGTTGCTAGCAACTGTAGTCATTGCTGCAGTTGCTGGCGGGATTATTGGTGCTATTCCAGGGATTCTACGGGCCTATTTAGGAACAAGTGAAGTCATCGTTACGATTATGATGAACTATATCGTCCTCTTTGTTGGAAATGCCTTTATCCGCAGCTTCCCAAAATCTGTGATGCAGAGTGTTGACTCTAGTAAGCGTGTTGGTGCCAATGCTATTTATCAAACAGAATGGCTGAGAAGTTTGACAGCTAACTCTCGGATGAATATTGGTATTTTCTTTGCTTTGATTGCAGTTGTGCTGATCTGGTATATGCTGAAGAAAACAACACTTGGCTTTGAAATCCGCGCTGTAGGGCTGAACCCGAATGCATCTGAATACGCAGGGATGTCTTCTAAACGGACCATTATTTTGTCTATGATTATTTCTGGAGCCCTTGCTGGACTTGGAGGAGTCGTAGAAGGACTGGGTACTTATCAGAATGTCTTTGTACAAGGCAGTTCATTGAGCGTTGGTTTCAATGGTATGGCAGTTAGTCTTTTAGCAGCAAACTCTCCAGTTGGTATCCTTTTTGCGGCTTTCCTATTTGCAGTTTTAAGTGTCGGTGCGCCAGGTATGAACGTGGCTCAGATTCCGACAGAATTAGTCAATATCGTGACAGCTTCGATTATCTTCTTTGTTAGCGCCCATTACTTGATTGAGCGTCTGACTGGTAAGACAGTTTTTGAATTATTTAAAAACCGTAAGCAAGAAGCTGGTAAAGTGAAAGGGGGAAACTAGGATGAGTATTGTAACGATATTAGGTTTATTAGTATCATCTATGCTGATTTATGCGGCTCCCTTAATTTTCACAAGTATCGGTGGAGCTTATTCGGAGCATGCCGGAGTCGTCAATGTCGGCTTGGAAGGGATCATGGTAATGGGAGCATTTACAGGCGTTCTCTTTAACCTGACTTTCGAAAGTAGTTTTGGCAGCTTGACTCCATGGCTCTCCTTGATTGCTGCTGGTTTAGTCGGAGTGCTCTTCTCCCTTATCCATGCTGTAGCAACCATTAACTTCCGTGCAGACCACGTCGTTAGTGGTACGGTTCTAAACTTACTAGCACCAGCCTTGGCGGTTTTCCTTGTGAAAGCTATCTACAACAAGGGGCAGACAGACAACATTCAGCGTTCATTTGGCAAATTTAATTTTCCTATTTTGTCTGATATTCCCGTCATAGGAGATATATTCTTCAAACATACAAGTCTGATGGGATATTTGGCCATCGCTTTCTCTTTCCTTGCTTGGTTTGTCATGTTTAAGACAAAATTTGGATTGCGTCTTCGCTCAGTTGGAGAACATCCGCAGGCAGCAGATACACTAGGAATCAATGTTTATCTCATGCGATACTGTGGTGTTATGATTTCTGGTCTGCTTGGTGGTATTGGTGGAGCTATCTATGCTCAGTCGATCTCCGTTAACTTTGCTGTGACTACTATCGTAGGTCCAGGTTTCATCGCTTTGGCGGCTATGATTTTTGGTAAATGGAGTCCTATCGGCGCTATGTTGGCAAGTCTCTTCTTTGGAGCTTCTCAAAGTTTGGCCGTTATCGGAAACCAGTTGCCTCTTCTTTCAAAAGTGCCAACAGTTTACCTGCAGATTGCACCATATGTCTTGACGATTGTGGTTCTTGCGGCCTTCTTTGGTAAAGCTGTTGCTCCGAAAGCAGACGGTATCAACTACATCAAGTCTAAATAACCTTTTACGAGGCTGGGACAAAAGTCCTAGCCTCTCAATTGTCTTTGGATTGTCAAGCAAGACGCAGTGGTTGAGTGGGCTCTACTAGGCTGATTTCATCAGCTTTTACAGCCCTACTCAACTGTGCGGAGGTGGGACGACGAAATCGAATTCTAACGAATTACCGATTTCTGTCCCACTCTCGTTTTTTGTGATTGGAAGAATCTGTTATCAAGAGAAGAAATAGAAAAAGCCTGCTTCGTCTGAAGCAAGCTTTCTAAGATTAATTTGTAGCGATTTCGTTTAATAAATCTTCTGCAGTAGTAGTTGGGTTCACTCGAACACGATTGAGTGAGAGTAATCCGTTGGATAGAGAAGCTAAACCGTTATTGGTCGTCAATCCCATCTTATAGCCTAGACTTTCAGCAATCTGCAAGGTCGTATCACTATAACGACCAGATGGGTAGGCAACAGTTGTCGTTTTCTGTGATAGATTGTCATCTAAAAAGGCTTTAGAATCACGTAGTTCAAGGGTTTGTTGATCAGCAGTAGCAGTTGATAGATCAGGGTGGTTGACGGTATGGTCTTCAAAGGACATCCCCTTTTCCTTCATTTCTTTGATCTCATCTAGCGTCAGCATATCTTCACGGCCAGCTTGGACAAATCCAGTAATGACATTGTTGGTTGCTTTCATCTGGTACTTTTGAAGTAGCGGGAAGGCATTGGTGTAAAAGTCTTTCAAACTATCATCAAAGGTCAGCCAGACTACTTTTTTATTTTCAGGCAGGACATTTTCTGTCAAAGCTTTGTAAGCTTCATCTGGTGTTAAAGTATAATAACCAGCCTCTTTCAGGGCCTGTAAATGGCTTTCAAAAGTAGTTGGATCTACAATCAAACCAGCATTGGCTGCCTCAGAGGGATCCATTACATGGATCGCATGGTACATCAAAATTGGAATCTTAACAGGCTCGTCTTGTTTTACCCACTTGATTTTTGAAGCTTCTTCATTTGTTGCACTAGTGTCAGACTTGGGGCTGGATTGTACAGTTTGGTTGCCTGCAGAGGATTGTTTGCTAGGAGAGAACTGAGTCTTCCAAAGATAAATTCCGCCTACGATTAGGGCAAGGAGCAAGAAAAGATTGATAATAGAAAAAAGGAATGCCTTTTTCTTAGCTTTATGTCTTTGCATGCGTCTTCCAATGTGTTTATCTGTCATGGTATCTCCTTCTAATCTCATGAGTTTAAAATTTTTACTTACATTATAACAAATATACAAATAGATTTGTAGGCATTTCTATATATTTTTGTTATAATGTTTTTTATATAAGAAATATTCAAGGAGTTCCTCATGTCTATTAAAATTGCTTTACTTGGTTTTGGAACAGTTGCCAGTGGTGTTCCTTTCTTGTTAAAAGAAAATGGAGAAAAGATTGTTCAGGCTGCTCATTCTGAGATTGAAGTTGCTAAAGTCTTGGTCAAGGATGATGCTGAAAAAGAACGTCTATTGGCAGCTGGAAATGATTATAACTTTGTGACCAATGTGGATGAAATCTTAAATGACGGCGAAATTGCGATTGTAGTGGAGCTGATGGGACGGATTGAACCAGCAAAAACCTTTATCACGCGCGCACTTGAAGCAGGTAAACATGTGGTAACTGCTAATAAAGACTTGCTGGCAGTTCATGGTTCTGAATTGTTAGACATTGCTCAGAAAAATGGCGTTGCCCTTTACTATGAAGCTGCTGTTGCAGGCGGTATTCCTATTTTGCGCACCTTGGTTAATTCATTGGCATCTGATAAGATTACCCGCGTTTTGGGCGTGGTCAATGGAACATCTAACTTCATGATGACCAAGATGGTAGAAGAAGGTTGGTCTTACGAGGATGCTCTTGCAGAAGCGCAACGTTTAGGATTTGCTGAAAGTGACCCGACGAACGACGTTGATGGAATTGACGCAGCCTATAAAATGGTTATCCTCAGCCAATTTGCTTTTGGTATGAACATCAAGTTTGAAGATGTCAGCCACCAAGGTATTCGCAACATCACTCCTGAAGACGTTGCTGTTGCTCAAGATTTGGGCTATGTAGTGAAATTAGTTGGCTCAATTGAGGAAACGCCATCAGGAATCGCTGCGGAAGTGACACCGACTTTCTTGCCAAAAGCGCATCCGCTGGCTAGTGTAAATGGCGTAATGAATGCGGTCTTTGTCGAGTCAATCGGTATCGGAGAATCCATGTATTACGGTCCAGGTGCAGGTCAAAAACCAACTGCTACCAGTGTCGTTGCGGATATCGTCCGTATTGTCCGTCGCCTAAATGAAGGCACGATTGGCAAAGCCTTCAATGAATTTAGTCGCGAGCTTGTCTTGGCTAAACCTGAGGATGTTAAGAGCAACTATTATTTCTCTATCTTGGCTCCAGATGCCAAGGGTCAAGTATTGCATTTGGCTGAAATCTTCAATGCTGAAGAAGTTTCCTTCAAGCAAATTCTGCAAGAAGGTACAGATGGTGAAACTGCTCGTGTAGTCATCATTACGCATGCTGTCAGCAAGACTCAGCTAGAAAATGTCGTTGCCAAGCTCCGTGAGGTACCAGAGTTCGAATTGCTCAATACCTTTAAAGTATTAGGAGAATAAGATGAAAATTATTGTACCAGCAACCAGTGCCAATATCGGACCTGGTTTTGACTCAGTTGGTGTTGCAGTCTCCAAATATTTAGAAATCGAAGTCTTGGAGGAAAGTCAGGAGTGGGTTATTGAGCATGACCTCAATCCTCGAATTCCAACGGATAAACGGAATTTGCTAATCAAGATTGCCCTGCAATTGGCCCCAGATCTTCAGCCTCATCGCTTAAAAATGACCAGCGATGTTCCTTTGGCTCGTGGTCTTGGCTCTTCTAGCTCCGTTATTGTTGCTGGGATTGAACTGGCCAATCAGTTAGCAAATCTGAACTTATCGGATCATGAAAAGCTGAAAATTGCGACAAAAATAGAAGGCCATCCTGACAATGTGGCACCAGCAATTTATGGAAATCTAGTGATTGCAAGCTCCTTCCAAAATCAAGTTTCGGCTGTCGTGTCAGATTTTCCAGAGGCCAGCTTTATCGCTTTCATTCCCAATTATGAGTTGAGAACAGTTGAAAGTCGCCGTGTCTTGCCCAACCGCCTTTCATACAAGGAAGCTGTTGCCGCAAGTTCCGTAGCCAATGTCGCTGTTGCCGCGCTTTTAAAGGGCGATATGAAAACAGCTGGTCGTGCTATCGAATCTGATCGTTTCCATGAGAGATATCGTCAGCCGCTTATCAAAGAATTTTCTGACATCAAATTCTTAGCCAGAAAACAGGGTGCCTTTGCGACTTATATCTCTGGAGCTGGGCCGACTGTTATGGTTTTGGCTCCGAAAGACAGGGCTGAGCAGATTTATCAGCAAATCAAGGAACAAGGTTTTGATGGGGAAGTCTTCCAGTTGCAAGTCGATACTCAGGGTGTAAGAGTAGAAAAATAAAGAGAGTTTGAGGATGACGACCTTGTGGACGCAGTGTTGGTCTACAAGCTACGTTCTCCTCTCTCTTTTTACTTTTAATGAAATCTAAAGAGTGCTCTATCTAATCATTTTTCCCTAAGTCTATCGTAAATATCGTATAATTTTGATATAATAGAGTGTAATTTGTAAAAAAGAGAGTAAGTCATGCATAACCTAGAAAAATATTCTGCGGAATTAGAAGGAATCGACATCCGTTTCAATGAACCTTTGAGTCAATACACTTACACAAAGGTGGGCGGAGCTGCCGATTTCTTAGTTTTTCCACGTAACCGTTATGAGTTGGCGCGGATTGTCAAATTGGCCAATCGTGAACAGATTCCTTGGTTGGTGCTTGGAAATTCAAGTAATATTATTGTTCGAGATGGCGGTATTCGAGGCTTTGTCATCATGTTTGATAAGCTAAATAATGTAGCAGTAGATGGCTATACGATTGAGGCAGAAGCAGGTGCAAACCTAACTCAGACTACTCGTATTGCCTTGCATCATAGTTTGACTGGCTTTGAATTTGCCTGCGGTATCCCGGGTAGTGTCGGCGGTGCTGTCTTTATGAATGCTGGCGCTTATGGCGGAGAAATTGCTCATGTGCTTGTTTCTTGCAAGGTCTTGACACCTGAAGGAGAAATTAAGACCTTGGATGCGCGTGATATGCGATTTGGTTATCGTCATTCACTTATTCAAGAAACTGGCGACATTGTCATTTCAGCTAAGTTTGGTCTGGCACCAGGTGTCCACCAAAACATTCATCAGGAAATGGAACGTCTGACCTATCTGCGTGAACTCAAGCAGCCTTTGGAATATCCATCATGTGGGTCGGTCTTTAAGCGTCCTTTGGGGCATTTTGCTGGTCAGCTCATCAGTGAGGCCGGTTTAAAAGGCTATCGAATCGGTGGTGTAGAGGTTTCAGAAAAACATGCTGGTTTCATGATTAATGTCGATCATGGTACAGCTAGCGATTATGAAGAGTTGATTGCTCATGTCATTAAAACAGTCGAGGAGCATTCAGGTGTCACTCTGGAACGAGAAGTTCGAATTATTGGAGAAGCATAAGAGTCCAATATGTAATTATCTGATTGCTTTTCTAAGATTTGTCTAAGTCTTTGGGATAGCCCATATCCATGTGTCATTAGTAAAGGGGGTGAAAGCCTATCGATATCGCAAGTATGCAGGGCCATAGTAGCCCTCGAGAGGTTTTTTTGGTCTGACAGAGCCAAAAATCTGTTAATACATGGAAAAGAAGGAATTTATGCCAATTGAAAAAACCAATTATTGAGTTCAAAAACGTTTCGAAGGTTTTTGAAGACAGTAACACCGTCGTTCTCAAAGATATTAACTTTGAATTAGAAGAAGGAAAATTTTATACGCTTCTAGGAGCTTCTGGCTCTGGGAAGTCAACCATCCTTAATATTATTGCAGGACTGCTAGATGCGACAACGGGAGACATCTTTTTGGATGGCGTCCGCATCAATGACATTCCTACAAATAAGCGGGATGTTCACACAGTATTTCAGTCCTATGCCCTTTTCCCGCATATGAATGTTTTTGAGAATGTAGCCTTTCCGTTGCGGTTGCGGAAGGTAGACAAAAAAGAAATTGAAGAACGGGTTACTGAAGTTCTGAAAATGGTTCAGCTGGAAGGATATGAGCGCCGTTCAATTCGGAGACTGTCAGGCGGTCAACGCCAGCGGGTAGCCATTGCCCGTGCCATCATCAATCGGCCGCGGGTTGTCCTACTAGACGAGCCTCTTTCTGCGCTGGATTTGAAGTTGCGGACGGATATGCAATATGAGCTCCGTGAACTTCAACAGCGCCTCGGGATCACTTTTGTCTTTGTCACTCACGATCAGGAAGAAGCCCTAGCTATGAGTGACTGGATTTTTGTCATGAACGAAGGGGAGATTGTCCAGTCAGGAACGCCAGTGGATATCTATGATGAGCCAATTAACCACTTTGTTGCGACCTTTATCGGAGAATCTAATATCCTTCCAGGTAAGATGATCGAAGACTACTTGGTTGAGTTCAATGGCAAGCGTTTTGAAGCAGTTGACGGAGGCATGCGACCAAACGAATCCGTTGAAGTGGTGATTCGTCCAGAGGATTTGCGCATTACTCTGCCTGAAGAAGGAAAACTGCAGGTTAAAGTAGATACCCAGCTTTTCCGCGGGGTTCATTATGAAATCATCGCCTATGATGAACTCGGAAATGAATGGATGATTCACTCGACCCGCAAGGCCATCGTCGGAGAAGAAATCGGTCTGGACTTTGAGCCAGAGGATATCCATATCATGCGCCTCAATGAAACCGAAGAAGAATTTGATGCTCGGATTGAAGAATACGTAGAAATCGAAGAACAAGAAGCAGGGCTGATCAATGCCATTGAGGAGGAAAGAGATGAAGAAAACAACCTCTAACCTTTTTATGCTTCCATATTTTCTTTGGATTCTGCTTTTTGTCCTAGCTCCAGTGATAATGATTGTCTGGAAATCATTCTTTAATATCGAAGGGCAGTTCACGCTGGAAAACTATCGGATTTATTTCACGTCGCAGAATTTGACCTATCTGAAAATGAGCTTTAACTCGGTATTTTATGCAGGCATCATCACCTTGGTGACCTTACTCATATCCTATCCGACTGCTTATTTTTTGACCCAGCTTAAGCATCGCCAGCTCTGGCTGATGCTGATTGTCCTGCCGACTTGGATCAATCTTTTGCTCAAGGCCTATGCCTTTATCGGCATTTTTGGACAAAACGGATCGGTGAATGAATTTCTGATCTTTATCGGTATCGGTCCCAAGCAGATTCTTTTCACTGACTTTTCTTTTATCTTTGTTGCCAGCTACATTGAGCTGCCCTTTATGATTCTGCCGATTTTCAACGTCTTGGATGATTTGGATCCCAATCTCATCAATGCTAGCTATGACTTGGGTGCCAATCGTTGGCAGACTTTCCGCAATGTCGTCTTTCCGCTTTCAATGAATGGTGTGAGAAGTGGCGTTCAGTCAGTCTTTATTCCCAGTCTCAGCCTCTTCATGCTGACGCGTTTGATTGGTGGAAATCGTGTCATTACGCTGGGAACAGCCATTGAACAGCATTTCTTGACAACGCAAAACTGGGGAATGGGCTCAACCATCGGAGTGGTTCTGATTATTGCCATGCTCTTCACCATGTGGGCAACCAAGGAAAGGAGAGAACGATGAAAAAATTTGCTAATCTCTATTTAGCGATCGTGTTTCTAATCCTTTATCTTCCGATCTTTTATTTGATTGCCTATGCTTTCAATGCTGGCGATGATATGAATAAATTTACTGGCTTTGATCTGGTTCATTTTCAAAAGTTGTTTGAAGATTCACGCTTGATTTTGATTTTGGCGCAGACTTTCTTCTTAGCCTTTCTTTCTTCCCTCATTGCTACTATTATCGGAACTTTTGGTGCTATTTATATTTACCAAGCCCGTAAAAAATATCAGGATGCCTTCTTATCCATCAATAATATTTTGATGGTGGCACCTGACGTTATGATTGGGGCTAGCTTCCTGATTCTCTTTACCACGGCTAAATTCCAATTGGGCTTTGTATCTGTTTTGGCCAGTCACGTTGCCTTTTCAATTCCCATTGTGGTGCTGATGATTTTGCCAAGGTTGAAAGAAATGAATGATGACATGATTAAAGCTGCTTATGATTTGGGAGCTAGTCAAGTCCAGATGCTCAAGGAAATCATGCTGCCTTATCTGACACCAGCCATCATTGCCGGTTATTTTATGGCTTTCACCTATTCACTCGATGACTTTGCTGTGACCTTCTTTGTGACAGGAAATGGCTTCTCGACTCTTTCAGTAGAAATTTATTCCCGTGCGCGGCAAGGAATTTCCTTGGAGATCAATGCCCTGTCTGCTCTGGTCTTTCTCTTTAGTATCGTTTTAGTCATCGGCTATTACTTTATCACGCGTGAGAAGGAGGAAGCAGCATGAAAAAACTCTATTCGTTTTTAGCAGGGGTTCTTGCTATTATCCTGATTTTGTGGGGAATCAGCTATCGGATTGAAAGCAGAACCAATAGCAAGGGTAGTGATAAATTGGTTGTCTACAACTGGGGAGATTATATCGATCCAGACTTGCTGACTGAGTTTACCAAGGAAACAGGTGTGCAGGTCCAGTACGAAACTTTCGACTCCAACGAAGCTATGTACACGAAAATCAAACAGGGTGGAACAACCTACGATATTGCCATCCCTAGTGAGTACATGATTGCCAAGATGATGAAGGAAGACTTGGTGGAAAAATTGGATCATAGCCAGATCAAAGGCTTGGAAAATATTGGTTCAGACTTTTTGGATCAGCCCTTTGATCCAGGAAATCAGTATTCCATTCCTTATTTCTGGGGAACGCTAGGCATTGTTTACAATACTAAAATGGTCGAGCACGCGCCTGAGCACTGGAACGATCTCTGGAAGCCAGAATACAGAAACTCCATCATGATGATTGACGGAGCCCGCGAAGTCATGGGGATTGGTCTGAACTCGAATGGTTATAGCCTTAACTCCAAAGATGCTGACCAGCTGCAGGAGGCTGTCGATAAGCTTTATACTCTGACGCCCAATATCAAGGCCATCGTCGCTGATGAGATGAAGGGCTACATGATTCAGAATAACGCGGCTATTGGCGTGACCTTCTCTGGCGAAGCTCGCCAAATGCTGGAAGCTAACGAAGATTTGCGCTATGTTGTTCCGACAGAAGCCAGCAACCTTTGGTTTGATAATATCGTCATTCCTAAAACCGTAAAAAATAAAAAAGCTGCCTATCAGTTTATTAATTTCATGCTGAGACCGGAAAATGCTTATAAGAATGCGCTCTATGTCGGCTATTCAACGCCAAACCTTCCTGCTAAGGCCATGCTGCCAGAAGAAGTACAGGAGGACGAGGCTTTCTATCCAACCGAAGAAACCATGAAGCATCTGGAAGTCTATCAGCAATTAGGACCAAAATGGCTCGGAACTTACAATGACCTCTATCTTCAAGTCAAAATGTATCGCAAGTAGCCAAAGAGCCTGAGATAAAATAGTTCTCGACCACAAAAAAGCTAGAGCTTTCCAATTGCGGAACTCTAGCTTTTAATTTTGACTCCTTCTCTTATTGTATTTAAGGAGATTATTGGCCATGAGCACTAATCCCATGTCAATTTTCACCTGACGCTTGCCTCTTAGGTTACATCTCTTATAACCCAAACAAGCCTTTATCTGCCCAAAGACAGGTTCCACATCAACCTTACGTTGAGCGAAAATCTGTCTACCTTCGGGAGATAAAAGCGCCTGGCATTCTTTAGCTTTTAAGTCTTGATAGCTCTCATATTTTTCAGTACGTACTGAAAAATCCTTCTTGACTTTATGCAAGACTTTCTTGAGTTTACAACGCTGGGTTTTACGTTCATCCTTCCCTTTAACGGGTGTCTCCTCAATGTCTTGGTTCAATTTTTCCAATTCTTCTTCAAGGATTTGAGCGAATGCAAGCAACTGCTCTGAGGAGATAGGCTCTTGTGTATCCAGTTCGATAGCTTGATGGATAAGGGGAGTGATTTCTTCTTGAAAATAGACCTGTATCTGTTCTTGAAGTTTGGCGGAGAATTTCTCTGTCGCTTTCTTCCCCACGAAACTATACTTGTTGGCGTTGGCTTCAATCTTAGTACCATCAATAAACAGACAATCTAAAGTCACTAACTCTTCCATTTTCAAACGAAGATTGAGGTCGATGAACAGATCACGAATGAGGTCTTCCATCCCTTCAGCAACTCGAAAACGATTGATAGTGCGGTAGCTGACAACCAACTGTCCTGTTAGGTACTGCATAGCGAGATTTTCAATCATCATTTTTTCGATTTTTCGTCCAGAGAAAATTCCTTGTGAGTAGGCAAATAGTAGAGCGGCTAAAAGCATTTTAGGGTGATAAGACGGGCGACCAAAGTTATGATAGAAAGACTGAAAGTGACTGTCATCTAAGGCATTCACCACTTTTTCAAAGGTAAAGACAAGATGGTCTTGTGGCAAGAAAGAAGGGATTTCTAGTGGTAAAGTTGTTTGATTAGTGTTATAGTGAACATGCATGGGTTAGCCTTTCTAAATGGTTTATTGTGCAATTCTATTTTACCAAGACTATCGCAACCATGCGAAAAGCAACGGCAAATCCGTTGCTTATTTTTGTGGCAAAGAGACTATTGTCCCAGACTCTTTAGTTTTAGTATTGCTTTGGTTTCACTGTCAATAAGTGTGTTCTTTTTGAATCAGTAACTATTCCAATTTATCTATCTTGAAATAAATAAAATCCCTTTGTAATACTATAAAAAATAACTAACAAAGAAATAACTATAAGACTCGGTTGCCAGAAACCTGATATATCTACTAAACTACGGCCTAAAAATTGGCCAATAAAGCTAACTAAAATTAAAATAATTAAATTGAAAATTACTGACACTAATAAAATTAACACCGAATGTATTATTACCTCGCCTATACGTATTTTAAAAAGTTGTAATCTTGACACTCCCAGTGTCTTTAACTGTTTAATGTCCTCAATATCTTTATTAGAAGATAAAATTGTAAGAGAAATAGAACTAGTAATAATCAGAATAATTGGAGCAGACAGATAAGCAATAAAGGAAGCTCTTGCTTCGTTTACACTGTTTGCTGTATTCATGAATGAATACATATTTTGGGTGTAAAGAATAAATCCAGAAATGAGAGTTACTCCCATGCTCATTGAAGTTTGTATACTTTTCAAATAGCTAGGATTGGATAGTAGATTCCAAAAGCCTGTATTAATTACATAATTTTCAGTTGGAAATATCCTCATTAAAAATTTTATTAGAGACATTTGAATTAATGGAGATAGTGATTGAATAATAAGGATGTGAATAATTAATAAAAATAATATTATGCTTGACTGTGTTGCAATTATTTCTTTATTTCTGATAAAACCTGCTGAAACAATAGAACCTATACATAGTAACCATAGGAATAAACGAACAGAGATGTTAACAAATCCAGTTACTGTAACTTTTCTTTTTTTCTTTTCTGGTTTTAATATTGATGATATTTTAAGTATTCGACTTGAATAAAAGTAAGCCCCTATTCCGGCAATTGTTGGGACTATAAAAACACTCAATAAAATTGATTGAATGTTGGCTGTAATAACTAAATCAGGTAACTCATCTCTTCCTAATAAATTTTGTAAAAATTTGTAGTAACTATCTGCCATGATAAATGAAAGTATTGTACCAATACTACTAACAATCGCTGCCATTAAATAAAACTGTCCAGATACTAATAAAGATAGCTGAGTTCTACTTGCGCCTAAGATAGCCCATAATTGGTAATCCTTTTTAAAGATATCTATTAGCAGTCTTATATTATTTGAAATAAGGAAAAATAGAGTAGTCCCGCCAAAAATTATTAGCATTTGAAAAAGTTGTGAAGCGTTAATATTAGCAGTCTTTATTGAACTAGCAATACCAAATAAAGATGTTCCAACAATTAGGCTAGATACAAATAGTAATGGTATTGTTCCTAACCATTGTCTTTTTGAGTACTGAAATTGGTAAATGATTAATTTTAGCATAATAAATCCTCCTCAAATTAATCTTTACTACTTTCAAGTGCTTGGTAGAGCTCATCAGCTGAAGGTTTAATAATTTGTCGAGATATTTTTCCGTCTTTTAAAATGAGTGCTCTGTCAGTTTTTGAAGCCAACTCAATATCATGAGTGACCATAAAAACACATTTTCCTTGACTCGCTAAATTACGAAGTGTTTCAAAAATAAGTTTTCTTGAGACGCTGTCCAGAGCTCCTGTTGGCTCATCGGCAAAAATAATTTTACTATCAGCTATTATTGCACGAGTAATAGCCACTTTTTGCTGTTCTCCACCTGATAAGGTAGCAACTAATGATGATAGTTCTGCTTTAAAATTCAAACTATCCAACATTTTTTTTACTTTATTGCTATCAACACTCTTTCCTGAGAGTCTCAGAGGAAGCGTAACATTTTCTAGTACAGGTAGAGCGGGTACCAGATTATAGTTTTGAAAAATAATTGCAATATCTTGCCTTCTAAATTTAGCAAGCTTCCCTTCTTTTAAGGTATATGGATTTACACCATTGATAACAACCTCGCCACTTGTTGGTTCAGATAAACTTGATAAGCAACTTAGCAAAGTAGACTTTCCAGAACCACTGACACCAAGTATTGATACAAATTCCCCATAATTGACAGATAAAGAAACATCTTTCAAAATAGAGACAGTTTTGTCTTGCCCTAACAAAAATTCTTTTGAAAGGTTTGAGACTTTAACAGCTACATTCTTAACCATAATAAATCCTCCTGATTCCAGTATCATCTTTGATTTAATTATACAATATTGGAATTCTATTAATATCAAGTAAGTAACTTATGAAACGTATTTTTAATGGATAAAATTTCTATTTCCTCTGGATCTCGAATAAAGGTCTTTAGCGAACTAAGAATTTTTTCTATTTCCATAATAGTATCATAAATGAGGCTTAATTGAAAGCGTAATCATAACTCTATTAAGAGGTACAGCTATTCTATACAAAATTTAAACATGAAACTTAGGTATACTTAATAAATGAGAATTAAAGTTAGCTATAACGAAGATAGTAGCATATGTAAAAGATTCCTTATCTTGAAACGACTGGTATGCCTACTAGAATTCTTCTTAGAAAGCGTCGATTCAAGTGATATCAGTGTTCTAAAATAATAGTCGTTTAGACTTCCATCGTCAAAAAGAATCACCAAATACCTCGCATCATCAACCAAAAGATTGCTAAAAAGTTGATTGAAAAAACTTCTATGACCGATATTGCCCATCAACTTTCCTTCTCAACTTCAACTGTCATCCGCAAACTTAATGATTTTCATTTTAAGCATGATTTTTCTCGTCTTCCTTAGATTATGTATTGGGACGTTGAAACACTCAGGGGAGTGACTGTTTCAATCTGGAGATGAAGATGAGTTTTATTGCGCAAGATTTTGACAAGCTAAATATCATCACTGTTCTTGAGGGAAGAACACAAGCTATTATTCGAAATCACTTTCTTCGCTACGATAGAGCTGTTCGTTGTCAGGTGAAAATCCTTACTATGGATATGTTTAGTCCTTACTATGACTTGGCCAAGCAGCTTCGCTTTCTAATTTTCAACCTGTGGCTAAAATCGTTCTTGATCACTTTCACCCTTCGTTATTATATTTCTTAACGAAGGCTAGATGCTGGGACAAAAGTCTAACCTTAAATATAAAAAGCGTACAAAACTAGTTATCTGACATTCAGAATTCTGTTTTGTTCGCTTTTTATCTAATCTATCGATTTCAAAAAATTATAATAAAGAGTTTCTAAAATCAAAATCTTTTTGTCCCAGCCTCTTTTTTTCTAATTTGACTTGTATAATTATTTGAAAAGTAGAAGAGAAAGCAGTAAAATTATATTAACATATAGAACAGAGTCTTGTGCTCAATTAAGGAGGAAATCATTATGTCAGTTTTCTACGTTCCATCAGTCAATTTGATTGGTAAAGGTGTCATCAATGAATTTGGCGGTCATGTCAAAGAGCTGGGCTTCAAGAAAGCTCTCATCGTTACAGACCACTACATTGCTTCCAGTTACATTTTACCAAAAGTCGTCAAGCCGCTAGAAGCAGAAGGCATTGAATATGTGGTTTTTGAAGATGTAGACCCAAATCCTTCTTGTAAGAATGTCTACGATGGCTTAGCTACTCTTCAGGAAAATGACTGTGATTTTATCATCAGTGTCGGCGGTGGTTCTCCGCAGGATGCTGCTAGCTGTATTTCCATCATGGCGACAAATGGGGGCAAGCCGCAGGATTACGAAGGGCTCCACAAGTCTAAAGAAAAGGGTCTGCCAGTTGTAGCCATCAACACCACGGCAGGGACTTCTGCCGAAATCACTATCAACTATGTTATCACAGACGAAGAGCGTAAGGTTAAGATGGTGATGGTTGATAAAAACAGTCTGGCTCTCATCTCTGTCAATGACCCAGAGCTCATGGTTTCCAAACCAGCTAATTTAACGGCAGCAACTGGGATGGATGCTTTGACCCATGCTGTTGAGGCCTTGGTAACTCCTGGGGCCTATGGCGTGACCAAAAAGTTGTCTATCGGTGCCATTGAGTTGATTAAGGAATATTTACCGCGAGCAGTTGCTAATGGTCATGATATAGAAGCGCGTGAAGCTATGGTCAATGCTATTTTCCTTGGCGGCATGTCCTTTAACAACGCAGGTCTGGGCTACGTGCATTCGATGGCTCACCAGCTTGGTGCAGTCTATCATTTGCCTCATGGCGTTTGCTGCGCTATGCTCCTACCAGTAGTTGAGCGTGAAAATGCCAAACGTGTACCAGCAGCCTTTAGAAATGTAGCTAAAGCTTTAGGCTTGCGTACCGAAGGCAAGACTGATGAAGAATGTGCAGCATATGCCATTTCGGAAATCGAAACCTTGTCCGAAACGGTCGGTATTCCTAAGAAATTGACCGAGCTTGGTATTGAAGAAAAGGACTTTGACTTTGAATACCTTTCTAAGAATGCCTTGATTGATGCTTGCGCACCGGGCAATCCTTTCATGCCGACTTTGGAAGAAACTATTGCTTTATACAAAGAATTGTTTTAAGCCAAAGGAAAACAGTTCACTCTCTAAACTTAGTTGATTTATATCAAAAAAAGACAGTTGCTCTCTCTCCTACAACTGTCTTTTTAATTTATGAAAATGGGATGATGTACAGAATTAGTGTCCTAAGATAAACTTAGCAATAGCTGTAGCAACGCCATTTTCTTCATTGCTATCTGTCACGTAGTCGGCCAAGTTTTTGACATGCTGGCTAGCATTCCCCATGGCAATGCCCAAGCCAGCAAACTGCAGCATTTCAATATCGTTATTCGCATCGCCCAGTGCCATGATTTCCTCAGGTTTGATTTTTAGACGTTGCGCTAGACGCTCTAGGGCAAAGGCTTTGGTAACACCTTTTGGCATCGCCTCGTAGATGACAGGCTGGGAACGGACGCCACTGAATCGTTGGCAGAGTTCTTGAGCGAACTTGGTATCAAAATCGTCTACCTGTTCTGGATTTCCTAGGAACATGGCTTGAAACATTCGATGCTGGCCGCTGCAAGCTTCTTCAAGGCTGATTTCAGTAGGAGTCGTAAAGACAAGGGCCGCATCATCTGTCACAATTTTGCTGGCTTTCTCTCCTACGACGAAGTAATGCTCTTCATCAAACAAGGTCAACTGTACTTGGCTCTGCTCGGTCAAACTGTAGAGGTAGCGAATGTCATCGGGCTTTAATTCTTGCCAGTCAACAACCTGCCAATCGCTAGTCTGATGGATAGCGCAGCCATTGTCTACGATGACATATTCATTTTCGTGCTCCAAGCCCAGCTCCTGATAGTAAGGCTTGACACCCACGAGCGGTCTACCTGTACAGAGAACCAGCTTGACTCCAGCTTGGATAGCTTGGTGGATAGCATCAATATGAGCTTGAGGAATCTTTTTTTCCTCAGTCAGCAAGGTTCCGTCCATATCAAGGGCAATTAGTTTAATCATCGTTTTTCTCCAATAGTATTTGTGAATATTATAGCATATTTTCTATTGCTAAGAGAGCAGAAATGGGGAAAGATTGTTTTTTAATTTTCCTGTCCTTATGGTATAATAAGAAAATCTAGTAAGGAAAAGAGAAGCTATGAAAGCAAAGCGTATTGTATTTAAAGTTGGAACGAGCTCATTGACAAATCCTGACGGCAGCCTGTCGCGGGCAAAGGTGCGGGAAATCACGCATCAATTATCGGTCTTGCATGAAGCCGGACATGAGTTGATTTTGGTATCGTCTGGAGCCATTGCGGCGGGTTTTTCTTCTCTAGGTTTTAAAAAACGCCCCACCAAGGTAGCCGATAAACAGGCTTCGGCAGCTGTTGGTCAGGGCCTTCTCCTAGAGGAGTACACAACTAATCTCCTTCTGAAGAAGATTGTATCTGCCCAGATTTTGCTGACGCAGGATGATTTTGCGGATAAACGTCGTTACAAAAATGCCCACCAAGCTTTGTCAGTCCTCCTTAATCGAGGTGCCATTCCCATTATCAATGAGAATGACACAGTTTCGATCGAGGAGCTAAAGGTGGGAGACAATGATACGCTCAGTGCTCAGGTGGCAGCCATGGTTCAGGCGGATCTTTTAGTACTTTTGACAGATGTTGATGGGCTTTACACAGCCAATCCGGCTACAGATCCGACTGCCCAACGTCTTGAAAGAATTGAGACGATCTCTAGCGATTTGATTGACATGGCAGGCGGTGCGGGCTCCAGCAATGGGACTGGCGGCATGCTGACCAAGATCAAAGCAGCAACTTTGGCGACCATGTCTGGTGTACCAGTTTATATTTGCTCGTCGCTAAAAAGCAATGCTTTATTGGAAGCGGCGAGCCAGACTCGAGACGGGAGCTTTTTCTCAGCGCAGGATAAGGGCTTGAAGACGCAAAAGCAGTGGCTAGCCTTCTATGCCAAGAGCCAAGGTGCTATCTATGTGGATCAGGGAGCGGCACAGGCTCTGCGCTACGATGGTAAAAGCCTTCTGGCATCAGGAATTGTTAGTTTAGAGGGGCATTTTTCTTACCAAGATACGGTGACGGTGTATGAAGAAGAGACGGGTGCGATTTTAGGAAAGGGGCGCGTGCGCTTTGGTAAACCTGCCCTCAAGGATATGCTGCGTTCTAACAAGCCAAAGGGAGTTGTAATTCATCGTGACGATTGGATTTCTATTACTCCAGAGCTCCAACTGCTCTTTTCTGAATTTTAAGAGGAAATAGGAGCTTACTTATTTCCTTTACCCGAACTCTCCAACATCTTTATCAATTGTAAAAAGAAATTATTGTATCTTACGAAAGGAGGCGCTATGACCTCAACACAAGAATTATTTGAAATTGTTAAAAAGTCAAAAAAATCAATCAACACAGCTACAACTGCTGAGAAAAACCAAGCATTAGAGGAAATGGCAAAGCAGCTCTGGCTTTCTCGTGCGGATATTTTAGCAGCCAATGAACTGGATATGTCAGCGGCTAAAGGTAAAATCTCAGATGTGATGCTGGACCGCCTTTATCTAGATGAGGATCGGATTGCTGGCATGGCAGAGGGCATTCGTCAGCTGATTGACTTGGAGGATCCTGTGGGGCAAGTCTTGGAAAAGACTGAGCTTGATAACGGCCTTGTCATCAGTAAACAGCGGGTGGCTATGGGTGTGATTGGGATTATCTATGAAAGCCGGCCTAATGTCACTTCAGACGCTGCGGCTCTGGCGCTAAAGAGTGGCAGTGCAGTCGTTCTCAGAAGTGGCAAGGATGCCTATCAGACTGCGCAAGCTATTGTCAAAGCTTTGAAAGAAGGCTTGGCTCAGACCAAGATTTCGCCGGATTGTATCCAATTGGTTTCTGATACCAGTCGGGCTTCAGCTCAGGCAATGATGAAGGCCAAGGGCTATCTGGATTTGCTCATTCCTCGCGGAGGTGCGGGACTGATTCAGGCGGTCGTGGAAAATGCGACAGTGCCGGTTATTGAGACAGGTACCGGAATTGTCCATATCTATGTAGATAAGGATGCTGATCAGGACAAGGCTTTGGCGATTATTGAGAATGCCAAGACCAGTCGCCCCTCTGTCTGCAATGCCATGGAGGTACTGCTGGTTCATGAAGAGATTGCAGCAGCATTTTTACCACGCTTGCAGAAGATGCTGGTGACAGATCGTGAGGCTACACAAGAAAATTCTGTTGAATTGCGTTTAGATGAGAAAGCGGCACAGTATATCTCGGGCTCGCAAGCTAGACCGGAAGATTTTGATACCGAATTTTTGGACTATATCTTAGCGGTTAAGTTAGTTTCCTCGCTGGAAGAAGCGGTGGAGCATATCGAAGCTCACAGCACCCATCACTCGGATGCCATTGTGACGGAGAACGATGCAGCGACGGCTTACTTCACAGAGCAGGTGGATAGCGCAGCAGTTTATGTCAATGCCTCAACCCGCTTTACAGACGGCGGTCAATTTGGCCTTGGCTGCGAAATGGGGATTTCCACTCAAAAACTGCATGCCAGAGGTCCTATGGGGCTGAAAGAGTTGACCAGCTATAAGTACGTCATCCAAGGGACTGGTCAAGTGAGGAAATAATGATGAAAATTGGATTTATCGGTCTGGGAAATATGGGCGGCAGTCTTGCTCGCCTAGTTGCCCAAGATGAAAGATATAGAAGCGAATTACTCCTGGCCAATCGCAGTCGTGACAAGGCTGAAAGGATTGCTGCAGAAGTTGGTGGACAGTCGGTTAGTAATGCAGAAGTTTTTGCACAGGCAGAGGTGATTTTTCTGGGCATCAAACCAGCTCAATTTGCTGACTTGCTGGCTGATTATCAGGAAGTTCTAGAAAAACGGGAGTCTCTTTTGCT
>NZ_CALHWC010000051.1 GCF_938036805.1 uncultured Streptococcus sp.
GTGATGCTGACAAAGCCCAGCTCTTCAAAAATCTGAATCATTTTGACCAAGAGAATCGGGTCGATTTTCAGATAGGCAGCCAACTCTTTAAGTTTATAGCGAACGTCAAACTCAGGGAACTGATAGATTGTCTTGTAAAGTTTAGCAAATTGCTCACGAGTACCATAACCTGTCAGATAGTAAGGCTTAGCAATTTCATTCTTAAAGTAAATCGCTTCAAAATCCTGAGACTGAAGAATCTTCTTCAAGACCTGCAAATCATCAGGCAGGTCATAAACCACAATTGCTCTGCTATTTGTCAAATCTGGCAATTCCTCTGTGAAACGCAAGACTGGGACATTGTCAGGCAACGTCGCATTTTTTCCGCGGATATTGAAAAGCTGAACACCGTCCACACGGGCATCTACCAGCATGAGCTGGAGACTGGTCTGTCCATTCCATTTATTGACAGAGAGGCTGACAGCCAGCTCCAGATTCTTAGTCTGGGCAAACTCTGTCGCCAGACTTCCTTGCCCAAAAGCTACTACTTCAAAAGATGCATCTTCCTGAGAAATTTTCAGCTTGAGATGGCTATTGCCAGCCCCCATAGTCCGAGCATTATCCACTTTAAAGTCCTTGAGGTAAAAGAGTGGCTTCTTATTGTCCATACCAAAAGGCGCAAGTTTTTCGAAGCTTTTGAGTGTGTCAAGGGTCAGTTCTGGCAGATGTAGCTCCTCATCTAAATAGAGAGCTGTTTTGCCAGTCAAATCCAAATCATTGTCTAAGATGTAAGCTGTCAAGATATCAGCAAGCTCCGCCAGCTTGTCTGCTTCAAGTGTCATACCAGCTGCTCCGGCATGGCCGCCAAAAGCTACAAAGAGATCACGGTGGTTGTCCAAGGCCTTAAAAATATTGACCGCTTCAATACTGCGGGCGCTGCCTTTAGCGATGCCATCCTCGATATTAAGCACTATGACTGGCTGGTGCAGTTCTTCCAGCAAGCGCCCAGCGACAATCCCTAGCACACCAGGATTCCAGCCTTCCTTAGCCAACACCTGCACTGGTCTCTTAGTGTCCAGCATGGTCTGCGCTTCTTCATAAATCTGCTGAACGATTTCCTTGCGCTCTTCATTTTTCTGGTTGATCATGAGAGCAATATCACGAGCTTCTTCATCGTCAAAGCCTGTCAAAAGCTCAACCGCCGGATTTGGATCATCCAGCCGTCCCAAGGCATTGAGTCGGGGAGCAAGCTGGAAACCAACTGTTTCTTCATCCAGTTCATCTGGCTGAATGCCTGCTATTTTGAAGAGTTCCTGAAGTCCTACTCGCTGGGTATTTTTGAGGACGGAGAGGCCATATTTTACTAAGATCCGATTTTCCCCCGTCAGACTGACCATATCGGCAATGGTACCGATAGCAACTAAGTCCAAAAGTTCGACTTGGACTTCTTCCAGCAAGGCTGTTGCCAGCTTAAAAGCCACCCCACAACCGGCTAAATGCTTGAAAGGATAATCTGCTCCGCTATGTTCCGGATGGACAATCGCATAGGCGTTTGGCAGCTCCTCAGGCATAGAGTGGTGATCCGTCACGATAACATCCACGCCCAGAGACTGGGCCAGCTCGATAGCTTCAAG
>NZ_CALHWC010000052.1 GCF_938036805.1 uncultured Streptococcus sp.
ATATGGAAAAAATGTTCCGCCGCATTCAGGAAAATCATACTAGCCTGCGGGAGTTAGGAAAATACTAAACTGTATAGAAGATCAAACAGCCCTAGTCATAGAACTAGAGCTGTTTTGAATTTTTGAGCTGAACTTGCGTTCCAGCAAGCAAATCAGCTGGATGGCGTTTGTCCTTGCGAAGTAGTCCCATCAGCAGAAAGATCAAGAAGAGAATACCTGCTGAAGTTGACAAGAAAATTGACAGGGTATCTGCTTGATAAGCACTACGGCTAGCTCCCATATGTCCCAGCTGCCAAGGGAAAAACTTGATAGCAGAGCGCAAAAGGCTGTGAGCAAAGCTCCTATGTTTGTAAACCAACTGTAAACCTGCCCAGCGCTTGCCAAAACTGCCTTTTCTATAGTCTAGCCAAGCAAAGATGATAGTTAGAGGCAGGACTGAGGTAGAAAAAGCCAGAAGTTGGCTCTGAGCTTCAGTGAATGCCGGAATGCCTCCTAGAACCAGATTGTAAAAGCCCATAGCCAGTAAAAAAAGAGCAATGAGGTAGCCCGAAATGAAGAGCCAGTCTCCAAACAGCTCTTTCAGACGAGTTTTGACAGGTATGGGATTGTCAGTTTTTAGCTTCATCTTTAGCATCTTCCTTCTTAGAATCCTCATCAAAGCCGATAACCTTGTCCAGATACTTTTCCTTAATCTTTAGCGCCTTGTTAATAGCCATTGCTGATGCAACTAGGAGGAAGAAGGTTAACCAGACCAGCGCATTGAATGTTGCTGGAAAGCTAGAACCTGCGAAAAAGAGAAAGATAGCCAGGGCTGATACAAAAATATACAGAACCTGCCAGAAGCCATAAGATTTCACTTCCTTATAGTAGTGGTCTTTTTCGTCTTCTGAGAGGATGGGTTTCCTTTCCGGCCTGTCGCTTTCTTCTAAAAGCAGATAGTCTGTCGTCACCTGGAAAATTTTGCTCAGCTCTACAATTTTTTCCAGCTCTGGCATCGCTTGGCCAGATTCCCACTTGGAAATGCTTTGGCGAGAGACATTGATTTGTTCAGCTAGCTTTTCTTGTGACCAGCCTTTTTCTTTTCTTAGTTCAAATAATTTATCAGCGAGTTTCATGATCGCAGCCTCCTTTTCTTTGCTAACTCTATCCTAACAGCTTTTAGATATCTTGAGAATACAGCTTCCTGTACATTTTGTCAACCACCGGTTGCACTTCTATTTGCAGTTTCCAGACAGAAAATATGATATACTAGATGGGCAAAACGATACCAAAAGAAGGAAGATTATGTACGAATATTTTAAAGGAATCATCAGTAAAATCACAGCCAAATACATTGTATTGGAAGTCAACTCGATCGGCTATATTCTTCATGTGGCCAATCCTTATGCATACTCAGGACATCTTCATCAGGAAGCCAAGGTCTATGTTCACCAAGTGGTGCGAGAAGATGCGGAGCTCCTATATGGCTTTGCGACTGAGGAGGAGAAGCAGCTCTTTCTCAGCTTGATCTCAGTCTCAGGTATTGGCCCAGTGTCTGCCCTGGCTATTATTGCGGCGGATGATAATGCTGGCTTAGTGCAAGCCATTGAGCAGAAAAACATCACCTACCTGACCAAGTTTCCTAAAATTGGTAAGAAAACTGCCCAGCAGATGGTGCTGGACTTGGAAGGCAAGGTAGTGGCGGCGGATGGTCTGGCAGAAAGCAAGGCACCTGTCCAGACTGTGGATAATCAGGAGCTGGAGGAAGCTATGGAAGCCATGCTGGCTCTGGGCTACAAAGCTGCTGAACTCAAGAAAATCAAGAAATTCTTTGAAGGAACGACGGATACAGCAGAAAACTATATCAAGTCAGCCCTTAAGATGTTGGTGAAATAATGGGGATAGCTAGAATCAATTTTACTGATGCAAAAAATTATAGCAACACTATCAAAATAAAGTTCAAAAATGGTAAAGTTGATGTACTGTGGATTCACTGTAAAATTTTCCCTTTGTTTTGTAGATCTTGTCATCAGAGTCAGAAGGAATTATTCTTGCATTGTGGTTCCCGTTATGGTCAAGTTGGCTCATTTACTTGTGAATTTTGTGGCGCAAGTATTGCTATAGTAGATAATGACAACATAGTAGATAGTATAAGGGTGAATGATGAATCTTGTTCTTTCGAAAAACTCTACCTCTTAAGTGCAGACTACATTGGATGGTTTGAAGAATGGTATGGTATAACTCTGGCCTCAGAAAGTTTATTTGAAAGTTGGACTGATTGGATGTCTGTAGATCAGCTTCGAGAACAGATTGAGAAATTAACTGGAATAGAAACAGACGATCAAGCAAGGTATCAAACAGATGAGAAATTTAACCCTCTGCCACCAGATATTAATCATTGGATCAATTTATTAGACAGGTCTACGGTTCCCTTACCTAGCTATGTTTCAAAGATTGGAGAATAGAATATGACCAAACGCTGCGGCTGGGTAAAGATGAATAACCCTTTGTATGTAGCTTATCATGATGAGGAGTGGGGCAAGCCCCTCCATGATGATCAGAAATTATTTGAATTGCTCTGCATGGAGACCTATCAGGCCGGACTTTCTTGGGAGACCATTCTCAATAAACGTCAAGCCTTCCGAGAAGCTTTTCATTTCTATGATGCCCAGAAAATTGCCCAGATGACGGATGCAGACTTGGCTGCTCTTTTGGATAATCCTAATATCGTCCGCAATAAGATGAAGATCTATGCGACTAGGGCTAATGCCCAAGCTTTTCTGGCTGTTCAAGAGCAGTTTGGCTCTTTTAATGACTATATCTGGTCTTTTGTAGACTTCAAAACGAT
>NZ_CALHWC010000053.1 GCF_938036805.1 uncultured Streptococcus sp.
ATCATTATCAATGTATCTGGTCGTGGAGACAAGGATGTGGCAGCCATTGCCGACTATCTAGAAAAGCGAAAATAATATGCCCAGCAGAAGAGTAGTAACATTCCTTCTTTCAGAGAGTCTGTGGTTGCTGTAAACAGGCAGGAGAAGTTATGAAATGGGCTGTTGGAGTCAACATTTAGTCCTTTAGTTGAACTTTTATTACTTTGTTAGCTTACTTTGCTGTAAACCAGTATGCTGCCTTCTACTAAAAGGGATCTAAATGACTGTAAATAAGTAAATGAGATGTGGAGCCTGAAAACTCCATAACTGAGGTGGCACCGCGATGAAACGCCCTCACAGGATGAACTGTGCGGGCGTTTTTCTGTAGTTTTAGAGCAAGTTATGACAGTGGACAGGTGCTACCTGTTCTTGTGAAAAGCAGTCATGGCTAGCGAATTGCTCCTACCTAAACGCTTCTGATTGAATAGAAAGAAAGATTATGCAAAAGATTTTACCAGCTGATATTTTATCGCCGATTCTAGCTTATATGCGGATTCAGGGCGACCACAAGGTGATTTTGGAGAGTATTCCAAGAGATAGCGAGACAGCCCGCTTTTCTATCCTAGCTTATAATCCAGTCTTTGAAGTTCGCTATGAAAATGGCCAGTTAACAAAGAACGGACAAGTAATTGAGGCAGATCCATTGAACTATCTGCACGAGTTAGCCGTAAAAAAAGATCATCATTCAGACCTGCCTTTTGGTGGCGGAGCTATCGGCTTTGTCGGCTATGATATGATTTCCCTCTATGAGGAGATTGGCCAGATTCCAGCTGATGTGATTGGAACGCCGGATATGCACTTTTTCGTCTATGAGAGTTACATGGTTTTTGACCATAAAAAAGACAAGGTCTATATTGTTGAGGAGGCCCTCTACAGTAATAGAAGTGAAGCTGATTTAGCTGCAAGTCTGGAGCGTATCATGGCTGAGCTGGCGCAGCCTGCGGTAGATGAATTTTCACCGCTGGAACTGTCCAGTTTGAACTTCCAGAGCCATATCGAGCAGACAGCTTTTGAAAAAATGGTGGAAGAAGCGCGCAGCTTGATTCGGCAGGGAGACATGTTCCAATGCGTACTCAGTCAGCGTTTTTCAGCAGAGTATTCTGGTAGGCCGCTGGATTACTATCGCAATTTGCGTGTGACCAATCCTTCCAACTATCTCTACTTTTATGATTTCGGGGATTATCAGATTATCGGAGCCAGCCCGGAAAGTCTGGTATCTGTCAAGCAGGGTCAGGTTACGACCAATCCTATTGCTGGAACCAGACCGCGCGGGAAGGATGAAAGAGAAGATAAAGCCTTGGCGAAGGAGCTGCTGGCTGACGAGAAGGAAGTGGCTGAGCACCGCATGTTAGTTGATTTGGGGCGTAATGATATCGGTAAAATTGCTCAGAATAACAGCGTGGAAGTCACTAAGTACATGGAAGTGGAGTATTTCCGCTATGTCATGCATCTGACCAGCGTGGTTCGTGGTCAGCTTTTACCTCAACTGACGGCTATGGATGCGCTCAAGTCCACCTTGCCAGCCGGTACCGTCTCGGGCGCGCCTAAGATTCGAGCCATGAAGCGAATTTATGAGCTGGAGCAGGAAAAGCGTGGCATTTATGCGGGGGCTATCGGCTATCTATCTGCGACAGGGGATATGGATGTTGCCATTGCTATCCGGACCATGATTTTGAAAAATGGCAGAGCTTACGTTCAAGCTGGAGCTGGTATTGTTTATGACTCGATCCCTGCTAATGAATACCAAGAAACCATCAATAAGGCCAAATCAATGACCAAGACAGGAGAGATGCAATGATTTTATTGATTGATAATTATGATTCTTTTACTTACAATCTAGCCCAGTATATCGGCAATTTCGCAGAAGTCAAGGTCTTACGAAATGATGATGCAGGCCTTTATCAAGCGGCAGAAGAAGCTGATGCCTTGGTTCTTTCTCCGGGTCCAGGCTGGCCGGCAGATGCAGGACGGATGGAAGAGCTTATCCGCGATTTTGCTGGTAAGAAGCCGATTTTGGGGATTTGCTTGGGGCATCAAGCCATTGCAGAAGTATTTGGCGGAAAGCTAGGATTGGCTCC
>NZ_CALHWC010000054.1 GCF_938036805.1 uncultured Streptococcus sp.
ATAACAACTCCCTCCTAAGGAGTAGTTGCTGGTTCGATTCCGGCAGGGGACATATATCATATTGAAAAAACCCTTGAAAATACAATGTTTTCAAGGGTTTTAGTGTGTCTACCTTTTATCCAAGGGGCACAAAAGGGGTAAAGATTTTTCTGATTCGGTTATGATTCCTTCTTTTTGTTGCTTTAAATGATTGGTATAGACTTCTGCATATCCAAAATAGATTGGCCTATCAAAAACTAGATGATGAAAGTAAGTTCTTTGCAGTGGGGAACATAAGCATTAGCGGTCACTTTTTTGAAAAAAGTAAAGGGGACTGTGGACAAAAACTTGTTCATAAATCATTCTAGAATAATTATAACAAAACTATTTTTTTCTAGGATTAGCGGAAATTCTAAGATAGCTTGCCGTCATTACCGAGTAACGAGAGTAATATCAGTCTTTATAGCTGCAGATATGAAGATATAGAAGAATGGAAAATGAGCGCTATAGCAAATGTTGCAGCGTTTTTTAATAGAAAGTAACAAAAATACTCATTATCTATTGAAATTTTTAGTTTTTAAGTTTACAATGATATTAATATAGTGTTCTAAATATGTTCCTATGAAGATTATCAGTGGATTTTTATTAAAGCTAAAAACTTATAGTATAGGTGATTAGTAATGTCTTTATCTATATGGTTACCTTGATAAAGAATTCGTTTTTTAGGACTAAGATATTATTCATTTAAATATTTTGTAGTCTATCTATAATACTTCAGAAATTATTTTCTTTAAAAATGAAAGCGCTTTAATTTTTAGACGCTTTAATCTAAATTAGAGATTTAAGATTGGATTATTTTTCCAACATTTACACTAAATGAAATGAGGATAAAAATGATAAAAGCTCATTATAATCGTGATACGAATGAAATGCAATCGCTAAAAATACATTTAACAAATGTTGCAGAAAGCGGAAGAAAACAAGCAGAGTCTTTAGGACAAGGTGATGTGCTTTTTTTGCTAGGCTTGTATCATGATTTAGGTAAGGCAAATAAAGCTTTTCAAGATAAATTGGAAATGCAACCTAGCAAGCATGTTGATCATTCGTCTGCAGGAGCTAGATATCTCTTTCAGAATATACAAGCATGTTTAAAAAAATCAAGCATTCCGTTGGCAGACAGGGTACTTTTTCAGGAGATCAGTGCCTATGTTATTTCAGCTCATCACGGTATGTATAACATTCCTCTGCAAGATGAAGATGTTCAAGCAGAACAATTTGCATTTAACAAGTTGAGGCATCGAATTATAGAAGGTATAGCGAACGAGCCTTACCAAGAAGATATTCTACCTTTTGCTCAAGAATTAGAAGATGAATTAAGCATCTATGGTTACAGAGATTTAAACGATTTAATCGAAAAAGCATTTGCAAATTACCAGCAAGCTTGGTCTAAACTTAGTTGGTCTGATGAAAGTGAGAAAGAATATTATAGTGGTTGTTTTATTCGGATGTACTTATCCTTTTTGAAGAATGCAGATATATTAGATACTATCAATGCTTATGGCTTACTCATTGAACCTTTAAAAGACGAAGAAAAACAAAAACTAAATGAGTCTTATCTTGAAGCTATTGAGCGAAAATATCGTAGCTTTAGTCATCCAACTACAAGACTTAATGAGATTCGTTCACAAATTGGTGAACGAGTTAAGAGTAGGGGTGAAAAAGATTCAACGGGAATCTATCGTTTGGATTTGCCAACTGGCGCTGGAAAAACGAATCTTAGTATGAGATATGCCTTTCATCAGTTGGTTGATCAAAATAAATCAAGATTTTTCTATATTACCCCATTTTTATCTGTCCTGGAGCAAAATGCTTCTGAAATTAGAAAAGTAATTGGCGAGGTAGGTGTTCTAGAGCATCATTCAAATGTTATACAGAACAAACAAGAGAACGAGGATAAGGGAGACGAAAAAGAGAGCTTATTAGCAGAGTACCTGATAGAAAGTTGGGATAGTCCAGTCGTTTTGACATCAATGGTTCAATTTTTTCAAACTTTATTTAAAACTAAATCAGCAAATATCCGTCGTTTTTCCAGTTTAGCGAATAGTGTTTTGATTTTAGATGAAGTACAATCATTGCCTATTGAGGTGACAACTTTATTTAATTTAACCATGAATTTCTTAAATAAAGTTATGAACACGACTATCATCTTATGTACAGCTACACAGCCTGCTTATGATTCTACTGCAATTAATCATAAACTTTCTTATGGTGGAAAAAATGGTGAGGCTACTGATATAGTCGAGTTAATTCATGACGAAAAAGAAGTCTTTTCAAGAACAGAACTTAGAAAATTTGATGAAAATAATCAACATTCGAACCTGTCAGATTTAGTAGATTTTGTACTGGAAAATGACGAGTCTATTCTTGCGATTTTTAACACCAAAAAGACAGTTGATAAATTCTATATGATGCTTGAAGGATTGACTGATAGACCTATTTATCAACTTTCGACTAATATGTGTGCTCAGCACAGATTAGACATTATATCGGAAATTAAACAACATCTTAAAAAAGGAATACCTATTATTTGTATTAGTACGCAACTAATTGAAGCTGGAGTTGACATTGATTTTAATCGCGTCATCCGATCTTATGCAGGAGTTGACTCAATTGTGCAAGCTAGTGGCCGATGCAATCGTGAAGGTAAACGTGATAAAGGTCAAGTTACCTTAGTCAATCTTACCTCTGAAGAGGAAAATCTATCACGCTTGAGAGAAATAAAAGCTAAGAAAGACGCCACAGAGCATATTATCCATAAGATCTCATCGCCTATTGAAATGTCACTTTTAAATCGGGATTTTTTTGAATATTATTATGCTAATAATCAAGGTTCAATGGATTATCCTTTATCGCATGGTGAATCAGTTTATGATTATTTAAGCATAAATTCATATCAAGACAGTAATGATTTTAAAGGAAAGTTAAAACAAGCCTTTAAAACTGCTGGTTTGAAAATGAATTTAATAAACAATGACACAATAGGGGTGTTGGTTCCGTATGGAGACGCTATTGAAAAGTTGTTGGTTTTAGAAGAATTGTGTGAATATGATTACCCATCTGTCGAAGACTATCAAACAATAAAAGCGCTTTTAAAGGAATTGCAGCCCTATACGGTAAATGTTCGTCAGCACGATCAAATACTTGAAGCGACAAAATCATATTTGAATGGGCAAATTCAGATATTGTCAGATGGTTATTATGATGAGAAAAAGGGGATCACCCTAGAGTCAGGAAGTTTTCTGATGTAAAAATTAAAAGAAAACAGGTCGACGAGAGTCAGTAGAGGACTTCGTTGACCTGTAATTCAGTATAAATAAGCACTAAATATAATTTCAATCCACATAGATAGCACTATGATGGCTAGATTATATCAAAATTGATCTATATAATCAACAGTTGTTTTATAAACACTAAATATAGAAAGAAAATAATTGATTTTTGAAGTTTCAAGTGCTAAGATAGGTTTATAGAATCACAGAAGGAGGTTTTAACCTTGTACAGATCAAGAAATTTCTATGTAAAGATACGTAGCGAACAGGCTCTTTTTACAAATCCTGCAACTAAAGGTGGTGGAGAGAGATCGTCGTACCAAGTTCCTACTAGACAAGCCCTCCAAGGCATAATTGATGCTGTGTACTACAAGCCGACTTTTACAAATGTTGTTACTGAAGTTAAGGTCATGAATCAAATTCAGACAGAGTTACATGGTGTTCGTGCTTTGTTACATGATTATAGTGCGGATTTGAGTTACGTTTCATACCTGAGTGATGTGGAATATCTAGTGAAATTCCATTTCATTTGGAATGAGAATCGTGAAGATTTGATGCAAGATCGGCTACCTAAAAAGCATGAAGCCATTATGGAACGTTCTATTCGAAAAGGTGGGCGACGCAATATCTTTTTGGGAACCAGCGAGTGCCTTGGCTTAGTCGATGAAATTAGTCAGGAAGAGTATGAGAACACCCCTTCTTACTATGATGGCGTTACTATTGATTTGGGTATTATGTTCCATTCTTTTGCTTATCCAAAAGACGAAACGACACCATTAAAATCTTATTTCACAAAAACAGTGATGGAGAATGGGGTGATTAAGTTTAAGCCTCAGTCTGAGTGTGAAATTGTAAATACTTTGTCTAGTTATACCTTTAAGACACCTGGCCAGGTTAAGTCCGTTGATGATGAACTTAAGGAATATGACGCTATGGAGAAAGGAGAAGAATAATGGATTTTTTTACTTCTCTCTTAAAAGCTTATGAAAAAGCAGAAGAAATTGGATTAGTTGACCAACAAAGTGGGGACAATCCTGTTTTGCTTCCGATTTATCATACTAGTTTGAAGTCAAATGGTAAAAATATTATTGCAGTTAAGTTGGATCAGGATGGCAGTTTCTATAAGGCAGAATTCATGTCTGATAATCAAACGATTATATTTCCTGTGACTGCAAATTCTGTAGCAAGATCTGGTAGCAATCCTGCTCCACATCCTCTTGTAGACAAGTTTTCTTATTATATACCAGAAGTGAGTCAATCGCAATATGATGATTTTCATAAACAATTAGCTAGTTGGATTGCTTACTGTGAGGAAGGTAGAGTCAAGGAATTTTTGATAAAAATTCAGCATTCTATTCTCCAAACAGATTTTCTAAGTAGCATTCTTCAGTCTTTATATGGTGAGCATTACCAAAGAGAGGGATTGAAAATCACCTATTCTGACTCTGATGGAAAAAACAAGACTGTTGATTTATCCGCTTATTTCCTAGAGTTTTCAATTTTACGATTTAATGGCTTTAAAGATGAATCAGTGACTAGCTACAAGGAATTACATCAATCATATATTTCATTTGTAAGAGCTAATCAGGATAATTTGGGAATATGTAATATTAGCGGACGAACGGAGCAAATTACCAATAAGCATCGAGGACTGATGGGGAATGCTAAAATTATTTCGGTTAGTAATAAAGGAGAGGCCTATAAAGGGCGCTTTAAGGAGCGAGAAGATGTTTTTAGTGTTGGCTATGAAACTTCAGAAAAAATTCATTTAATGATTAAGTATCTGCTAGAAAATAAAAACAGTAGTACTTGGCTAGGATCGTCACAATATCTCATCAATTGGTTTAGTGATGATTTAGCGAATGAGAGTCAATTGGATATTGTTAAGCCGGTTTTTAATGAATTATTTGAAGATGATATAGACCAAAAAGACAGTTCGGTTTTCCTCAAACCGAACCAAGTAAATAAAAAAATAAGGTCTTCGTTTATTAAAGGAAGAAAATTATTTGGCAATGATGCAACCTACTACGTTGCAATACTAAATAAAACAAGCAATGGTCGTATTGCTTTAAAATATTTCCGTCAGCTCCAGGTCTCACAATTATTGAAAAATCTGGAATCATGGCAGGAAAATTACTCTTGGGAACCAAAAACTAAAGTAGAAAATTATAAATTTAGAACGCCTACTTTTAGTGAGATTATTAATGCTACTTACGGTGTTGATAGAGAACAATATTTAGAATTGGACAATGACAGTTTTAAGAGCGATCAATATCAGCAATTAGTAACAGCTTTGATTGATGGGA
>NZ_CALHWC010000055.1 GCF_938036805.1 uncultured Streptococcus sp.
GTTCGTGAGCGTGCAGCACGTAAAGGTCGCAACCCACAAACTGGTAAAGAAATCACAATCGCAGCTTCTAAAGTTCCAGCTTTCAAAGCAGGTAAAGCTCTTAAAGACGCTGTTAAATAAGACAAAAATTAAAAGCCTATTGTATCAAGCTTTCTAGCTTGTGCAGTAGGTTTTTTCTTATGTTTTGGCATAACATCAATCATTTTTCCTAAGCTTTTAGAAGACGCAGTATTTGTTTGTTAGAGAAGGCAGCAAAAATTGGGGTGATCCTCCTGCTCAACTTAAAATATGATATAATGTAGCTAAGAAATGGAGGGAGCTATGAATTTTAAAAAAATAATAACCTTTTTAACCATGCTTGTGGCTGTCATGGCTTTGACAGCTTGCTATTATCCAAGGAAAAGGGTGCCAAGGTCTGAAGTCTCTTCTGTGCAAAAGGGGAAAATACCAAAGAAATCAGAATCGACGAAGGCTACAGGCTCCAGTCAGCAAGAAAAATCAAAGAGTAGCCAGACCTCATCATCTAGTGCTCCAGCTTCTGAGAGTAAGGCGACAAGTTCGCCAGATGAAGTAACGGATGGCTTGCCTCAAGATGCACAGTCTGCCAATAAAGACAAGATCTATGCAACAGGTAATGCCAAGGTGTATTATCGTTCTTTTGAAGGAGGATTTAGTGCTCAAACGCCTGATTTCAAAGGCTATACAGAGGAGCAAGTCAAAAAGGTGCTTGGCGAGCCAGAGGCCGTCATAAAGGATCCGAATTATATTAAGGACACTTTTAAAGCTCAGGAGTTAGAAAATATAAAAGAGCTCTATCGAGGTCAGCATGTGACGGAAGAGCAGGCAAAGGCTTTCTATGTGACAGCAGCGGATATTGCTCAGGCAGCTAGCTTGAACCAAGACTATCAGTTGGAGAGTGATTATATTTTATATAGCTATAAGCAACATAAAATTAATCTGATTTTCTCTAAAGGGGAGTTGTATTATATGACTCCCAATCCTGATTATCTTTATTTTAAATAATTTTTGAAAGTTCTTGCGCTAGTTTACTAGGCTTGCTATAATAGCTAAAACGAAATGAGAAGGAGCAAGGATGAAAGCTTATACAAATGTCAATCTGGTGACCTGTGACAGCGCATTTCATGTTCATCGGGAAGGCTTGTTGGTCGTGGAAGATGAACGCATTGCCTACTGTGGTCCCCATGACAAGGCTTGGTTAGAACAATGCAGCGAGCTAGTGGATTATGAAGGAGCTTGGCTCATGCCGGGGCTGGTCAACTGCCATACGCACTCGGCCATGACCTTGCTACGTGGGATTCGTGACGACAGCAATTTACACGAATGGTTGGAGGACTATATTTGGCCAGCAGAAAGCCAGTTCACAACGGAACTAACGACCCAGGCTGTCCAGCTGGCTTTAGCTGAAATGCTCCAATCGGGAACAACGACTTTTAACGACATGTATAATCCTCAGGGAGTGGAGATTGACCGAATTTATCAGGCTGTGCGGCAGTCTGGTATGCGTTGCTATTTCTCACCAACACTCTTTAGCTCAGTGGCGGAAACAGCCGAAGAGACTCTGGCTCGTACTCGGGCCATTATTGAGAAAATTCGCTCCTATGACGATGAAGATTTTCAGGTCATGGTGGCGCCTCATTCGCCTTATGCCTGTGATAAGGCTCTACTTAAGGGCAGTCTTGAGCTAGCTCGTGAGCTGGATTTGAAGCTTCATATCCACGTGGCAGAGACTCAGGAAGAAAATAAAATTATCCTGGAGCGCTATGGTAAAAGACCTCTGGCTTTCTTAAAGGGTTTGGGCTACTTGGAGCAGCCAGGTATTTTTGCTCACGGAGTTGAGCTCAATCCGTCAGAGATTGCAGATTTAGCGGCATCTCCAGTCAGCATCGCCCACAATCCTATCAGCAACCTCAAGCTGGCTTCTGGTGTAGCTCCGGTGACGGATTTACTGTCCGCTGGGGTGACCGTTGGCCTGGCAACAGACTCTGTCGCTTCTAACAATAATCTGGATATGTTTGAAGAAGGTCGGACAGCAGCCCTCCTTCAGAAGATGCGAGCAGGAGATGCGACCCAGTTTACGATCGAGCAGGCCTTGAAAGCTTTGACCATTGAAGGAGCCAAGGCGCTGGGATTGGATAACAAAATTGGCAGTCTGGAAGCGGGTAAGCAAGCCGATTTCATTGCCATTCAGCCTAAGGGACGACTTCACCTCTATCCTTTGGAAAATATGCTGTCGCACCTAGTGTACGCAGTCAAGGGCAGCGATGTTCAGGATGTCTACATTGCAGGGCGACAGGTGGTCCGAGATAGCAAAGTGCTGACCGTTGATCTAGAATCGTTCCGTTAAAAAGAAAAGCCGAGTTTGTCTCGGCTTTTATGCTAGTCAGGGGAGCTCTTGTCAATTTTTGCTGGCTAACAGTTTCTTTGTCAAAGAAAAACTCTGGGTCACCCCAGAGTTAGTAATAGTTTTAAGCTTTCTTTGATTTAGAAATATAGAATAATTGTAGGACGATACCAAGGAGTGCCATACCAATAACGATATAGAAGGCCATTGAATAGTCTCCCTTGTTTGCTTGGGCGAGTCGAGCTCCCAACTGTGGTCCGGCAATAGCTGCAACACCATAAGCCGTGAACATCCAGCCGTAGTTTGTGCCGACATTGGCCACGCCCCAATTTTCGGCTGTGATACCTGGGAAAGATCCAAGGAAGCCACCGAAGGACAGGGCGACAAGCATAACACCTAAGATTGCAAGGATGCTTCCCTCCCCTTTAAAGAGAGCGGTCAGTGCCAAGCCACCAGCTACAGCAGCAAACATAGCGATTACAGTAGGGTAGCGGCCGATTTTGTCTGATACAGCTCCCCAGAAGATCCGTCCAAAAGTATTGGCGATAGAAACCAGCATAACGAATAGAGTTGCTTCTCCAACTAGTTTATATTGGTCGGAGATAGATGCTGCTGAACCGATGATCATCATACCACCAGTAGCACCTAAAATGTAGATGAGCCACAGCAACCAGAAGTTGCCTTCGCGTAGCATTTCTTTGTGAGTTTTGCCTGTCGGTGCAGAACTTCCTGCTACTGGAGCAGCTGCTGGAGCTTTTTCCATGACAAGAGAAGAGCAGCAGATAACGACAAGTAGGGCAATCCCCAGAACTTTAAATGTAGAATAAACGCCCATTGAAGCGATGAGAGTTTTGGCAAGTGGTCCGATGATTAGTGGTCCAAGTCCAAAGCCAGCTGCGGTTAAACCACCCGCGAGACCTTTTTTATCAGGGAACCATTTGGTAGCGACAGAAGTTGAAGCGCCATAGGCTGATCCGATACCGAGACCAAGGACAACCCCGTAGGTCAAGTAGAGTACAGGAAGAGAAGTTGCAAATCCTGTAGCAAACATACCCGCACCAAAGAGAATTCCTCCTAGAAAGACAAATTTCTTAGGGCCTAATGAATCGACTTTAGGTCCGAAAATAATCATGCCGATTGGCACCATTGCAAAAGAGATACTGAAGGCTAGAGAGGTTTGAGCTTGCACCCATCCTTGGCTAGCATTGGCTTCCAGCAGCGCTTTTTGAAAAACAGACCAGGCGTATCCAGCACCTAAAGAAAGGTTGGTTAAGATAGCTGCTGCTAAAATGAACCAGCGATTTGGTGTTTTTTTCATAATGATATCCTCATTTATATAATTTTTTTCTAAAAAGTGATAGAAAACCAGCTGTACCCAAATAGTTGTCCTGCATGTTTCCTGCAGAGCAGGTAAAATAGCAGAAGCATGGCTACAGAATTTGTTACTATAAAGCTGACATGTCAAATAATTTAAGCGCTTACATATTTGTTGACATCTCTATCATATCGTGCTTTGAGGCAAAAATCTACTTAATTAAAATGAATAAGTCTATTAGGTAGATTAATATTTTTCCTTATTTACAATCATTCTTAATAGAAAATCTATGTTTGTCATGATATAATGGAAACAAGCTAGAATGAATGTGGATGGAGTATAGAGAAGATGAATGAAGAGTATGAAAAGAATTATCAGGAAGTAATCGAACATCTGAGGCTGAAAGGTGTTCGAATTACAGAGACGAGAAAGGCCGTGATTGCTTTTATCATCAGCAGTCATGATCATCCTAGTGCAGAGATGATTTACCAAGCCCTCTTGCCTGAATTTCCCAATATGAGCTTGGCGACTGTTTATAACAACCTAAAAGTGTTGATTGATGAAGGCTTTGTATCTGAGCTCAAAGTCCGAAATGACACGACGACCTATTATGATTTTATGGGGCATCAGCACCTCAATGTTATTTGTGAAAAATGTGGTCGGATTGCGGATATGGACTTGGATTTGCCAGACGTTCAGCAGGAAGCAGCAGAGCAGACTGGCTATCAAATCACCAAGAGCCAGATGGTCGTTTATGGCATTTGTCCAGAGTGCGCTCAGCAAGAACAAGTGGCTAGCTAGAAGTCTTGAGTGAGAATTCATTTTCTCAAAAGGCTGAGCAAGTGGAAAATTTCACAAATATCTCGCTGAGACTGGATTTTTGAGAGAAAATTTTGTAAAATAGAATAGATAAACGGGGTAGACCCCGGAAAATAAAAGGAGAATCCATCTAATGGTAAAATTGGTTTTTGCTCGCCATGGTGAGTCTGAATGGAACAAAGCTAACCTCTTCACTGGTTGGGCTGATGTAGATCTTTCTGAAAAAGGTACACAACAAGCGATTGATGCTGGTAAATTAATCAAAGAAGCAGGTATCGAATTTGACCAAGCTTACACTTCAGTTTTGAAACGTGCGATTAAAACAACAAACTTGGCGCTTGAAGCAGCTGACCAACTTTGGGTTCCAGTTGAAAAATCATGGCGCTTGAACGAACGTCACTACGGTGGTTTGACTGGTAAAAACAAGGCTGAAGCAGCTGAGCAATTTGGTGATGAGCAAGTTCACATCTGGCGTCGTTCATACGATGTATTGCCTC
>NZ_CALHWC010000056.1 GCF_938036805.1 uncultured Streptococcus sp.
CCATTTTTCAAGGAATTCTGTAAAGAAGTTTGCATCTGCTTGATGAGCATTGTGACTTTCAACGTGCTCAATTTTAGCAATTAATTTTTTGTTTTCTTCAGATGGTTTGTATTCAGCATTGATGAAAGCTTCAATGATATCGCACATAAGCAATTCGCCAGTGATTTTACCACCAAAACCAATAACGTTGGCGTTCAATTGTTCTTTTGCGTAAAGAGCTGTTGTCATATCACGAACCAAGGCAGAACGAACTCCTGGAACTTTATTGACAGCGTTGTTGATACCAACACCAGTACCACAGATACATACCCCAAGATCAGCTTGACCGCTAGTTACAGCCTCACCAACTTTTTTACCAAAGATTGGGTAGTGAGTACGTGTGTGGTCATAGGTACCAAAGTCGATGACTTCATATCCTTTTGATTTCAAAAATTCTGAAACCGCCATTTTTTCATCTGTTACGATGTGGTCACATCCAATTGCAATTCTCATTAGTTATTCCCTCCGATTAATTATATAAATCTCATATCATTTATCCTTACTCAAGAAAAATCAAGATTAGCTTAGGAAGCGAGCTGCGAGCATAACTGAAGTTAGCTAAAGTGAGCTGACGACAGATTATCTTGATTTTTGAAGAGTATTAGCACATTTTGTTCAACATATCGACACGAATCTGGTGACGACCACCGTCGTATTTACCGTTAACAAAACCTTTAGCGATGTTTTTAGCCAATTCATCACCGACAAGTTGTGCACCCATAGTGATCATACGTGAGTTGTTGTGGCCACGAGTCATATAAGCTGAACGTTCGTCAGATACTTCTGCGGCAACCATTCCTTTAATCTTAGTTGCAACCATGAACGGACCAGCACCATAGGCATCAATCACGATACCAAGGTTTTGTTCTTCTTTGTTTACTTCTGCAGCAACAGCAAGAGTCACATCGACAAAGTCGTGACCTTCAGCCGTAACATCCACTACGTGGAAGTTTTCTTTTTCCAAGAAGTCTTTCACAACTTCTTTCAATCTCAAACCTGCAGCATCTGCACCAATGATAATAGACATGTTAAGTCCTCCTTTAATTTTCTATATAATGAACTAAAATGTTTTAAAACATTAAACGTTATTTGATTCACAAGTTTATAATACAACATTCCGTGTTCGTTGTCAACATTATATGTTTGTTTTTAAACATTTTTAAAATTTTTCTTTAAAAAATAGTAATATCAAATCCAATTTCTTCTTTTTCTCCTGCTGGGAGTAGACGGACATTTTTCTTGCTTTCTAAATAATCACCCTCTTCTAACGAGGTCGACAAACCTGACCAAGGTTCCAAGGCTATAAATGGTCCTTTGTTAATAGTTGACCAGATGATTAGATTTGGAAATTCTTGAAAATCTAAACGTAACCCTTTATCATGATTCCGAGAACGAAGAGCAACAGTCCGCGATTTTAGCTCATCAAGGGTCACTGCATCTTTAGCAAAGATATCATAGCCCAAATTTAGTTCTTTTTGATGATCTAGGAAGCTTGAACGTTCCAGAAAGTTCAACATTCCAGTTTCAGGATAGGAGAGAGGAACGCTGCAAGTTTCTTCCTCTTCAAACTCCAAATAGTAATCTTCATACTTTTCATCATCAAATAATGGACAGTTAAAGCCGGGATGACCTCCGATAAAGTATGGCATGGCACCACTATCTCCAAGATTTTCCACGATATACTGGGTACGAAGCTTCTTACCAGTCAAGCTATAGCGAATTGATAGGCAAAAATGATAGGGATAGTTCTGAAACATCTCCTCTGTGTCCTCAATAGCAAAGGTCACACTCGTATCCGTTTGTTCAAGCAATTCAAATTCTTTCTTGCGAACGAGACCATGCCGAGGAATGACTCCACTCGCTTCTTGACCATCTTTTAATACATAGCGAGCAGTGTCATTACGCAAACTCCCACAAATAGGGAAAAGAACTGGAGCTTGACCGCTCCAATAGTTTGCATCCCCCTGCCAGAGGTATTCTACACCATCCTTATCCTTGATTGAAGAAAGCGCTCCTCCCAATTTCTCAAACTGCACTGTCAATTCATCATTTTCTAGCGCGATCACCATCCAAATCTCCTCTCTACTTCAGAGAAAAAGGCAGGCTTCTGATTTCTCTCTGCTTAGTATTCATCACATAGGAAAAGCTAGATTATCAACATTCCCATTTGGAAATGGACAATCTAGCTTCCCTAGTCTTACAATATTTAACAATAGTTAACGGATATTATTTTGCTTTTGCTGCATATTCTGCATTCCGTTTGATCATTTGCTTTCTGTACCAAGCAAAGATTCCAATATAAGCACCAAGGAAGACAATAGCACCAATGATAGCTTTAATATCACCTGTAGTAGTATTACCAATAGTCCAGCCCAAAAGTTTTTCGATTGGTCCTTCAAGTGTTGAGTGGGTAATCAACTGAGTTTGGCTGACTCCTTCAGGGAAGGCACCTACGCCTTTAGCAAGTTCTGTTGCAAACGGTGCAATCAGAGTACCTGAAAGAAGGAAGAGTGGTAACAAGAGAGTTCCAAAGACAATCATACGAAGCAATTTACCACGAGTAACAACCAGAAGGGCAGGTGTCACACCCATTGCGATGATACCAGCCAATGGCAAGATACCGTTTCCTACATTAGAAAGCAGAACTGCTTCAATCAACATGATTGGGGCAAGTACGTTAGCGCAGGCCCAGATTTCTGCACGACCAGCGATAAATGGCCAGTCAAGACCAATGTTGAATTTACGTCCTTGAAGACGTTTTGTTGCTACGTTTGTAATACCTTGTGAAAGTGGTTCAACGGCTGCGATAAACCATGATCCGATAAGTGAGAAGAGCTCCAAGGAGACACCGGCAGTCAAACCAAGAGACAACCATCCTTTAATAACAAGTGACCATTTTGCTGCTTCCTCAACGCCAGATACTGGATGTGGCGTTCCCATGATACCGATAACGATACCAAGAAGGAAACCGATGAAGAATTTAGATCCCCAGAAACCGATTTTCTTATTCAAAGCGGCAGCATCGAAGTCATATTTGTCCAACCCAGGGAAGAATTTGTCGAAAATCTTATCCAAAACCATGATAACAGGGTTCATCATGTAGTTCATGTGAGTTGAAGTCATTGGAGATGAACTTGGTGCATTCAACAAATCATCAAAAGTGGGTTTCATCAAGTCAGAGTTGATAATCTTCAAGACACCAACCAAGACAACTGCTAAAGTTGCAATCAAGAGTGATACAGCAGGACTTACATGGCTCTTATCTGCATACCATTTGATGAGCAAGCCAGTAATTGACAAGTGCCAAATATCAAAGATATCTACATCCAATGTATCTGTTTTTTTCATAGCTAACATTGCCACATTGACAATGAGCATGATGAGCAAGAAATACAAGGTCCATGGAGAACCCCAGGTGATGGTTGCAAGTGGCGCCCAACCAACGTCTGTGATATTCAACTGGATACCAGTGTTTTCAACGAATTTAGCAAGTGAAGCTGAGAAAGCTCCGTTAAGCATACCGATGATGGCACCGATACCAGTAAGAGCGATGGCAAGTTTGATACCACCTTCAAGCGCTTTGGAGAATTTCACTCCAAATAGTAAGGCCAATACTGTCAAGATGATCAGCATGATGATAGGACCACCCATTTCCAAGACTGGCTTGAAAATCTTATTGGCTAGGTCAATAATGACATCCATAATAATTCCTCCCTTTTTTTGTTATATGAATGTTAACAAGATAAAGAATAGATTAACTTAGTCCGTGCTCTTTAATAGCTGCTTCAATATTGTCAAACACTGGAGCGCTCATTGCAGGAATACGGAACAAGATTGGTCCAGCTTCGATAACTGGGATTCCTGGTTCAAAACCAAGATCTGTTGCAGCGATTGGCGTGAAGATATCATAACCTTGCATTAGATCTTCATTGACATCCTTAACCATCACGGCATCACAATGTACATCATAACCGCGGTTTGACAACTCTTCCTCAAGAGCACTCTTGATTTGGTGACTTGAGTTTACCCCTGCTCCGCAGGCTGCTAAAATTTTAATCATAATAAAATCCTCCGATTTATTTATTTAATAACTTTTGAAATATATTGGAACAACTCTTCTTTTGAGTTCAAAGAAGCTAAACCAGCTAGATTTCCTTCGCTAGTGAAGAAATCCATTAACTGTGCTAAGATATTGGTCTGGCTTGAGCTAGAGTTGTTGATGATAAAGAACAAGAGAGACACTTCAACGGTTTGCGTAGGAGAAATCATATTGTGGAAGGTTACAGGCTGATCTAGCTTAACAACTACCACATTTTCAGTCAAATTATGCGCAATATCCGTATGAGGTATGGCAACATTCGGCAAATCTTTGCCTAAAAATTCCATATCCAAACCAGTCGGAAATGACTTTTCTCTTTCAAGTAAGGCCTTTCGATAAGAAGAAGTTACGACTTCTCTTTCTTCTAATAAATCAGCTACTTGATGAAAAAGATCTTCCTGATTATCAGCATGTAAACAAAATATCAATTTTTCATCAAATAATTGGGCAAGCGCCATTTCATCATCTCTCCTTTTGTTTCTTTTTGTTCGTTTAATTAATTATATCATTATATGATAGCGCTGTCAATAGTTTGTTTTGTTATTTTTTGTTTATTTATCTAATGACTTAAAATTTTAATGTTCATATGAAGATGGGACATTTCGTCATTCTGCATGGCTGAAGAATAACACGAGTCATAAAAATATCCTTAGCAAGTCTAAGTTGATATACAAGAACTTTTCGCCCACTATTAAATGCAATTCATTTGAAACAAGAAATAAAAGCTACGAAATTCGCAGCTTTCAGAATCTCAAATTAACATTCATGACAACGCGATCAAATCAGAGAACCTTGGTGTAAGAACTATATTTTGCTCTCACTTTCGGAGAGATATGATCATCCGTTACAATCGCGTCAATATTGTCCAAACGGTAAAAACTATAGAAAGAATAGCTATCAAATTTGCTATTATCTGCAACAATGTATTTTTCAATTGCATTGTTGAGAATAATGGCATTTCCATTCCCCTCTTCTTCATTGGCAGTCGTCACATTGTGGCCGTCAATTCCGTTCACTCCAATAAAAGCCTTTGATACCTTGATTTCTCGTAAAAGTTTATTGGCAAACTGCCCCACAAAAGTCTGGGTCTTGACCCGATAGCGTCCTCCGATCAAAATCAAATCAAAATTAGGATAATCCTTCAACTTTTCGAAAATAGGGAGAGAATTGGTTACAATGCTGATATTTTTCCCCTCTAAATAATCGCCGATAAAATCCGTTGTAGTACCTGATCCGATAAAAACTGTGTCTCCTTCAGCAATCAAATCAGCACATTTCTTAGCAATCAGCTTCTTTTCTTCGATATTTAACATCGTTTTTTCAGAATGCGAAGCTTCATTCAAGCTATCTTTCACCTTTTTATGAGCCCCACCATGCACCCGAATCAAAAGTCCTTGCTTCTCAAGATCAATCAAATCTCGCCGAATGGTCATATCTGTTACATTCAGCAATTCCTTCAGATTTTTAACAGACACAACTCCCGTCTGGTCCAGCTCTTGTAAGATCACTTTATGACGACTTTCCTTCATGTACAATCCTCCTTGTTGTTGATGTCTAGAGACGTCTCATCAAAGTTTCCCCTTTGATTCTTAGGTTCCTTGGACACCTCAAATCACTTTAATGTCCATGCACCATTGCTTATATCATTATACTACAATTTTTTCATATAAACAAAAAAATGTATACTTTTTTTCAAAAAAATAGATTATTGTTTGTTTATGCGTTTTCATTGTGCTATTTTCAAACAAATCTTGAAAGATATTCAAATTATTTTCAATAGAAAAATCCGATGTCAGCTGACATCGGATTTTTTGTTTATTTATCGCCTTTATTGCGGATAACAAAGCCGGTTTTCTTTTCGCTAGAAGTACGGTGCGGACGCTTGTTCCCTCTGCTTTCGAAATCACGACTATTCTTGTTTGACTTGCGTTTAAAGTCACGACGCCCGCCATCTCGGTCTTCGCGTCCACCACGACGATCACGACCTTGGTCACCTCGACGACCGTTGCCACGGCCACTCTTCCCTTTTCCGCCAAAACCGCCACCAGATGCTTTAAATGGCAATGGTTTTTCACGAGCAATTTCTACTTCAGGAAGAGTATCTGGATCCTGTACCGTCAGGCTGAGGATATACATTGCCAGCTCTTCTGGGCTGAATTCTGCCGCTAGCTTGCGGGCATCCTTGCTAAATTTCTCAAAGTTAGAACGGATGCTTTCGTCAGCAAAATCGCGTTCAATCTTCTTAAGGGCAACTCTTTTCTTAGCTTGGAAAGCTTCTTCTGCAGTCGCTGGTTTGAGGCCTTTCATACGCTTCTTGGTCAGATTTTCGATAATCTGAAGATAGCCCATTTCATTTGGCGCTACGAAAGTGATAGACTGACCTGACTTACCAGCACGACCAGTCCGACCAATCCGGTGAACATAGCTTTCTGGATCCTGCGGAATGTCGTAGTTGTAGACGTGGGTCACACCAGAAATGTCCAATCCACGCGCAGCCACATCTGTCGCAACCAAGACATCCAAATTGCCGTTTTTAAAGTCGCGGAGGACGCGGAGGCGCTTGCCTTGGTCCAAATCACCATGGATACCCTCTGCTCGGAAACCGCGGATTTTCAGGCCACGAGTCAGCTCATCCACCCGGCGCTTGGTCCGGCCAAAGACGATAGACAGCTCAGGCTGATCCACGTCCATCAGGCGGGTCATGGTATCAAATTTTTCATTTTCTTTGACACGGATATAATACTGATCCACCAGCTCCGTCGTCAGCTCTTTAGCCGCAATCTTGACATGCTCAGGCTCCTTCATAAACTTGACACCGATGCGCTTAATGGCATCCGGCATGGTCGCTGAAAAGAGCAAGGTCTGACGCTCTTCTGGCACACGGGAAATGATAGACTCAATATCTTCCAAAAAGCCCATGTTAAGCATTTCATCCGCTTCGTCCAAGATTAAGGTTTCAATCTGATTCAGCTTAAGCGCCTTGCGTTTGATCAAATCCAAGAGACGACCTGGTGTTCCTACGACAATATGAGCACCAGACTTGAGGGCCTTGATTTGCTTTTCAATGCTAGAGCCACCGTAGACAGAACGCACCTTGACACCCTTGCTGCGGCCAAAACGGAAAAGCTCTTCCTGACTCTGCACAGCCAATTCACGGGTTGGAGCGATAACCAAAGCCTGCACAGCAGGATTATCTGTATCAATTTTCTCCAGAGTTGGGAAGCCAAAGGCTGCTGTCTTTCCTGTCCCTGTCTGGGCCTGACCAATGACATCCTTACCTGCCATAGCAAGTGGAATTGTCTGCTCTTGAATAGGGCTTGCTTCTACAAAGCCAGCTTTTTCAATCTCTGCTAGTAATTCAGCAGATAAATGTAATTCATTAAATTTCAATGTTCTTCTTCTTTCTAAAGGCGGTGCGAAGCCACCTTATAAGGCTTTTGATACTCAACTATCGAAACATACCAAGTGCTTTTCTCTTGCTAAATCTCGATTTTCTGAGAGTATTCGCTCTTCTCTTCATAAATATGGTCTCTCAAGTCTAGGCACTAAAAAAGCGCCGACTCGGTCGCTAGTTCCCACTGAATAGAAAAACTGTATTTCTGCAACTAATCTAGTATACCACAAAAGTACCTAAAAAGATAGGACTTGCTTGTAAAATATTTTATTAAAGATCTCTTTTGTAAAAAATGAAAACTTGAAAATCATTTTCAAAAATAATATAATCTATAAAGAAGAAAGGAGACAAGTATGAATAAATTTTTACGAGTGACTTTCATTTTACTGTTCTTAGCTATGCTGGGCGCAGCTATGATCCAGATTTTCCAGCCCCAGCTATTGGGCAATGAGTCCATCTATGGTCTAGCTCCCTACTGGCAGCGGGAAATTGGTTTCTGGAATCTGGCTATTCTGCCTTTAGTCATTGCCGCCAACATAAAGTATGATTGGTTCTATCTGCGTATGACCCTGATAGCACTGATTCTGGGCGGGCTGGGCTTTGGCACCAACCATCTGCTAGGCTATCTGGAAAAGGCGAATCAAGCCAACCTACTGGGCTGGATTGAAAATTATCTGCTAGTCTTTTGCTGGATCATCGGCTGGGGACTGGAATATCGAAAAAGACAAAAAAGTGATGAAGAGGCTTCCTAAATAGACAGCTTCTCCATCGCTTTTTTCTTCATTATGAACACTTCTCTATATTAGCCAGTAGCTCCTCGGCAAATTGACTAGTGGTCAAAGCTGGTACTCCTTCCAGCTGACTGGCAAAATCGCCTGTCACTTTTTGCTCAAAGAGAGCCTTCTCAATGGCTTTAGTCAGGAGATGAGAGACCTCCGGCCAACCAATGTAATCAAAGAGCATGGCCCCTGATAAGAGAAGTGAACAAGGATTAGCCTTATTTTGACCCGCTATATCTGGCGCCGTCCCATGAGTAGCTTCAAAAATAGCATGACCAGTCTCGTAATTGATATTGGCTCCTGGCGCAATACCAATCCCGCCCACCTGAGCAGCCAAGGCATCGCTGGCATAGTCACCATTTAGATTGGTCAAAGCGACAACATCAAATTTCTCTGGATAGAGCAAAATCTGTTGCAGAAAATTATCTGCAATGACATCCTGAATGATTAGTTTTCCAGAAGCCAGCTCGTCCGCATACTCTCTTTGAGCTAGTTCATAGCCCCATTTCCGAAAACCGCCCTCTGTAAATTTCTGGATATTGCCCTTGTGAACCAGAGTGACACGCCTTAGTCCTTTGGCTAGTGCATAGTCAATAGCCGCCCGTATCAGCCGCTCACTGCCCTGCTTAGAGATAGGCTTAATCCCAATAGCAGAGCTTTCTGGGAAGCGAATCTTGTCAACCTGCATATCCTTCTGCAGGAAATCGATAACTTTTTGGACTTCAGCCGTTCCACTCTCCCACTCAATCCCTGCATAGATGTCTTCTGTATTTTCCCGAAAAATCGTGATATCTGTCTTCTCTGGGTGCTTGAGCGGACTGGGAACTCCCTTGAAATAACGAACCGGCCGCAGGCAGGCGTAAAGATCCAATTCCTGTCTCAAGGCCACATTCAAGGAACGAATCCCTTCTCCGACTGGGGTTTCTAGCGGGCCCTTAATAGCCACTAGATGGCTCTTAATCGTTGTCAGTGTTTCATCCGGTAGCCAGTCACCCGTCAGGTCTGCTGCTTTTTTCCCAGCCAAAACTTCCTTCCAAACAACTTTTCTCTGGCCACCATAAGCCTTTTCCACTGCCTTATCAAAGACCAGCTGGGCATTTTCCCAGATATCAACCCCAATCCCGTCACCTTGGATGTAAGGAATAATAGGAGCATCCGGTACCTGCAAGCGCCCTTTCTCAAACAAAATCTTATCTGCCATTTTATCTCCTTCCAATGGGAAGATACTCCAAACCTTGAGCACCAATATAGTTAGAACGTGGCCGAATCAGCTTATTGTTCTTGCGCTGTTCCTGAATATGGGCAATCCAGCCAGCCACCCGACTCATGGCAAAAATCAGGGTGTAGATACTGCTGTCAATGCCCAACACATGGTAAACCGTAGCCGAATAAAAATCGACATTCGGTATCAGATGCTTGGTATGCTTCATATAGGCTTCAATTTCCACTGAAAGCTGATACCAAACCTCATCCTTGGTCCCCTGTGTCAAGTCCTTGGCCATTTGACGCAGGTATTTTTCACGCGGATCTTGGGTCTTGTAAACTCGGTGACCAAAGCCCATAATCTTCTCATGAGAGGCCAGTTTGCGGTCTAGGTAGGCCTGGCAATCCCCTTCCTCTCTGATCTCTTTCAGCATATCAAAGACACATTCATTAGCACCGCCATGAAGGGAGCCCTTGAGCGCTCCAACAGCTGCTGTCACGCAGGAATAAATATCGGTCAAGGTTGAGGCGCAGACACGAGCCGCAAAGGTTGAAGCATTGAGTTCATGATCGGCATGGAGCACCAAGGCACAGTTAAAGGCTTTGACTTCAAGCTCACTAGCCTCTTCTCCTTTGAGCATATAGAGGAAATTAGCCGCAAAGCCCAAATCCTCCCGCGGCTCTACTGGAGTCTGACCCGACCTCAGTCTGGCAAAAGCCGCAATAATAGTCGGCATCTTTGCCATAAGCTGGATGCTCTGCTCATAGGTCGCTTCTAGAGAAGTTTCCTCAGCATGGACATTATAAACCCCCAAAAGACTGACCGTTGAGCGCAAGACGCTCATGGGATGAAGGTGCTTACGGGACTGGATAAGGATGCACTGCTCCACCGCATCGCTAATGGCATAATTAGCTCGCAGATCTTCTTCAAAATGCTTGAGCTCAATCTGAGTCGGCAAATGCAAATGCCACAGCAGATAAATCACCTCTTCAAAACTTGCATGGTGCTCTACCAATTCAGAAATATTGTAGCCTGCATAAGACAAGGAATCATCCACAATCTGGCTAATCCTGGTATCACAGGCAATGGTATCTTTCAAACCGTCCGTCTGACTCATGCTCACACCTCCTCTAATTTCTTTCTAACGACCATGGGCAAAATTCCTCCGTTTTCATAGTAACGGATATCCGCCTCTGCATCAAAGCGCAGCCGAGCTTGAAAAGCTATTTCTTCAGTACCCTTACGAGCCACCACGTCAACCAGCTGGCCAACTTGCGGGTTCTGTGGCAGATTGATGTCGAAAGTCTCCTTGCCTGTTAAGCCCAGACTAGCCGCATTTTCACCCTCTAGATACTGCAAAGGAAGAATCCCCATCATGACCAGATTGGACCGGTGGATACGCTCAAAACTCTCTGCCAGAACCACCTTGACACCCAAAAGATTAGCCCCCTTGGCTGCCCAATCACGACTGGACCCCATACCGTAGTCTTTGCCAGCTAGGACAATGGTGTCAATTTGCTCTTCTTTGTAACGCATGGCCGCTTCATAAATGGATAGCAACTCTCCTTTATAATCTGTGTAACCACCAATTTTCCCATCCGCCAATTCATTTTTAATCCGAATATTGGCAAAAGTCCCCCGCATCATGACCTCATGATTGCCCCGACGGCTACCATAGGAATTAAACTCTTGGTAATCCACTCCGTGCTCCAGTAAATAGGAAGCCGCTGGGCTGTTTCTGGCAATATTTCCTGCTGGGGAGATATGGTCTGTCGTCACCGTATCCCCAAATTTTGCCAGCACTGCAAGATTTTTCAGTGGCTGAATGGCTAAATCATCAGCCAAGCCATCAAAGTAAGGTGGATTTTGAATATAGGTCGAAGCCTGATTCCACTGATAATTTTGAGAAGAGGCTGTCGGAATCTGATTCCATTTTTCATTATCGTCAAACACATGAGCATATTCTTTTTCAAAAAGCTGGCGCGTCACATATTTTTGAACATAATCTGCAACCAAGTCGTGCTCCGGCATCAAATCCATCAAATAAACCGGCTGCCCTTTTTGATCATAACCTAGTGGCTCGCTGGTCAGATCGACATTGGTATTTCCAGCCAGAGCATAGGCAACCACCAAGGGCGGACTAGCTAGGAAATTGGCCTTGACCAATGGATTGATCCGCCCTTCAAAATTGCGATTTCCTGAAAGAACAGCACTAGCCAGCAAGTCAGTATCCGTAATCGCCTGAGCCACTTCCGGTCGGAGATTGCCTGAATTTCCAATACAAGTAGTACAGCCATAGCCGACAACATTGAAACCAAGCTGATCCAGATAGGACTGAAGGCCACTCTTCTTGAGATAGCCTGTGACCACCTTGCTGCCAGGAGCCAAAGAAGTTTTGACAGTCTTTGAAACCTGTAAGCCTTTTTCTACTGCTTTCTTGGCCAAAAGCCCTGCCGCCATCAGGACATAGGGATTGGATGTATTGGTACAGCTAGTAATGGCAGCGATAGCCACATGGCCGGTCTTAATCGTCTCCTCATGATCAGAAAACTGAACTACTGCTGACTTTTCCAGCTCGCTCTCATCTAGCCCAAAGCCTCGGACCCCCGCTTCCCTGACTATACTAGCTTGAAATTCTTCTTTAGCAGCTGTTAATTCAATCAAATCTTGGGGCCGCTTGGGGCCTGAGATACTCGGCACAATGCTGGACAAATCAATTTCGACTACCTTGGTATAAATTGGCTCAACCTTTTCATCATAGAAAAGGTGATTTTTTTGAGCATAGAGACGGGTCAGCTCGATATGATCTTCTGACCGATTGGTCAGACGCATGTAATTGAGCGTTTCCTCATCTATCGGAAAATAACCACAGGTAGCTCCGTATTCCGGCGCCATATTAGCCACTGTTGCCCGGTCAGCCAGGCTTAGATTAGACAAACCAGGTCCAAAGAACTCGACAAATTTGCCAACAACATTTTCCTGCCGCAAGATTTGCGTGACCTTTAAAGCCAAATCCGTCGCTGTCGCAATCTTAGGCAGCCTGCCCAAGAGACGAACACCAATCACCTCAGGAACTGGGAAATAGGAAGCCTCACCCAGCATGGCAGCCTCGGCCTCAATCCCACCGACTCCCCAGCCCAGAACACCGATCCCATTAATCATAGTCGTATGACTGTCCGTACCAAACATGCTGTCCGGATAGAGTTGGCCATCCTTTTCAATAATGACATCACTGAGAAATTCGATATTGACCTGATGGATAATCCCCGTAGCAGGAGGAACTGCTCGATAATTATCAAACGATTTTTCTGCCCACTTGAGAAATTCGTAGCGCTCATTGTTTCGGATAAACTCTTGGGTCATATTGGCCTCTAGAGCTGTATCACAGCCATAAAAGTCCACCTGAACACTGTGGTCAATGACTAAATCAACCGGAATTTCTGGATTAATCTGATCGGCCTGACCTCCCTGACCAACAATCGCATCGCGCATACTAGCCAAATCCACCACGACAGGAACACCCGTAAAATCCTGGAGAATAACTCGGCTAGGCTTAAAAGGAACTTCTCCGCTTGGTGATTTAGCTTGATAATGCATCAAAGAATAAATGTTATCTTTAGTGACATCAATTCCATCTTCTTTACGAAGGACACTTTCGAATAATATGCGTATGGAATAAGGAAGTTGTTTTATATCTCCTCCTAGTAAAGCCGAGGCTTTCTTAAGATCTATATATCGGTATAAATTGCCTTTGTAATTTAAATCGCTTAGGTATTCTGCCATATTTCTACCCCTCACTTATTTTAAATTGTTTTATATTATACTTTATTATGTAATTTTATGCAATAAGATTTCTTAACAATACGTTATGTTTTCTAACATAAAAATACAGTTTTTAAAATAAAGACAAACTGTACCAATTATTTTCTTTAGCAATCAAGAAAAAAACAAGCACCATCTCGGTGCTTGTTATAGAAAAATAATTTGATTTCAGAAATTTACTTCTTATTGGCCAACCATTTTAGCAGCTTGGTCAGAAGTCCCCAAATGACTAGACTAATGATAACAATATAAATCCAGGCATTTTTATCATTAGACAATGGCAAAGGAACATTCATACCAAAGAAACCAGTGATAACTGCAAGTACTGCCAGAAGGACCGAAATAATAGTCAGGACAGTCAAATTGTCATTCAGATTGTTGTTCAGGATATTATTGTAGGAGCCTGAGAGCTGACTGAGAACTTGAGCAATCAGATCAGTCATCGAAACGAGCTGACGAGCCTCAATCATGGCATCCTCAAACTGTTCAGTTTCTAAGTCGTCAAAACGGCGGTAAATACCATGGCTTTTGATATGCTCTAGAAGCATGCGGTTCTGCTTAGCCGCAGCAACTAAATAGACCATTGAGGTTTCCAAGTCTGACAGAGCAAATAGGTGCTTTTTAGTAGTTGTCTGGCGCAGAAGAGTATTAATTTCATCCTTGCGCTTGTCCATCCGCTCAACGACTGGATAGTAAGAATTGGAGATCAACTCTAGACTCGCAAAGAGAAATTTATAGACCGATACTGGCTCATGACGCTCAGTATAGGCCTTCATCATATCAACAACATAGGCATTGTCCTGATTACTGATAGTAATGAGCCTCCCCTCCTGAGCCACAAAGGTCATCGGAATCGTCTCATAATGTTCCTTATCTGTCGCTAGATTAAGGACATTGTAGATAAAGACAACAGTTCCATTCTCACGATTGTAGTCCATGTGAGCCCGCTCGTTCTTATCGAGCGCATACTCGATGGTCTCTTTATCAATTTCATAATCC
>NZ_CALHWC010000057.1 GCF_938036805.1 uncultured Streptococcus sp.
AAAATACTCATCTTTTCTCCTCTATCATTGATTGCAGTTCCTTGATTATACCATCTTAGGAAGCCAATTGGCAAGAAAATAAAAGCCTCAACTGAGGCTCTTACTTTATAAAACTTTTGCGCTAGTGCGGGTAATATCTTCTACTTTTATATTGTGTGCTTCAAACTTGGACTTCAAGGAAACCAAGTCAATGTCTCCGTCAATTTGTACCTCAATGACAACCTTACCATCCTTACGAGGAATATTGACTGTGTTTGAAATATTGAGGTTTTCTTCGACAAGCAAGGCGATAATATGCGATAGGACACCAACCTCGTCTTCTGTGACAAAGCGCATCCGAACGCCCTTTTCGCCATAACCAGACACTTCTAGAAAAGCCTTGAAAATGTCGCGATCTGTAATGATTCCATAGACCTGCTCATTGTCAACAACTGGTAAGATTCCAATTTTATTTTTCAGCATCAAATAAGTCGCATCTTCTAGACTAGCATACTGGGAAATCGTAACAACATCGTGAATCATCACATCTTTTACCTTGGTTTTATTCAGAAGATAGTTCATTTCATAAATAGATAGGCTCGTTGCCTTTGATGGACTTGCTTCTGCGATTGTTCCTTCTGTCACAAGGCCCACCAGCTTATCATTTTCAATCACGGGCAAGCGATGCAATTTTTGGTCGCGCATAATATCTGCCGCATGCGCAATCGTTGTGTCTGGACTAATGTATACAACCTTGCGTGTCATAAAATCTTTTACTGCCATGAGAAGCCTCCTCTAGTTTCTTTTTCTAATCTTATTATACTGTATTTTCCAACTAATTTCAAACGCTTTCACAGTTTTCTCTTATGTTTTCAAAATTTAGAAAAATCAGGCATACTACCTATAAAAAAGCTAGATTCTTCTATGAGAAAACGAGGGGGAACGTTTGACCCAGCCTCGCTTTAGCCTATCTCTATAGTTTCTTGTCTAATACCTCTAGCGACAAGATTACCAAAAACAATTGAAAGAGAAAATCGATCAGCCAAATGCTACTTTTCTATTATTTCTCTAAACTTCTGACAAAGGCCTGGTAAGTCTGTTCCATTAGCATGGTAATGGTCATCGGCCCGACTCCCTTTGGAACTGGGGTAATGAGACTAGCCACTTCTGCAACCTCGTCAAACTTAACATCACCAATCAGCTTGCCATTTTCATCCCGATTCATACCGACATCGATGACCACAGCTCCTTCTTTGACAAAGTCCTTGGTCACAAAGTGCCCACGCCCGATAGCTACCACCAAAATATCAGCTTTCTTTGCAATTCTAGCTAAATGATGGGTCCTTGAATGCGTCAACGTAACAGTCGCATTTTTAGACAACAGAAGCTGAGCCATGGGTTTACCGACAATATTACTACGACCAATCACCACCGCATTCTTGCCTTCCAAGTCCACCTTATATTCGCGGAACATTTCCATGATTCCGGCTGGTGTAGAAGGGATCATCAAAGGGTGTCCTGACCAAAGCCGCCCCATATTAGTCGGATGAAAGCCATCTACATCCTTGTCTGGGTCAATGGCTAATAAAACCGCTTCGTCATCAATATGAGCTGGCAAAGGAAGCTGGACTAGGATTCCGTGCCAAGCTGGATCCTGATTATATTTAGCAATCAAGGTCAGCAATTCTTCCTGACTCGTTGACTCAGGCAAGCGCACAACTTCACTGCGGAAGCCTGTAGCTAGAGCGGACCGTTCTTTATTTCTCACATAAACCTGACTGGCTGGATTGTCTCCTACCAAAATCACCACTAAACCAGGTTCTTGCCCTGTCTCTTCTTTTAGTTTTGCTGTTTTTTCTGCAAGTTTTGCTTGGAGTTTCTCCGCTAAAGCTTTTCCGTCAATAATGTTTGCCATGCTTTTCTCATTTCTTTTTCATATAATTATCCATTATATCAGAAATCCTCCTGTCCCACTTATACATTTTTCTTATATAGAGTTATAAGATTAAAGACTGAGCTTGACGAGCAAAATAAAAAAGCAGAAACCTGCTTTTTAGTATAATAATTCATAAATTTCCATGGCAATCAAGTCAATACTATCGAAAGTATAAGTCTCACGCGCTGCCACATCACGCAGAGTAAAAATTGGTCCATTTTCTTCGTCGTAGCTGTACGCCACTTCGGCAACAACCACTCCTTCACGTTCAAAATTACGTTTTAAATTTCCACCATCTTTGGACATAGCTTCCAAACGATTGATGATTCTAACTAAATGTGATTCCATTTTATTTCTCCTATTTACTTGCTTCTTTCCTATTTTACCACAAAAAGAAACTGAAATACCAGTAAAAGACGATTTTTTTCTAATTTTCGCTCTATAATTTCTCAAAAAATCAATCTTAGGGAGGAATTTGTAGTAAATTCTTGCATTGTGTAAGAATACTGATATAATGAAACTATAATACTTTGACTATTTTTGACCATTTAAAAATAGGTGGATTCACGGCCAAAGAAAGAGGTAGAATATGCTTTGTCAAAATTGTAAAATCAATGAATCAACCATTCATCTCTATACAAATGTAAATGGAAATAAGCAGCAGATTGACCTTTGTCAAAACTGCTATCAAATCATGAAAACAGACCCTAACAATAGTCTTTTTCGAGGACTCGCTCAGGCTAACAACCAAGGAATTGACCCTATTGATGATTTCTTTAACAGCCTTGGTAATTTCCAACAACCGCAAGAACCAAATCCAAATATCCCGCCAACTCAATCTGGAGGAGGCTACGGTGGAGGTGGCTATGGTGGCAATTCCAATCATGGAGGCGGAGCACGCCAACAGGCTCCGCAAAAGCCAAAAGGTCTCCTAGAAGAGTTTGGTATCAATGTGACTGAGATCGCCCGTAAAGGAGAAATTGACCCTGTCATCGGTCGGGACGAAGAGATTACTCGTGTCATTGAAATCCTCAACCGCCGCACCAAGAACAATCCTGTCCTTATCGGGGAACCCGGTGTCGGAAAAACAGCCGTGGTCGAAGGCTTGGCCCAGAAGATTGTTGATGGTGATGTACCTCATAAACTCCAAGGCAAGGAAGTTATCCGCCTAGACGTTGTCAGCTTAGTACAAGGAACTGGTATCCGTGGTCAATTTGAAGAGCGGATGCAGAAGCTCATGGACGAGATTCGTTCTCGTCAAGATGTCATTCTCTTTATTGATGAGATCCATGAAATTGTCGGAGCGGGGTCTGCTGGCGATGGCAATATGGACGCTGGGAACATCCTCAAACCAGCTCTGGCTCGCGGAGAACTCCAAATGGTTGGAGCTACTACCCTCAATGAATACCGTATCATCGAGAAGGATGCAGCCCTCGAGCGCCGCATGCAGCCAGTTAAGGTAGACGAGCCGACAGTAGAAGAAACGATTACCATCCTTAAAGGGATTCAGAAAAAATACGAAGACTACCATCACGTCAAGTACACAGATGCGGCCATTGAAGCTGCGGCACTTCTCTCCAACCGCTACATCCAAGATCGCTTCCTGCCTGACAAGGCTATCGACCTCTTGGACGAGGCTGGCTCTAAGATGAATCTGACCCTCAACTTTGTTGATCCTAAAGTCATTGACCAACGTCTGATTGAGGCCGAAAACCTCAAGGCTCAGGCGACTCGTGACGAAGACTTTGAAAAAGCAGCTTACTTCCGCGATCAGATTGCTAAATACAAGGAACTCCAGAAGACGAGCGTGCTGGATAACGATATCCCAATTATCAGCGAGAAAACGATTGAGCACATCGTAGAGCAAAAGACCAATATCCCAGTTGGCGACCTGAAGGAAAAAGAACAGTCTCAACTAGTCAATCTCGCTAGTGACTTAAAGGCTCATGTCATCGGCCAAGATGAAGCCGTGGATAAGATTGCCAAGGCTATCCGCCGCAATCGGGTCGGACTAGGAAGTCCTAATCGTCCAATCGGTAGCTTTCTCTTTGTCGGACCAACTGGTGTCGGTAAGACTGAGCTTTCTAAGCAACTGGCCATTGAGCTCTTTGGCTCTGCTGACAGCATGATTCGCTTTGATATGAGTGAATACATGGAAAAACACAGCGTGGCCAAGCTGGTTGGTGCGCCTCCAGGCTATGTCGGCTATGAGGAGGCTGGCCAGTTGACCGAGCGCGTCCGCCGCAATCCATACTCGCTCATTCTACTGGATGAGGTAGAAAAGGCCCATCCTGATGTCATGCACATGTTCCTGCAGGTTCTGGATGATGGCCGCCTGACCGATGGTCAAGGTCGGACTGTCAGCTTCAAGGACACCATTATCATCATGACATCCAATGCCGGAACGGGCAAGGCTGAAGCCAGCGTTGGCTTTGGGGCAGCTCGTGAAGGCCGTACCAATTCCGTCTTGGGTGAGCTGGGTAACTTCTTCAGTCCTGAGTTTATGAACCGCTTTGACGGCATCATCGAATTCAAGCCACTCAGCAAGGACAATCTGCTGCAGATCGTCAACCTCATGCTGGACGATGTCAACCAGCGCTTGGCAACCAACGACATTCATCTGGATGTTACAGAGAAAGTCAAAGAAAAATTGGTTGATCTTGGCTACGATCCGAAAATGGGTGCTCGTCCATTGCGCCGCACCATTCAAGACCATATCGAAGATGCTATTACTGACTTCTATCTGGAAAATCCAAGCGAAAAAGAACTCAAAGCTATCATGACCAGCAATGGCAAGATTCTCATTAAATCGGCCAAAAAATCAGAGTCAGAAAAAACTAAGCTCGATGAAAGCCAAAGCTAACTGATTTTAGCGTTGCGTCTTGATAAACTTTTAAAAACAAAACAAAAAGAGAACGGATAAAGTATTCCGTTCTCTTTTTGAATTCTATTTAATTTTTAGTGGAGGTCACTGGATAGCCTTATCTTCTAGCGCTCTCTAGCGTAATTAACCATGTCATAAGGTAGAGTATTGGCTCTTTCTTTCAGTGAGTAATTTTCTAAATTATTGACATTTTGGCGCAAGCGTTTAGCATAGCTACTTGAGATCAATTTCTTTTTCTCATATTCAAAGATAATTTTTCTCTCCAAATAATAGCCCCAGATCATTTCTGAGATGTTATTGGGTTTGAATCGCGCAATAACACGCTCGATGAAGGCACCGCTGCCGATAATCTCTGTTTCCCTTAGTCGAGATTCCTGCAAGAATGTAATCAGCGAGGGCTTGTAGATTCCTTTTAGATGTTCCAAGCTTTCGATAATGACTTCGGTATTGGACAGGTAAAGCTCTGCTATATCCTCCATGTCCTCGGCAGTCAAGCGCTTAGCTCCCCCTTGCCTCCAAGAGCGCCATCTGGCACCAAGAGTGACGATTTCATGGAGCAACATGCGCAATACACGCAGCGTAACAAGAAACATATAGGTAAAGCTAGAAGCTAGATTGCGATTGATTCCCTGCTCGATATTTTGCAGGTAACGCTGATAGATGTGATAGCTGCGATTGCTGATTTTTCCTTCCTCAAAAGCTTGCTCCAGACCATCATTTTCGATACTCAAAATCAATAACTTCAGAGCTGCCAAGTCTCGCTGAGTGGCCTTATCTTCCTGTTCAAGGATTAGATTTTCGATCCGGCCATGGTAATTGTCAATAGCCGCATAGAGAGGTGCCTTAGCCTTAGCCTGCTTGAGACTCGCTTCCAGTTCACCCACCACTTCATTTAAAATAGCAATGTGCATCAGGTGCTCGGCTTCCTCTTCTCTCTCCTCAGATAGATGCGGAAGAGTGAGCAAGCCTGTCATAAAGCTAAGAAAGGTCACACCTGCTACCAAGAAAAGCAACAAAGGATGATCTTGCTCCAACTGACTCGGAATCAAAAGAATAGTCGCAATGGAGACGGTTCCTTTGACACCTGAAAAGGTCAGCAGCAGCATTTCCTTCAGGTAGTTTCCAACATTCTTGTGCAATCTTCTGATTCGAATGAAGTAAAAAGTGAACAACATGACAAACCGAAGGGCAAAGAGTAGGAAAGTCAGAAGGACAATGCTCACGAGTAGCAAGAGATTATCGTAAATCGGGCTCTTTAAGATTGGCTCTGCAATCATCTCCAGCTCTATTCCTAAAATGATAAAGACAGAGCCATTGAGCATAAAGTTCACTGTATTCCAGATGGTTTCTGTAACCGAATCCACCTGGGCTTCCAGAAGCGTTATCCGCTTGAAGCGGCTAGCCTTAAAGATACCTGCGACGACCACTGCGATAATCCCTGAAACATGGATTTCCTCTGCTAAAAAGAAGGTAACCAAGGGTAGGCTCAGCTCCAGCAAGAGCTCACTAGCAATATCTGACACTTGGGCACTCATCAACAGCTTATGCAGCCAGCGATTGAGGCCAGCACTGAGCATCCCGATGGCAAATCCTCCAATAATGGAAAGAACTAAGGATATACTAGCTTTTCCTAGGGAAAAACTTCCTGTAGTCCAAGCCAAAAGAGCCACACGAAAAGCAACTAGACCAGACGCATCGTTAAGCAATCCCTCTCCTTTTAGGATATTTTCCACCCGCTTGGGGAAGGAAAAGCGCTCTGATAGGGAAGCAAAGGCAACCAAGTCTGTCGGACCCAGAGCTGCTCCTACGGCAACACAGGCCGCCAAGGGCAAGGCTCCCCAGATAAGATGAGCCAGATAGCCCAAGCCAACCGTTGAAATAAAGATAACTGGAAAAATCAAATATAAAACGATTCTCCAATGTTTGAGGATACTGGTAATATTGCTTTCCTCAGCTTCCCGAAAGAGCAAGGGCCCGATCACCAAGGCCAAAAACAGCTCTGTATCCAAGTGAAATTTCTCCTGAGGCAAGATAAAACCAAGTGAAATTCCCAGCACAATCTGAACTAAGGGTAAGGGGAGCTGGGGCAGGAAGCGATTGGTCACATTCGAGACAACCAACAGGAGCAAAAAAACAATCGTGTAGAGAAGGATTTCCACTCTGAACCTCCTTTATCTCTGCTGGCAGCACTCTTTAAACAATTCTTTTTGCGCCGAAATCTTTTGATCAATTTTGGATAGGTCGCGGTGCTCAATCATCTTTTGGCAGCGCTCCATTTCTAAATTCACCAATTTTTTCTTGATTCGTAGCATTTTTTTATTCATTTTGGCCTCGTCCAAAAAGCCAGTATTCGTTTCTTCGTTGGCAGACTCGACATATTTGTTTCGTAAGCCAGCCAATTTTTCATGCAAATATTGCTTGTCCATTTTTTCTCCAAATGATTACTCAAAGTTTTTAGCAACTTTGGAACCCTTATTTTTCTTTTAATTTCTCAATCATGACCAAGAAAGGCGGATTGTTAATCTGATTGATTGTCTTGTAGAGGGCAACGGTGAAGTCCTGCTGGGGCAGTTGACTGACGAAGTCTAGCACCGCATCTTTCTCCACTTCGCCCCCTTCATGCCCATAGTAAATCATGATGGCTACGCGACCGCCTTTTTCCAAACCCCGGCAGACCTTTTCCAAAGCTTCCAGCGTCGTAGCGGGTCGGGTAATGACAGACTTGTCCGCCGAAGGCAGGTAGCCCAGATTAAAAATAGCGGCCTTGAAATGGTCTGTGTATTGGTCCAGAGTCTCATGTCCACCCAAGATTAGCTGGGCATTGTCCAAGCCAGCTTCTGCCAAGCGCTGGCGGGTCTTTTCCACAGCCTGCTCCTGAATGTCAAAAGCGTAGACTTGCTTGGCCAATTTAGCCAGAAAGAGGGTGTCATGCCCATTGCCCATAGTAGCGTCCACCACAGTATCTTCCTTGGTTACGACTTCAGCCAAAAAGGCATGGGCCATCTGTAAGGGTCTTAACATACGAATCTCTGCTCCTTTGCTTTACAGCCTTGCTTGCTGCCACGGCGACGCATTTCTGCCTCAATGGCATTGAGCACTTCCCATTTATTGAGGCTCCACATGGGACCAATCAACATGTCTCGCGGAGCATCGCCTGTGATACGGTGGATGACGATATGTTCGGGGATAATCTCCAACTGATCGCAGATGATGGAGACATATTCCTCCTGACTGAGTAGCTGCAGCCGTCCCTCATGGTAATCCCGTTGCATGCGAGTATGGGTCATCAGGTGAAGCAAGTGGAGCTTAATACCCTGAATATCATTGTCCGTCACACAGCGGCGGACATTCTCCAGCATCATCTCATGGGTCTCACCCGGCAGGCCGTTGATCAAGTGAGAGACAATCTCCGCCTTGGGAGCCAGCTTACGAACTCGCTGGACCGCTTCCACGTAGAGCTCATAGGAATGGGCACGGTTGATAAGGTCTGAAGTCTCCTCGTAGGTGGTCTGAAGCCCCAGCTCCACGGTCACATGCATGCGTTCGGACAGGTCAGCCAAGTAGGCGATGGTCTCGTCAGGCAAACAGTCCGGTCGAGTCCCGATATTGAGTCCAACGACACCTGGCTCATTGATGGCCTGCTCATAACGCTCACGAATCACTTCAAGCTTCTCGTGAGTATTGGTAAAGTTCTGGAAATAAACCAGATACTTTCGAACATCTGGCCACTTGCGGTGCATAAAGTCAATTTCCTTATAGAACTGCTCCCGAATGGGGGCATCAGGTGCCACAATGGCGTCACCAGAGCCCGAAACAGTACAGAAGGTACAGCCTCCATGCGCCACCGTCCCATCCCGATTGGGACAGTCAAAGCCCGCATCAATAGGCACCTTAAAGGTCTTTTCTCCAAAAAGTTTTCGATAATAATCATTCAAAGCATTGTAAGATTTCATACCTTCCATTCTACCACAAAAAGGAGCCTAGAAACAAAAATTTCCTCTTTCACCAAGAAAGAAGAAAATCATCGCTCCCACTGATAATGCTTAAGATTCACACAGCCATTGGCCTTCAAGTTCACTCCCTCTGCCCAAAGCAAGTGCGCTTGCTCTTCCCAGCCCGGTGCGAGACGCCCTGCTGCATTGACCACCCGATGGCAAGGATGCTTACCGCCATAATGCTCCGACTGACTGAGAATCTTTCCCACCAAGCGGGCGTTTTTAGGCCGTCCAATCAAACGAGCAATCTGGCCATAGGTTGCCACGCGCCCAGCAGGAATCTCATCCACAAGAACTAAAACCGACTTAATGATTTCTGGATTCAAAACGGACATTCACCTCCTCATCTCACTTGCTCCTATCTTAAAGAAAGAGGCCTCCTTTGTCAAGACAACAGAGAGTAGGACAGAAATCGGTAATTCGTTAGAATTCGATTTCGTCGTCCCACCTCCGCACAGTTAAGTAGGGCTGTAAAAGCTGATGAAATCAGCGTAGTAGAGCCCACTCAACCACTGCGTCTTGCTCGACAATCCAAAGACAATTGAGAGGCTAGGACTTTTGTCCCAGCCTCTTCTCATCTCTATTTATTTCTGCTTTCCCTTGAAGCGCCATTGAAAGCGCAGCTTGTCATAAAAGGGAAATTCGATATTGAGAATGGCAAAGCCCATCAAGGCTCCTCCAATCACATCCGTCGGATAGTGCACTCCCAGATAGACTCTGGACGCCATAATGGTCAAGATAAAGAGCAAGAGCAAGCCCTGTACAAGGCGCTTGATTTGTTGATTCTGCATCCGTTGCTGGACGATAATCATCAAAGTCCCCACCACAATGGCTGTCGCCATGGAATGTCCGCTCGGGAAAGAATAGCCACCCTCTTCGACCAAATGTAAGATACTAGGTCGGCTTCTTTGGTAAAGGAGTTTAATCAGCTTAATCAAAATCCCATGTAAGACCAGATTTCCAGCTAGTAAGGCTGCTTCTATCTTCCATTTTTTATAAAGGAAAAATAGGACAAGGGCAGAAACCCAGATAATAATCCCCAGCGGATCAATGAAACTAGTGACCAGTTTGAAAAATGTCGTCAAAGCTGTGGGCAAGTCACCTCGCAGCCAAGTTTGAATCGGGCTATCAAAGGCAACTAGCTGCTCTGGATAAAACTTGACCATGTAGCCTAATATGACGAAAAGTAAAAGGGCAAAAGAGCCCTTTGTTAGATAAGATTGTTTATTTTTCATAGCGTTTTAGAACGGGCGTCAAAAGCGTGTAAATCAGCCAGAAAGCCACCGCCCAGATCACTCCTTCTAATAGGTTAAAGGGAACAATCATGGTCAGTAGATACTTACTTACACCAATGATCTGACCGATATCAAAGTTTGCAAAACGAGCATAAAGCGGAATGGCATAAAAAGCATTCAGCGCCAGCATACTTGCAGTCAAGGAAAGAATTCCTAGGAAAGATGCAAGCAAATAGCTCATCAAATCTCTCTTCTTTTCCCAGAAAAGAGCAAAGAAGAGGACAAAGACCAGAATCGCCACAATATTGATTGGCAAACCGATCAAGGTTTCCACTCCATGACCATTTAAGGCCAATTTTAAAACAGAGCGAATGAGCAGAACTGCTACAGAACTCTTAAAATCCAAGAGAACCAAGGCTAATAAAATCGGAATAATCGAAAAATCCAATTTTAGAAACTCGGCTACCAAAGGGATTTGATAGAACATGAGCAGGAAAGATAGTGCAGATAGAGCCGCTACTATCGCCATTTTGCGCGTATTTGTCATAACAGGTTCCTCCAATTTATAAAAATTAGAGAAGCTGGAAGGCTGCTAACACAAGGCCCGAAAAATCCTTTCACAATTTATAAGAGTATATAAAATACCCCTTAAAATAAGATTAAAACGACCAACCGGCCAGGCAATAACGCCTTTCGTCTTCTCCCATCCAGACTATACTGTCGGTTGTGGAATCGCACCACATCAGCTTTCGCTCGCGGACTTATTTGGCTAAGATATTTTAAATTTATCTAGGCGTCGCAGTCAAAGATTATACTTAAAGTATATCGAGACAAGACAACGACGAGAAAGCTAAAATAGCTAGTCAAACTTACCGCCGGTCGGGAATCTCACCCTGCCCTGAAGACCCTTTAATCATAACAAAAAACGCTTGCACTTGCAAGCGTTTTGATTGATGTAAGCATAAATAATTCAATAGAATCCATTTCATATACACCTACTTTTTACGTATGGCTTAATGCTGATCCCACCAAGCTTCCATCTCTTGATAAGAGTTGATGGGGGTTTGTTCTCCCGTTTTAGGATCAGTGGCTATCACATCTATCTTGTCTTGACCGATCGGTGCAAACAAATGACGCATATCCTCAAAGACAGACTCTTTTGTATTTTGTCCCTTACGCAAATATATTTCAAATATTTTTTCTTCCTGCACTAATTTTACCATCTCTGGATATTCCTGATACAAATTGATATTAGCTGTCTTCGGAAATTTCTCCTTATCATTAAAGCCAGAAAATGAGAGATGCCAATATGATATATTTGCATGGTAAGGATCCATTGCCTCACGAAGGTTTGTCGGACCAAAACCCAGAGCCATCTCCTCCCTATAAGTTTTGACATCAAAATCTTGTGGAGCTTCTTGAAACTTTTCTGCCTCTATATCCCAAAAAAGGTAACGACTACGACCGTTTTGGGTATTTGGGGCCTCTTTATGAGTGACTTGCACAGCTACGTAATCTTTCCCCTTATAATAGACAGGATCCCAACCCCATGGTTGGAGCTGATAATCATATCTATATAGCTCCTTATAGAGATCAATCTTCCGTTCCTTAAAATCCTTCGTACGCAAGTCATGTAGAATCAGATACCAATAATCTCCCTCTAGCTGATGATTATTATTGGCAAGACGTTCCTGCATCCTACGCTCCTGAGATACCAGATAATTTTGAGTTGGCTCAGCACCACTTTCGTGACCTTCTTTATTAAGGCCAACCACATACTGTTGCTTATCACCGAATAGTAAAATCTTATCCACTTTTGTTGAAAAATCATCATACTTGACTTCGTCCTTCTGAACAGTGAGATGGTTGTATAGGAGCACTGCAGAAAAGATACTGATTAGAAGGAGGGTGCTGATGACCCATTTATGTTTTATCCATTTCATGTTTACCTACTTTCTAGGCTAATTCCCTGTAGCCTGAGCTGGTGGGACAAGGCCATTTTATTTTAATTTATCCGCTTCGTACTCATGTACCAAGTCCAGTCCTGCAAAGTTCTGTTGCCGTAAGGCTTCGTAGACAATCATACAGACCGTATTAGAGACATTTAAACTGCGGACATGCTGGTCATTCATGGGAATGCGCAAGGCCTTTTCTGGGTGCTGACGCATAAATTCCTCAGGCAAGCCTTTATCCTCACGACCAAACATAAAATAATGCGAGCCTCCGGCTGCAAAATTCTCTTCCGAGTAGACCTTCTCGGCAAACTTAGAAATCAGATAGAGCCGTCCGTCCATCCGCTTCATAAAGTCATCCAGACTCTCATAGAAGCTAATATCCAGCTTATCCCAATAATCCAGTCCAGCCCGCTTCATCTTACGGTCGTCAATAGGAAAGCCCATGGGCTTGATGATATGGAGGGGAGAGTTGGTCGCTGCGCAAGTACGAGCGATATTGCCTGTATTCTGTGGAATTTGTGGTTCAAAAAGGACGATGTGATTTTGCTGAGACATGATTTTTTCCTGATTTTCATTAGAATAAAAAAATAGCCACACTGCCCGGAGTCAAGCTCAGCAAACAGCGTGGTTAAGGCATCATTAACTTACATCACAACAGGTTTGATGTAAATCAATGAGGGTACTTTCCTAGTATATCATTTTCTTCCGACAAGTCAATAAAAATGACCTCAAAAAGTGAGATTTTTGTAGGATTTCTTTTGAAATAGCTTACTATTTTGTAAAAAACGGCTTTATTGAGATTTATAGATGAAATTTTATATAAAAAAGGGTATGATAGATACATATTCGGGAGGAATAATATGAAAATTATCGTCGTCGGAAGCGGGAAGGTCGGCGCCGCCCTTTGTCGCTCACTCGTTGCTGAAAAGCATGATGTCGTTTTAATTGAACAAAATGAAGCGGTTCTAAATCATATTACAAAACGCTATGATATTATAGGCATCGTTGGAAATGGTGCGAATTTTAAAATCTTGGAGCAGGCAAATGTTGCCCACTGCGACATTTTTATTGCCATGACGGAGCATGATGAGGTCAACATGGTTTCAGCCGTTCTCGCAAAGAAAATGGGAGCCAAAGAAACTATTGTCCGCGTGAGAAATCCTGAGTATTCCAACCCATACTTTAAAGAAAAAAATATTCTGGGCTTCTCTCTGGTAGTCAATCCTGAGCTCCTCGCAGCTCGTTACATTGCCAATATCATTGATTTTCCTAATGCTCTGTCCCTAGAGCATTTTGCCAATGGCCGAGTGACCCTGATGGACTTTAAAATCAAGCCAGAAAGCCATCTCTGTCAAATGAACCTCTCACAATTTAGGAAACGTTTCCCCCACGTTATAATTTGTGCTATTGAAAGAGAGGGCAAGCTCAGTATCCCAGATGGTGATTTCACCTTGCAGCCATCTGACAAAATCTTTCTAACTGGAAATCGGTCAGAGATTGTTCGCTTCCACAATCAAATCCGACCAAGAGTCATCAAAAGCCTCATGATTATCGGAGCAGGCAAGATTGCCTATTATCTATTAAACATTCTCAAAAACAGCAAAATAGAGCTCAAGGTCATCGAAATCAATCGCCAGCGAGCAGAATTCTTCAGCCAAGAATTTCCAGAACTCTATGTGGTCAATGGGGATGGAACAGCCAAAGACATCCTACTGGAGGAAAGAGCTGCGCACTATGATGCGATCGCCACACTGACAGGGGTCGATGAAGAAAACATCATCACTTCCATGTTCCTTAATAACCTGGGAGTTCAGAAAAACATCACCAAAGTGAATCGGACCAGTCTGCTTGAGATTATTGACAATCAAGACTTCGCAAGTATTGTCACGCCGAAAGGGATCGCAGTTGATACCATTATGCACTTCATCCGCGGGCGGAATAATGCGCAATTCTCTAGCCTAGAAGCCTTACACCATGTGGCAAATGGCCAGATTGAAACGCTCCAATTCCAGATCCACGAAGGAAACAAAATGATTGAGCAGCCTCTTTCTCAGCTCAGATTGAGGAAAGGGGTCCTGATTGCAGCGATTATTCGTCAGGGTGTAACCATCTTCCCAAGTGGAGATGACTATTTAGAAGTCGGAGATAAGATCCTTGTTACGACCTTGATTCAAAATATCGACAAGATTTACGATTTGTTAGAGAGGTAGTCCCATGAATAGATCTATGATTCGCTTCCTCCTCTCCAAACTCCTGCTAATCGAAGCAGCCCTCTTGTTGGTTCCAACAATCGTTGCCCTCATCTACCGTGAAGATCTTGAGGTCTTCCTTTCTATCGGCGCAACAATGTCCATTTTAGTGATTTTAGGTGGATTAGGTTCAGCCTTTAAGCCCAAGGATGTCCATATTTACACCAAGGAAGGGGTTCTGATTGTTGCCCTTTGCTGGATTCTCTGGTCCTTCTTTGGCGCTCTGCCTTTTGTCTTTTCTGGTCAGATTCCTAATCTGATTGATGCTTTCTTTGAAGTCAGCTCTGGTTTTACCACTACTGGTGCTACGATCTTAAACGATGTATCTGTCCTTTCCCATTCCCTCCTCTTTTGGCGTAGTTTTACCCACTTGATTGGAGGAATGGGGGTGCTGGTCTTTGCCTTAGCTATCATGGATAATGCTAAAAATGGCCACTTAGAGGTCATGAAAGCAGAAGTTCCTGGACCAGTCTTTGGTAAGGTTGTGTCGAAATTGAGAAACACCGCCCAGATTCTTTATATTATCTATCTAGCGCTCTTTGCCCTTTTTGCCTTTCTTTATTTCCTCGCCGGCATGCCACTCTTTGATAGTATCGTCATCGCAATGGGAACGGCTGGTACAGGAGGCTTCACTGTCTTTAACGACGGAATTGCCCACTACAATAGTTCTCTAATCACCTACCTTGTCAGCTTCGGCGTTCTGACCTTTGGGGTAAACTTCAATCTCTACTATTATCTCTTGATTCGAAGATTTAAAGCCTGTTTTCATGACGAGGAGTTGAAAGGCTATCTCTGGATTGTCCTCACTGCCACTATTTTGATTAGCTTCAATGTTCTCCATATTTACGGGGAATTTGCTAAAAGCTTAGAAATTTCATTTTTCCAAGTCTCCAATATCATTACTACGACAGGATTCGGCTATGGAGATACCGTACAGTGGCCCCTCTTCTCACAAGTCATTCTGCTGCTGCTCATGTGTCTAGGAGGTTCTGCTGGCTCCACCGCTGGCGGTTTCAAAGTGATCCGTGCCATTATAATCGGTCGCATCGCTAAAAACCAAATCCTTTCCACGCTTTCGCCAAACCGCGTTCTAACCATGCATATCAACGGCGCTGTTTTGGATAAAGATACCCAACACAAGGTTCTCAAATATTTGGCTGTTTATATTTTGATTATCGCAGCTTTGATTTTTATCATCAGTCTGGACAATAACAATCTAATGACTGTTACCAGTACTGTCATCAGCTGTTTCAATAATATCGGACCAATGATCGGAACCACCGAGACCTTCTCTATCTATAGCCCATTTTCTAAATTCCTCCTCTCCCTTGCCATGATTGCAGGACGTTTAGAAATCTATCCAATCCTGCTTCTATTCCTACCAAGAACTTGGTCTAACAGATAGCAGGAAAATAGCTATAATATAATACTTAGATTTATCATCGAGTTCAAAAATAAAGCTCTATAATTTCTGTAGTGAGTAAAACTACTGTAGGAATTATAGAGCCTATTTTGTTATCCTGAATATATAATATACAAATCATATCATTTACTTAATACATGATTTCGATAATTTTTTCATTAATTTATTTTTCCATGTTATCCTCCGATTTGGCTTGCTACCGATTTCCTTTTCACGCTTCATTATGGTTCTAGTATGCCACAAACAATATATAAGGTTTGATTAAACCATAAAAGACCACCTTAAGGTGGTCTTTTATCCAAGAAAACTATTTGCCATTATGTTCCTGCTGAAAGGCTTCCATGGCCTTGAACTTCTCAAGTTCTTTTTCACTAGACGGTTGCTTACCTAGATATTTATATTCAAAGAAATCTACTCGAGAACTTGGTCCAAATTCACTTTCATTCCATGGTGCATAGTCAAAATCCAAAGAAACTTTATTATTTCCATCCACTTTGATTGTAAAGGCAGACCACTCTGCCAGACCGTGCTCGATGAATATCTTCTTCATATCTTCACCTAAAGCAAAAAGATTTATGTATTCTATTCTGAATTCTGTCTTAGGGATCCCAAATAAAGATGGAATATCCATGTAATAATGATATTCTCCTTTATATTTAAAGAAAAATATGACGCCTCCACTAAGCGTTTTATCCACTTCAAAGTTGATATAAAGATCTTCCCATTCAACCGGAATCATATCATTCACTTTATATATAATCTCTGTCATTTTCTCATTAATTTGTTGTTCCATTTTATCCTCCGATTTGATTCTTTATAAGTTTAGTCACTGATTTACTTCCTTCAATTTGATACTCTACAAAGAAACTATCCGGTCTCAGTGACTTACCTGAATAGACTGGCTGGATGTCCACTGTGACTTTTCTAGGTGGCACTTCCTTAAGTGCATTCGCCCATTCTTGTTCCATATTGTACCAGGCTCCACCAGAACGATTGATTTCACGGTTCATTGCAATGACATTGTCCAAGTCTCCAGGTCCGTTGAACTGAGTTCCAATCAAGTGTCCACCATCATCCAGACCTTCCCAAAGCTCGGCTTCCGTAATCCGATACTCACGACCAGCCACACGTTGACTATAGGCATTCCGCTTCCCTTTCTTGAGAACCAAATCATCCACTTCAACACGAGAAATACGGCCAAACTCGTCTGTCGTATAGCGGTAACCACTCTCTGTCACATACTGAACGTTTGGCAAGAGTTCTTTACGACCATTGACTCCTTTAGTGAAGTGCTCGCCATATTCAACCTCTTTAACAGTTTTACTAGTGTTCTCAGCGGTTTCTTCCAGACCTTTAGCTACATCATCGCCATGCTTAGCTAACTGCTCACTAGCTTCCTTGCTGAATTCCTTGCCAACTTTCTTACCAGCTTGTTCTGCAGCCTCTTTCGCACCTTTAGCTACATCATCGCCATGCTTAGCCAACTGCTCACTGGCTTCTTTGCTGAACTCTTGACGAGCTTTCTTGCCTGCTTGCTCTGCAGCCTCTTTCGCACTTTTAGCTACATCATCACTATGCTTAGCTAACTGCTCACTAGCTTCCTTGCTGAATTCTCGACTAACCTTCCGACCGCTCTGCTCGCTTGCCTCGCCATAGAGTTTCTGGCGTATACGCTGAAACTCCGCACTCTCACCCGTACTCTGGTAAAGTCGAGCGGTATGCTTGCCAATGTCATCTCCATAGCGGAAATCATCCAACCCCGCAAAGGAGAACTTCTTGTAACTCAAGTCATCCCATAGATTCCCCAAACGACTTCTAAAGAAGTCCTTGGTCGCACCATAGCTCTCCCGTGCTAGTGTACTCAGATAGTTGTCAGACAACATCGTACGAGCTTGTTTTATATAAGATAGACCCTTTTCAATTTTGGGCACCTGTGACAATCGGCTTACCAGCTTGCTCTTGCCGGCTATCTTGGCTAACTTAGCAGGACCAATAAATGAAACGATTTCACTGATGATTTCTCCCGCAGCCTGTCCACTTTCGTAACCCGAAAACTGTCCAGCTAGTTCGATTTTATCACGAATCGGTTGCTGTTTCAAATCTTTGGCATGACGGGCATCATGTAGAATCGACCCCATGAGACTGCCATCGCGAGTACTGTCGTCTAAGGCATTAATCAAATCATTCACTTCTGGAATCATTGTGACTAAGCCATAAGCAGTCCCAAGAGTATTTAGTAAGACTTCACCAAGAGCATTCTTCCCACCTTCTAGATCATCCTTCATCCACTGCGGAGTTTCTTTCCCCATGAGAGAATTATAACCAAACGTCAGACCCTCGTGGGTGTATTGGGCAAGATCAACACCAAATTCTACAGCTCCAAACGTTGCATCACCTAAAATGCCAAAGGCTGCATCCCCAAAACCTTTGATGTAGGCCCAGTTCGGATCATCCTTCATCCATTCAGTCATTCCGTCTAAACTATCAGAGAGGCCCTTACGCCAATCTCGCAACGTGGCCTGAATTGGATGGTGAAGACGCCAATCTTTTTCTATCCTCTCCAATTCCTTGGCTTTTTGTGCCTCTAGCTCGGCTTTCTGGAAGCTCTCACGAAAGGCATGATAGCTTCGTGATACTTCAGCTAGGTTGTCACCAAATTTGCTGGCTCTACAATCCTAGTATACCACAAACGACCATATCGCCAGTCACCATCAGCTGAAAAAACCACCTCAAGGGTGGTTACATATTATCAATCGTACATTACTCCGCCTGTGAGTTGGTACATGAGGTAAATGTGCTCCAAGACTTTTACCTTATCCATATGATCCACATCTTTTACGCCTCCCAAGGTTAGTAAAGGGACAAAACCGAAAGTTAAGACTTTGTTGTATTATACCAGTTCCAATTTTCCTAGTTCTTTCAAAGCATCAACTTTTGAAGGTGATGAGTCACTTTGCACAAAATTTTTCACTTCCTCAACATGATTATAAAAATCTATATTAATTTCTTTTAAGTTTTCAATAAATAATTCTATTAAATTTGAATCAATATTTTCCAAAGGTGAAGGAAGTTGCTTCTGATTATCAAACAAGTAAGCTTCTTTAGCCGTTGAGCCAACTGCATAGCTAATATTATCCCAGGATGGAACGTTAGTTTCATCCTCATCTAATTGCATATAGATAAAAATTCCATTAAAATCTGTCCCATCATCCAATAAAGTATAGAGTTCTTTCCCTGTTTTATTTTTGTTTTCCAAAAAACTCCAGCAATCATCCAAAGCGGCTCGAATTTGAGGCTTGTATTGCGTTTTCATCTGACTAAGAATAGCCTCTGAATAAATTAACATGAAATACAAATTTTTTCCCATATTCTCAATTATAATCTTCAAATAGAAACTTAAAATAGTAAGTAACTAATTTGTCTTTTAAGTACTCTTCATTCTGAAATGAGGCATCCAAACTTGATAATTCTTCATATGTTTTTACTAATTTTTTATAAGTAATAAAGTAATCTTTAAGTGTTTCTTCATCGACACTTTCAATGGTCTCAGGCAAATATTTTTCTCCCGTAACGTTATAAGAAAAATAACTAACAAGTGCCAAGAAATTTGCAATACAACCCCATACAGATGGATCTGTATCCTTATCTAGTTCAAAATAAGTTAAAATATCTTCTTCATCTATGTTTTCTAATCTACTATAGAGTAAATCTGGATCCGACTCTGTGATATTGTTTATAGATCCACTCGTTAGTTCTAATGTTTTATTCACATATTCTTTATAATCCAAATTTTTTATATATTTTTTTAAAGGTTCTGTTAGTCTCTGCATAAAACATAAGAGATTAATATTCAATTCCATTCCTGCTTCCTTTCTAATTTTTAACATATTTACCATTCTCAACTATAAATTGTAAGCGTCCATTTACTTTCACTCCTTCAACCACTTCTGAAGTTACCTCGATTCTAAGTTTCGGAAACATTTCACTCAATTGTTTAATAACTCCAGAAGGTTTGGCTGGGTTCCCAAGTCCACTTAAACAAGTTGGGCAGACACCTTTTGGATTTGATTGGTGGATTTTAAATGTTCCAGTAACATTTTCAGCTTCTAATCCTACTTCTTTTATAGCGTTAATAAAATCGTTTGCAACATTTTCCTCAGCATGCCGAGTAGCTGAAGAAATCTTTCCTGAACTTCTTATTTCTCTATCCGGAAACGCATCATCTAAGTCTGGCAAACCAGCCTCCTTACGAACCTTAGGTGAACCACCTTCAAATACTTTTCCTTCAAGACCTGGAACATCTGTTTTCCCAACTGCAATCGTGTCTGTTTCAGGGACATTCCATTTCTCTCTCAACTTGCCTAATTCATTACTGCCCCAGTCAGAATCATCAAATCCTTTCAATACATCATCGCTATGCTTGGCCAACTGCTCGCTTGTTTCTCTGCTGAACTCTCGGCCGACCTTCCGGCCGCTCTGCTCGCTTGCATCGCCATAAAGATCCCGAAGTATACTCTGATACTCCGCACTCTCACCCGTACTCTGGTAAAATCGAGCGGTATGCTTGCCAATGTCCTCTCCATAACGGAAGTCATCCAACCCCACAGGGGAGAGCTTCTTACGGCTAAAGTCATCCCAAAGATTCCCCAAACGACTTCTAAAGAAGTCCTTGGTCGCACCGTAGCTCTCCCGTGCTAGTGTGCTCAGATAGTTGTCAGACAACATCGTACGAGCTTGTTTTATATAAGATAGACCCTTTTCAATTTTGGGCACCTGTGACAATCGGCTTACCAGCTTGCTCTTGCCGGCTATCTTGGCTAACTTAGCAGGACCAATAAATGAAACGATTTCACTGATGATTTCTCCCGCAGCCTGTCCACTTTCGTAACCCGAAAACTGTCCAGCTAGTTCGATTTTATCACGAATCGGTTGCTGTTTCAAATCTTTGGCATGACGGGCATCATGTAGAATCGACCCCATGAGACTGCCATCGCGAGTACTGTCGTCTAAGGCATTAATCAAATCATTCACTTCTGGAATCATTGTGACTAAGCCATAAGCAGTCCCAAGAGTATTTAGTAAGACTTCACCAAGAGCATTCTTCCCACCTTCTAGATCATCCTTCATCCACTGCGGAGTTTCTTTCCCCATGAGAGAATTATAACCAAACGTCAGACCCTCGTGGGTGTATTGGGCAAGATCAACACCAAATTCTACAGCTCCAAACGTTGCATCACCTAAAATGCCAAAGGCTGCATCCCCAAAACCTTTGATGTAGGCCCAGTTCGGATCATCCTTCATCCATTCAGTCATTCCGTCTAAACTATCAGAGAGGCCCTTACGCCAATCTCGCAACGTGGCCTGAATTGGATGGTGAAGGCGCCAATCCTTTTCTATCCTCTCCTTTTCCTTGTCTTCCAATTCCTTGGCTTTTTGTGCCTCTAGCTCGGCTTTCTGGACACTCTCATCTATCTGATCATCTATCTCCTTGACCTTATCCGCCATGGGGGAAAGATTGTTCACTACTTGGCTGATAATAGGATCGCTATAGTCTAGCTCATTTGTCTGCTGCAGTTGACCCAGCAATTCTTGCAGATATTGGAGACTAGTCTCCGTTGCCAATGCGGTGCCTTGGCCATCCCAGGTTGAGACTTTTTCTATCGTAGTCGTTATCACTTCCTTAGCATTCGAGAGATTACCTCCAAAATACTCATAGTTCCGAGCATCACTGGTTACAGAGATCAAATCACTGACACTATCTGTCGCGCTATTGATTGTTTTCCGAATTTGGTCAATCTCACCTTTTAGCGTATCAAAATAGTCTCCTGTAGTCTTCAAAATACCTTGATTCAGTACAGCAGTACTTGACTTCTCACCAGTCGCTGATTGAAAGCTCTCCACTTCCTTAGCAAAGTCACTTTGCAGACTGTATAGAAGATCCTTTAGCTGCATTAGCAACATATTATGCGAACTATTAATCTCGCCTGCGATTGCTTGCCCCACATTACCATACATGGAATTAGAAGTGATCACAGAATTATAAGAGCTTTTAGCAGCTTCTAAACTACTAATTATTTTTTTAGATTGCGATTGGATTTCCTTAAAAACATCGTATAGTTCTGCTATATCAACATGAAATTCATCACTCATCTAATCCCTCCTTCTCTACTAACTTCTCATTCAAAAAGGCTAAATAAGCCAACTGATCTACCCTAGTCATAAAGGCTGTTGACAACTGGTGGCTTTTGATATAAGTCTGGCGAATGACTTCTTCTGAAATTCTTTCCTCCCATTCATTTTCATAGCCAAAATGAACAACATTCTTGATCATCATGTTGCTAACAAATACAGGCGGAAAAGCAGCAACTTCACCAAATGGCCATACTCGGCCAAAATAATCGATCACATAAGGGTCAAAACCTTCTGCTAACGGTGCCTTGCGTCCAGTCAGCATGACCAACGCTCCTGGCTCCTCAGAAAACATTTCCTTAAGCTCACTGTTCAGCAAATCCAAATCAAGCTCAACAACTGAACCAATCGGATAAATCTTTCCAAAATAGACGTCTAGAATAGCCAAAAATAGAAAAAATGTATCTTCCGACCACACCTGCTCTTCTCCGTTAAAAGAGAAGGTCATCTGACCGTTCTGAGTACGGGTAAAAAGAATAGTCGTTCCAAGCAAAGAATTGTATTCGTATTGAGATCCTTTCAGCTTGATTAACTTGTATAATTCTCTCATCAAAGGGGGCCGTGCTCCCAGAAAATCTCCGAATTTGATAATAGTATCTGTTATTTCGAAATCAGTATCCGGCCACGTAGACAAGACTGTGCGAAAGTCCTCCAACTCTTGAGTATCTGCCATTAATTAAACCTCACATAATTCTTATTCTTATCAATTTGACTAGCATAGACAGCATCATCCTCAATGATTTTCTCACCCATCTTAGCCATCATATCTGCTCTTGCTTCTCCATACGTTTTATAAGCAGTCAAGGCTGAGTTCCAAGTATCTTGAATTGTATTAAATTTTTTAAAACGAGAAAGAGTTGTCGAGCTAACTTCTTTTTTTGACAAAGCTACTAGCCCATGAACACTTTTCTTAGCATTACTGACAACACTAGACCATTCTTCGGGTTGTACACCTACTTTATCTTGAGACATATTTCCTCCTTTTATTGAATGGAATTCCACCAAGACTGAGCTTGATCCCAAAAACTCTGTGCCGCTCCCAATAAATCTAACTGAGAAGCTTTCAATTTCACTAATTCACCATTGATATTTTTCAAGGTATCCTGATAATTATTTTCCATGTCGGTTAGATTTGTAACGCCACGCTCAAAATGAAATTTACATTGCTTTTTCAAATCTCCTTTCCAAGAACTATCAACAGAGATATCACCTGCAGGACTATTAAAAACTTTTTCTGCATCATCGATACTCTTATTTAGTAGAACGAGCTGTTCGTCTAAAATTTTCTTTGCAGCCTCTAATCGCTCTATTTTTGCGCCCACATTATCTGCTTCTTGCTTTTTTTGATCTCCGCTTAATTGGCAATTTCTCGCATTTTGGGCATATAAATCATTGTCGATAATTTCTACCATTACGTCTCCTTTCTTTATTCGTTTCCTCAGCTTTTCAAAAAAGACTAGGACAAGGTCCTAGTACTTTATTTAGCATAATCAACTGCTCGCATTTCGCGAATGACTGTGACCTTGATATTTCCTGGATACTCCAAGTTATTTTCAATCTTTTCACGCACATCATGCGCCAAGATTGTAATCTTATCATCCTTGATTTTCTCTGGACTGACCATGATCCGGATTTCACGACCTGCTTGAAGAGCAAAGCTTGTCTTAACTCCTTCAAAGCTGTTCGCAATTTCTTCCAAATCATGCAATCGCTTGATGTAGCTTTCCAGCGACTCACTACGAGCTCCTGGACGAGCTGCACTTAGGGCATCAGCTGCTGCAACGATGACTGCAATGACGCTCTCAGGTTCCACATCTCCGTGGTGGCTAGCAATCGTATTGATAACAACCGGATGCTCCTTATACTTGCGAGCCAACTCAGTTCCAATTTCCACGTGGCTGCCTTCTACTTCTCGATCGATGGCCTTGCCAATATCATGGAGGAAACCAGCACGACGAGCCAAGTTCGCATTTTCACCCAACTCTCCAGCGATAACTCCAGCAAGTTTGGCAACCTCAATCGAGTGGCGGAGAACATTTTGTCCGTAGGAAGTACGGAACTGCAAGCGACCCATGATTTTCATCAAATCAGGATGCAAGTTTGGTGCTCCGATTTCATAGGCTGCGGCTTCACCATACTCTCGAATACGGTTATCAATCTCTAAGCGATTCTTTTCGACCAATTCCTCGATACGAGCCGGATGAATCCGACCATCCTTGAGAAGAGCTTCCATAGTCATCCGAGCAATCTCACGGCGAACTGGATCGAAACCTGAAAGAGTAACCACTTCAGGCGTATCATCAATGATAACATCAATCCCTGTCAAGCTTTCAAAGGTTCGAATATTGCGACCTTCACGTCCGATAATCCGTCCCTTCATGCTGTCATCAGGCAGATGAACCGTTGAATTGGTCTGCTCAGCCACATAGTCACCAGCAATCCGCTGCATAGCTTGAACCAAGATATCCTTGGCCACCTTGTCAGAGCGCTCTTTGATATCCTGCTCCGCTTCCCGAATACGAGTCGCAATTTCCTTGGACAGCTTGTCCTCGGTCTTGGTCAAGATAATCTCACGCGCTTCCGTCTGAGTCAGGGATGCTACCCGCTCAAGCTCAGCTTCTTTTTGCTGCTCTAGCTCAGCTACTTGTGCTTCACGCGCATCAATGTGTTTAGCTTTATCAGTAAGACTTTGTTCTTTGTGCTCCAAAGTCTTTTCCTTGTTGGTTAAATTGTCATCTTTGCGGTCAAGACTACTTGCACGCTCTGTTAAGCGGCTTTCAATTTGTTTTAACTCTTGACGCTCAGACTTAAATTCTGCATCAACCTCTTCACGATATTTTCTGGCTTCTTCTTTTGCCTCCAAAAGTGCTTCTTTTTTAAGCGAACTGGTTTCGCGCATCGCTTCTTTGACAATCAAATCCGCTTCGCGTTCTGCCTGACCGCGTAAATTGGTTGCTTCTTGTTCAGCATTTAAAAGAGTAAGTTCCGCGGCTTCTTTAGATGCTTTCATCTTAACCGAGATCCCTACATACCCAATCACTAAACCAAAGATGGCAGCAAAAACAAAAGCAGCTATCGTATATAAGCCCATGTTTTTACTCCAAATCTATTTAATTATTGAATTCAAAATTCCTTATTATTCTATCATAAATAGCAGAAATTCACAAATCAATTTTTTGAAAAAGAAGCCTGATTTTTGCCTATTATTGGGCGAAAAGGCGCTAAATCAAAGAATTTAATATATAAAATTTTTTTATTTCCTAACTCTTATTTTTTTATGCTATAATCAAAAGGAAGTGTTTGAATGTCGCTTTTGAAACCTGACCTCATTTTCAGGTTCCAATTTAAAATTTTAAAGGAGAAATCATGTCTAAAGAAGTTATCGTTGAAAGTTTTGAGCTTGACCATACAATCGTAAAAGCACCCTATGTCCGCCTCATTGGCGAAGAAACTGGCCCTAAAGGAGATATTATCTCTAACTTTGATATTCGTTTGGTGCAGCCAAATGAAGACGCTATTCCGACGGCTGGCCTGCATACCATCGAGCATTTACTAGCTATGCTCATTCGCAAGCGGATTGACGGTATGATTGACTGCTCACCTTTCGGTTGCCGCACAGGCTTCCATATGATCATGTGGGGACAGCACTCAGCAACCGAAATTGCTCAAGTCATCAAATCTTGCTTAGAAGAAATCGCTGAAACGACTACTTGGGAAGATGTCCCTGGCACTACTATCGAATCCTGTGGCAATTACAAGGATCACAGCCTTTTTTCTGCCAAAGAATGGGCGAAACTCATTCTCAGCCAAGGAATCTCTGACAATGCTTTCGAGCGCCATGTCCTCTAAGCAGAGGGATTTTAATCTTCTAGGATTTTATTATTTGCGCTAAAAATGAAAAGATCAGAGAGTGGGACAGAAATCGGTAATTCGTTAGAATTCGATTTCGTCGTCCCACCTCCGCACAGTTGAGTAGGGCTGTAAAAGCTGATGGAATCAGCGTAATAGAGCCCACTCAACCACTGCGTCTTGCTCGACAATCCAAAGACAATTGAGAGGCTAGGACTTTTGTCCCAGCCTCTTGTTCTTTTTATTCCTGCATAGCATAGCCAATACCACGGACAGTTTTGATATAGCTGGTCTGTCCAGCAATATCAATCTTACTCCGTAGGTAACGAATATAGACGTCTACTACATTAGTTTCAGTGGCGCCTTCATACTTCCAGACACGCTCCAGAAGTCGCTCGCGACTCATGACTTTTGGACTACTCATCAGCGTCACTAGTAGATCATATTCCCGTCGTGTCAAGGCAATCACTTCCTCTCCACGATAGACGATATGATTTTTCAAATCAACTCGTAGATTGCGGTAAGCAGTCGGTGTTTTCAGCTTGCTACAATGCTGGTCAATAAAGTCCCGACCTCGAAAAATATCGGAGACTTTCTCAACCAAATCACTGATAATAAAAGGCTTTATGGTATAGGAGACAGCAAAGCGCTGAATCTCATCTGCATGTTCTTTGATCTCTTCACGACTGGCTAAGACGATAATGACTGAAGCCGGCTTGAACAAACTCAGTTGCCTAGCAAACTCACTAGCAGTCATATCCTGCAAGTCATAATTAAGCAAGAGCAGATCGTAGTCATTTTCTCTGGCCAACGCCAAACCTTGACTTCCTATCTCAACTACATCCAGAAGATAAGCTTCTTTTTGCAGTTCCAAAGTCACAAATCGTGCAAGATTCTTTTCATTTTCTACTAATAAAATTCGCTTTGCCATAGGCCTATCCTATTTTTCGTCATACCAAGAGTAGTGGAAGGTTCCTTCTTTGTCTTTACGTTGGTAAGTGTGGGCACCAAAGTAGTCACGTTGTGCTT
>NZ_CALHWC010000058.1 GCF_938036805.1 uncultured Streptococcus sp.
CTGGTTTGACAAAAGATAGTAAAGTTATCACCAATCCAACAGATAGCTTGAAAGATGGTCAAGAGGTGAAAGCGGATGAAAAAACTCATTGATCTACGAAATATTAATAAAACCTATCGGAATGGTGATCAAGAACTTAAAGTCTTAAAAAATATCAATTTGACAGTTGAAGAGGGCGAGTTTGTGGCTATCATGGGGCCGTCTGGTTCCGGGAAGTCTACCCTGATGAATATTATCGGGATGTTGGATCGCCCGTCTACTGGCGAGTATTTTTTAGAAAACGAAGATGTTGCAAACTTAGGTGATAAGAAGTTAGCCAAGGTTCGAAATAATCAAATCGGCTTCGTTTTTCAGCAATTTTTCCTCTTGTCTAAATTAAACGCACTTCAAAATGTGGAACTCCCGTTGATTTATGCGGGGGTGTCACAAGGAAGTCGAAAAAATCTAGCTAAGCAGTATTTAGAAAAAGTAGATTTGGGTACTCGTATGACTCACTTGCCCTCAGAATTGTCTGGGGGGCAGAAGCAACGTGTTGCTATCGCGCGTGCCTTGGTAAATAATCCTTCGATTATTCTTGCCGACGAGCCGACAGGAGCCCTCGATACCAAAACTGGAGAGCAAATCATGGAACTCTTGACTGAGCTAAACGCTGAGGGAAAAACGATTATCATGGTTACTCACGAACCTGAGATTGCTGCCTATGCTAAGCGTCAAATTGTCATTCGTGATGGAGTCATCTCTTCAGATAGCGCTGAGAAGGAGGAACGTGATTGATGCAAAATTTCAAATTTGCCATTAGTTCCATTCTTGGGCATAAGATGCGGGCTTTTCTGACCATGATTGGGATTATCATCGGGGTTGCTTCTGTTGTCGTCATCTTAGCACTGGGAAATGGGATGCAACAGGGAGTTACTAAAAGTATCACCAAAGAACAACAGTATGTAAGCTTGCTTTATTCTCCTACTAAAAGTAATTATACGATGGGAGTCAACTTGATGGATACCGGTGGTGGTCCAGATACAGATAGTGAGATACTAGAAGAACCACCTGTTGTCCAAGAGTCTTGGGTCAAGGAACTACTGAAGATTGATGGAGTCAAGGGTTATTATGTGACCAATGGTTCGACAGCTGATTTTTCTTATCAAAACAAGAAGTCTGATAAGGTCAACATTACGGGTGTGAATGCTACTTTCTTCAAAATTAGAAAATATGAGATTTTAGCTGGACGGACTCTCCTGCCTAGTGACTATCAAAGTTTTTCTAATGTGATGATGATCGATGAAACAGTGGCGAACAGCCTGTTTGGAAGTAGTGCAGAAGCCCTGAATAAAGTAGTTTCAGTCGGTGACAGCAACTACCGAGTTGTTGGTATCTATAAGGATCCCAATGCTGGTCAGAGCAGGAGTATGAGCTCAGGTAGCGCCTTGATGGCTAATACACAGGTGGCTTCTGAATTTCAGACAGATGAAATTGCAACTGTCTATATCTATGTACCAGAAGTGGATCGCATCAACGAAGTTGGTGTGGAAGCAGCCAAAGAATTGACGGCTTTATCAGGGGCTCGTCAAGGAGAATATCAAATCCTGAATATGGATACCTTGCTGGAGCAGTACAATCAAATCACAGGAACGATGACTGGTGTTATCGGAGCTATTGCAGGAATTTCCCTCTTTGTTGGTGGTATCGGTGTGATGAATATCATGTTGGTATCCGTTACAGAGCGAACACGGGAAATTGGTTTGCGAAAAGCTATTGGAGCAACGCGTGGAAATATTCTCACGCAGTTCTTGATTGAATCCATGGTATTGACCCTTATTGGTGGCCTGCTTGGTCTTAGCCTTGCCTACGGAATCAATGCTCTGCTAGCTGCAGTCGTGCCTGAAAACGTATTTGGAGGCCCACCGGTTGTCTCTGTCACTGCAGCAGTTGGAAGCCTTGTCTTCTCAGCCATGGTTGGTATCGTCTTTGGTATCTTGCCGGCTAATAAAGCCTCTAAACTAGATCCGATTGAAGCGCTGAGATATGAATAATGTCATCAAGAGGCTGGGACAAAATAGTTCTCAGCCATAAAAAAGCTAGAGATTCCCAATGGCGGAACTCTAGCTTTTAATTTTGACTCGTTCTCTTATTGTATTTAAGGAGATTATTAGCCATGAGTACCAATCCCATGTCAATTCTCACTTGACGCTTACCTCTTAGGTTACATCTCGTGTAACCCAAACAAGCCTTTATCTGCCCAAAAACAGGTTCCACATCAATTTTACGTTGAGCGAACATCTATCTACCTTCGGGAGATAAAAGCGCCTGGCATTCTTTCGTTTTTAAGTGCTGATAGCGTTCGTTAATATACAGTCCCTTTTGAGGGGCTGACTCAGGCTCATCAGCGTAGTAAACCTTGAGTTCCTGTTGAAAGTCCGTCTGTGTTTTCTGATGTTTGATATGGTGAAAACGATAGCACCAGCCGTCAGGATGTGTGTAGCTATCCTCCTTGTCATCATAGTGCCAATTCGCTAAGTTTCTAGCCGACTGTTTATACCCTTTCCTCTGTTCCTTATCAAACATGGCATATTTAATCAGATGGTTCACCTCCTTTTCATCTAAACGAAGGAGGTTCTCTTCACTTCCATATCCAGCATCTGCGATAACTGTCTTTATGTCATGCGGATAGGTTTCAAGTAAGGGCAGAAGAGTCTTGGTATCTGTCGGATTTGAGAAGACATCATAGTGAAGAACAAATTGATTTTCAGTAGCGATTTGAAGATTATAAGCAGCCTTGAGTTGGCCATTTTTCATATGGCCTCCTTTTTCTCATACCATTCAAGAAAGACCCAAAGAAGCAAACAAGCGAACTAGGATTGGTGATTGGGAAGCAGACACGGTTGCAGGGAAAACTGGAAAAGCTTTTCTAATTACTCTAACGGATCGTTATTCTCGCTTTCTTAAAATCAAGAAGGTAGGGGTCAAGAAAAGTAAACTAGTCATAGAGGCTATGGTACAAATTTTGGAGCCCTTGCCGAAAGAAACTGTCACCCCAGATAGAGGAAAAGAATTCACGAATCATCAAGACTTGACTGACAAATTAAAAGTAGAAGTCTATTTCCCGGATCCTCAGCGCCTTGGCAACGAGGAACAAATGAGAATACCAATGGATTACTACGAGGGTATTTTCCCAAAGGGAGTGATTTGACATTCATTGACGATCATACCATTAAGCTGTGGGATGATAAACTAAATAATAGACCACGAAAGTGTCTCAACTGGAAAACTCCTTATGAGGTATTTTATGGTTAAATTATGCACTTAATTTGACAATTCGAACTCAAAAAAGTTTATAATAGTTTTAACATGTTCAATAATTGAGCAGACCTTGGATAATAGCTAAAGGAGAAATTATGACTTTTGATAATCTAGTTGCACAAATTAATGAACTTGCTGAAACGCAGAGAGATCGAGGGACATATTTTGAATATTTGGCTCGTGCCTATTTTCAAAATGAACCAACATACCAGAATGAGTTTAAGAATGTATGGATGCTAGCAGATGTTCCAGAGGAATTTGGAATACCTAAAGTTGATCTTGGAGTAGACTTAGTTGCTGAAAAATTTACTGGTGAATTAGTAGCGATTCAGGCAAAATTCTATAATCATAGTATCAAAAAATCTAATATTGATTCTTTTTTAGGGGAGCTTGGAAAAGATTATTACGAATCAGGTATTATTGTTGCTTCAACCGATAAATGGGGCAAAAATGCTGAAAAAGCTCTAGCAGATCGTAGTGATGTTATTCGTATTGGGCTTTCAGATTTAAGAAATTCTCAGATTGATTGGTCAAAATTTTCTTTTGAATCACCAGAAGTAGTAGCTGTAAAAGCTAAAAAGAAGTTAAGATATTATCAAGAAAGTGCAATTCAGTCTGCATTGAATCATTTTACAGAAAATGATCGTGGACAACTTATAATGGCGCCTGGAACTGGTAAGACTTTTACGAGTCTAAAAATTGCTGAAGCAATGGCAAGAGATGCCTCTAAGGAACAATACACTATTCTTTATCTAGTACCTAGTATTCAACTACTTACGCAAACCTTGAGAGGGTGGAATAATGATACAGAAATGACAATGTCTTCTATGGCAGTTACCAGTGATAGAAATGCTAGTCGTGGCACTGTCAAGCAAGATGAGTCCAATATAGCTATCAAAGCCAGTGACATTGGATATCCAGCAACAACTTCTTCAAAAAAGGTTGTTGAGAACTATTTGGAATTAATGACTAGACCCAAAAAAGAACTATTAGTTGTTTTTGTGACTTACCAGTCAATTGACGTTCTTGGAAAAGCTCAAAAGGACGGTTTTCCAGAGTTTGATTTAATTATCGCTGATGAAGCCCACCGTACTACTGGAGCGAAAGCTTTAGGAGATGAAGCATCAGCGTTTACAAAGGTACATAGTAATCTAAATGTAAAGGGGGCGAAGCGCCTTTACCAAACAGCAACACCAAAATTATATGGTACTGATGCTAAGAAAAAAGCAGAAGAAAACTCAATCATTATTTCTAGTATGGATGATGAAAGCCTATATGGTAGTGTGTTCTATCGTTTAGGTTTTGGAGATGCTATTAGTCATGACATTCTTACTGATTATAAACTGATGGTTTTAGCAGTTGATGAAACAGTTGTTCAGAAAGATATGCAAAAAGCTCTTGCTGATTCAGAGAATGGATTGAATATTGATGATGTGGGGCGTATCATTGGTGTTTGGAATGGAATGATTAAACGAGAAAGTTTTGCAGATAAAGTTTCTGGAGAACCAATGCAAAGAGCTATAGCCTTCTCTCGGACTATCGAAGATAGTAAACGACTATCAACTCAGTTTGAAAATGTTGTTAATGAATACCTTAATAGTGATGAAGGATACTCCGTAAATGTTCGTCATGTTGATGGTAGCATGAATGCCCTTGAAAAAAATGAAGCATTAGATTGGTTAGCAAGTGATAATATACCTGAAGATTCAGCACGTATTTTATCAAATGTTCGCTTCCTAACAGAAGGGATTGATGTTCCTAACCTTGATGCTATTATCTTCCTGTCTCCTCGAAAATCACAGGTAGATATTGTTCAGGCTGTCGGACGAATCATCCGTAAATTCGAAGGAAAAGAATATGGCTACATTATTCTACCAATTGTAGTTCCGGCAGGTGAGACACCAGAAACAATTCTCGATAACAATAAAACATACGATGTTATTTGGCAGGTGTTAAACGCACTACGTTCAGTAGATGAACGTTTTGAAGCTACAGTTAATAAATTGGAATTAAATAAACAAAAACCCAAAAATATCCAAGTTATTGGGGTTGGTGGTGCACCAGACGATCCTAATTTCAATGATAGTTATGTGAAAGAGCCAATAGTTGCTTACCAAACAGAACTTGAACTTGAATGGGAAGCTGTCGAAGGGGCAATCTATGGTAAAATTGTCCAAAAGGTCGGTGATAGACGTTATCTAGAGGATTGGTCTAAAGATGTAGCTGATATTGCGAGACGTCACATTCAAGGAATTGAGTTCATCTTAGAACAAAATTCTGATAGTAAATCTGCTTTTGAAAAATTTCTTCAAAGCCTTCAACACAATATCAATGAATCAATTGACCAAAGTCAAGCGATTGAGATGTTAGCGCAACACTTAATCACTTTACCAATTTTTGATGCACTTTTTGGAGAATACAGTTTTGTTAAGAACAATCCAGTAAGTTCTGCGATGGAACAAATTGTAGAAGAATTATCACAATTTGGTTTTGAAAAAGAGCAGAAAGAGTTACAACCATTTTATGATTCAGTTCGTTTACGTGCAGAGGGGATTGATAACGCCCAAGCTAAGCAGAAAATCATTATTACTCTATACGATAAATTCTTTTCTACAGGATTCAAATCAACCACAGAAAGATTAGGTATCGTCTTTACTCCTGTAGAAGTTGTAGATTTTATTGTCAAATCAGTCGATGTAGTCTTGAGAAAGCACTTTAGTAAGACTTTAGCGAGTGAAAATGTTCATATTTTGGATCCATTTACTGGAACTGGAACATTTATCACTAGAACATTGCATTACTTGAAATCACTGATGGATAGTGGTGAAATTACCTTTGATGACATTTTAAGAAAATATACACAAGAATTGCATGCTAATGAAATTGTTCTTCTAAGCTATTACATTGCTGCCATTAATATTGAAGCTGTATTTGATGAAATTAATGGTGATGAAGCATATACACCATTTGAAGGTATTGTTTTAACGGATACCTTTGAATCAACAGAAACAGAAGATACGCTTGATGACTCATTCTTTGGTACTAATGACAAACGTTTAAAACGCCAGCAGGAAAAACCAATTACTGCTATCATTGGTAATCCACCATATTCCATTGGACAAAACAGTCAAAATGACAATAACCAAAATATCTCGTATCCAAAATTAGATAAACGCTTAGCAGAGACCTATGTAGCTAAATCTAATGCAGGTCTCACAAAAGGATTATATGATTCTTATATCAAAGCTTTTCGTTGGGCATCAGATCGCCTTAAAAATCAAGGAGTGATTGGATTTGTAACGAATGGAAACTATCTCAATACGAATTCTGCTGATGGTTTACGTGCTGGACTTTACGAAGAATTTAATCATCTTTATATTTTTAATCTCCGTGGTGACCAGAGAACACTAGGAGAACAATCCCGAAAAGAAGGCGGGAAAATCTTTGGTTCGGGTAGTCGTACTCCTGTAGCAATTTCAATTCTAGTAAAAGATGGCTCAGATAGTCATGAACTTCACTATCATGACATTGGTGATTACCTGTCACAAAAGGATAAGTTGAAAATTATCGAAGACTTCACTGATATATCATCCATTGATTGGTCAACTATTCTACCAGACGAAAATAATGATTGGCTCAATCAGAGAGATCCGAATTATCAGAAATATGATAATCTAGCTGGAGAGATTAATTCTGTCTTTAACAGCAATGCAGTTGGTATTAGTACAGCGAGAGATTTGTGGGTATACAATTTTTCAAAACAGAAAACAAAAGAAAATGCTGAAAGATTAATTAATAACTATAATTTAGAAGTAGATAGAACAGAAATCATAGCTCCTGAAAACCGGAAGTCGATACTGAATAGAAATGATAACTTTATTAAGTGGTCAGTTAAATTAGAAGATTCAATCTTAAAGTCAAAAAGAATACAATTCTCGAAGGATAATATAATCGAATCAATGTACCGACCTTTCACAAAAAAATACTTGTATTATAGTAGCGATGTTATTGAAAGGCCTGGACAGTGGCATAGAAAATTCGGGAAAAATAATCTAGTTATTATGACAACTGGAAAGGGTATATCTCGTCCCTTTTCTACTTTAATAACTAATTTAATGCCTAATCTACATACAATGGATACAGGACAACATTTTATGCGTTTTGACAACGAAGTTGATGAAACGTCATTGTTCCAAAACAATGATAATATGAATCAAGCGTTTTCTGATAAGCTGGGATTGAATTTGGATGACACTTTTGCCTATGTTTATGGGTTGCTCAACTCTAAAGAATATCAAGAGAAGTATGCTAATGATTTGAAGAAAGACTTAGCTCGAATTCCCATTGTTAAGAATAAAGAAAAGTATGTTGAAGTTGGTCAGAAATTGATTAACTTGCATCTTAACTATGAAGAAGTTCCTGTCTATGATGGAGTTGAAATTACGACAGCAGGGAATCCAAGTTACAAAGTAACCAAGATGAGATTCGCTAAAAAGCGTGATGAAAAAGGAAAATCTGTAAATGATCTATCTACAATCATATTTAACAGCGACATCACTGTCAGTAATATTCCTGAAAAAGCGTATGAATATGTTGTAAATGGGCGCTCTGCTATTGAATGGATTATAGATCAGTATCAAGTCAAAATTGATAAAAAATCTGGAATTACTGATGATCCAAATGAGTATAGTGATGATGAAAAGTACATCTTCAATTTACTTTTGAGAATCATCAATGTATCTATCCAAACTGTTGATTTAATCAATAGTTTGCCTAAATTTGAGGTGGAGGAGTAGGGTATGTTTTTAGAAAAGGTGGAATATTGGGATTTTCGGAAGTATAAATCAAATGATGATTCTCCTGGCCTAATTGTGAATCTTCAAAAAGGCATGAACTTGATAGTAGGTGAGAATGATGCGGGAAAGACAGCGATTATTGATGGTATTAAATTACTGCTAGGTACGTTGAGTGATGACTATGATAGAATTTCAGATACAGATTTCTATACACGCGATGGAAAAACATTCAAAGAAGAATTGAAAATAGTAGGTTATTTTACAGATCTTTCATATGAAGAGGCTGCGAAGTTTTTAGAGTGGATTTCATTCACTCAAGATGCCAAACCATTATTAAAAGTAACTTTAAAGGTTACCAAAAAGAAAAATCCTAATGGAAATGAATATTTTGATAGGAAAATCTATGGTGGTGACTATAATTCAGAAACTGTTATTGATAGTGAAAGAAGGCAGCTGTTACGAGCAATTTATTTGAAGCCACTGAGGGATGCTCAGAGGGAGTTACGGCCGGGTCCATATTCTCGATTATCAAACATTCTTTCTGCCCATCCTCAGGTTGGTGAAAGTGGAAAACAAGAACTTCTGGATATTGTTGATAAGGCGAATGGAGAGGTAAAAGAATTTTTCTCTAAGGATGAACATAATGTGGTTCAGTTAATTATGAATCAACTAGAAACCTTTTATGATAAAAATGATTTTGAAAAAAGTAAGATTGCCTTTAATGTCTCAGAAGCTAATATTTATTCTATATTATCACGACTAAGTTTAGATACTGAAAGTGTCAATTTAGGATTAGGGAACTCTAACCTTTTATATATAGCAGTTGAATTGCTTCTGATGAGAGATGGTAGTAATTATATTGGTCCTAGAATTGCATTGATCGAAGAAATAGAAGCTCATCTTCACACACAAGCTCAGATTCGATTGATTAAGCATATGGAGAGTAATTCCTCTACCCAATTTATTCTAACAACACACAGTACCAATCTAGCTTCTTCTATAAATCCTAAAAATCTTATTTTGCTATATAATAATCAAGCGTTTTCAATGGCAGAATCAGAAACTTTGTTAAAAACAGAAGATTATGAATTTTTGGAGAGATTTTTGGATGCGACAAAGAGTAATTTATTTTTTGCAAAAGGATTAATATTTGTGGAGGGTGACGCAGAAAATTTGCTTTTACCAACATTTGCTGAGCTAATAGGCTATCCTTTACATGAATATGGGATTTCAATAGTTAATATAGGGAATACAGCCTTTGAACGGTATATTAAACTATTTTCAAGAAGTGGAGCTGATAGGATTCAATTACCTATTTCTATTATAACTGATGTAGATGTTAGACCACTGGAATATTATAAGGATAAAGGTACATCTGGAAAAGTATACATAATAGGAAATCAAATTGAATTTCAACAGATTTCAAGTGAATTGAACCTAGAATCTGATTTACCTGAAGAAGACCGTCCTTATGGGACAATATTTTCTACAAAAAAAAATCTAATAGATGGATTTGGACTCAAGCAAAATTTTGATGAATCCCAATTAGAAAATAAAGTTGTTAAAGATTTGAATGAAGAGCACATTGAAGAACTCATAAGAATAAAAAATGATACAATTATCCAAAAATATGACGATTATAATGCTAATTCTAAAACCTTCGTTGCTCCCGAATGGACATTAGAATATAGTTTAGCAAAGAGCCCGTTAGTAAAGTTGCTTTGGAAATCTATTCATGAAACAAGATATAAGGAACCCTATAGTACTACTAATAAAGAAAAATTTGATAAAATAAATAATCTGTTTACCGATGGTAGTGAATCAATCAGCGCTGAGCTAGCATACAATGTATTTAAGTCTTTGAATGATAAAGTTGTATCTAAAGCAATCGTTGCACAAAAGTTGGCGATTGAAATAGGAAATTTAGATAATGAAGGCAAAGAGCAACTAAAATCAGAAGTACTATCCAATAAGTACACTCAATATTTAGTTGATGCGATTAAACATGCTGCTCAGATAAATGAAGAAGAGGGATGTACTGATGAATGAATTAATAGCATCAATTGAGAAAAGTTTACTCCCATCTGGATGTCATTTTTCTGAGGAACAGCAATCCGTTATCTATGAGAACAATGATATGGATGTTGTCGCTGGACCTGGGACAGGAAAAACCACAGTTCTTACTGCACGCATTAAAATACTATTGGAACAATTGAAAGGTTCTGGACAAGGCATCTGCGTTCTAACTCATACAAATGTTGCTGTTGATGAAATAAAATCGAGTTTAAAAAAGCTCGGTGTTGAAGAAATCAAAAATCCTCATTTTATTGGAACAATTCAAGATTTTTTCAATACATTTTTTGCTAAGAAAGCATTTCATTTGATTCTAGGTGATAAACAAATGAGAGTGCTTGATGATGAAATATTCCGAGAAAAATTTGATAAACAGTTTGTTCGATATTATCAAACTTTGATTGAAAAAGGTAGTGTTAAATCAGTTCCCGAGAAATTACCCAATCCAGCTGGAAAAATAGATAAATGGAATTTTTTGCATGAGGGAAATCCAGTGAGAGTAGAATCTAAGGTTGGTGGAAAAAATAAACAATATAACAACGCTTTTAATACTAGTATAAATAGGTTATTTAAATTAGGTATTATTACAAATCATTGTTGTCTGGAACTGTCAAATTGGTATATTGAACAGTATAACAAAATATTTAAAGCAATAATCTCTAAAAGATTTGCTTATTTGTTATTAGACGAGGCACAGGATACAAGTAAATTTCAATTTGAATTACTCCAATCATTATTTGATAATACTTCTGTAATCGTTCAAAAGTTTGGAGATCCTTATCAAGCAATCTACAATATTTGGGGTGGTGATACAGAATTGGCGTGGGAAGTCGACGATTCTAGGGAGAAGCGTATTTCCAAAACCTCACGATTCAGCGAAACTATTGTAGATGTTGTAAAAAATGTTTGTATTGTGAAATACGATGATTTTAAATCAACTACTAACCATACTTCCTTCTCTCCGTATTTTATTATTTACGAAGATGGAGATGATTTGATAAAGAAATATAGATTGTTAATTGATGAATTAGAAGATAAGAATGAAACTTTTAAGAAATCAAGAAAACCTAAAGTTATTGTATCAGCTCTACACAGGGATTTGGAAAACACTTTTGGTGAAAGATATAATCGTGCTGTCACAAAGAATACAAATTATAAGAGTGATTTTGAGTTATTTTCGAGTATTTTGCTAAAGTCATTATCAAAATATTTTGATAACGACTTTGAAGATAGCTTAAACAAAGATGAATTTAGAATAAAGGCATTTAAAATTATTAAAGAACTGAGGAATGATAATGATGAGAAAATAATTGATGAGTTAAGTGAACTTCTTGATGGACTTGTAATTGATAAAGAACTGTTGCAAAATAATTATGGTTTATGTATTGAGATTAAGGAGTTGCTGAAATCTAATTTCTCTAATGGCTCACAAACTATATCAGACCAGTCAGTATATAATGACGGTGAAGATATAAGTCTAGCTACCATACATTCGGTGAAAGGAGAGACTCACAAGGCAACTTTGCTAATGTTGGATTCAGAGTTTTCTACTGGTTATGGTGATAGTTCCACTAGCTATTCTATGCTTCAATTACTCGAAAAATATTTGACTAAAAATTATGTTGAACTTCCACAAGATAAAAGTGATATGGAGAAAGAAACAGAAAAGGCTCTTAAACTTGCTTATGTTGCTCTAAGTAGACCAACTCATCTTATCTGTATAGGGATTCCAGAATACAAAGTAACAGAGAATGAAAACTTATTAAATGTTTTTAAAAGTGCTGGATGGATGGAAAGTTCATAGGAATGTTAGTTCACGTATACTGAATTACTTAATTACTTAATATCTTTCCAAAAAATCATCATTTTTCGGAAAAACATAACTGACAGTAGAAATTCTGCTGTCAGTTTTTTTATCCTTGAATATACAATATAAGTGCACAATAAAAACCAATAAGATTTTTTAGTAAAATATGGTGCTCGCGGTGTGATTCGCAAACTTCGTCATCGTGGGAAAACACGCCATACGAAAGGTCATGATGAAAACAGAGGGAAATTTCCTGTTTCTCATACCATTCACGAAAGATCCGAAGAAGCAAACAAGCGAACTAGGATCGGTGATTGGGAAGCAGACACCGTTGCAGGAAAAACTGGAAAAGCTTGTCTAGTTACTCTAACGGATCGTTATTCTCGTTTTCTTAAAATCAAGAAGCTAGCGGTTGTCATAGAGGCTATGGTACAAATGTTGGAGCCCTTGCCGAAAGAAACTGTCACTCCAGATAGAGGAAAAGAATTCACGAATCATCAAGACTTGACTGACAAATTAAAGGTAGAAGTCTATTTCCCAGATCCTCATGCGCCTTGGCACCGAGGAACCAATGAGAATACCAATGGATTACTACGAGAATATTTTCCCAAAGGGAGCGACTTAACATTTATTGACGAGCACACCATTCAGCTGTGGGAAGCTAAACTAAATAATAGACCACGAAAGTGTCTCAACTGGAATACTCCTTATGAAGTATTTCATGGTGAAATTGTGCACTTAATTTGACAATTCAAGTCTCAAAAATCAAAAAACATCCCTTGGAAAAGTCCAAGAGAAGCTGTAAGTCTTTATAGAGTTTTACAATCCTATAAATAATTTCTGGTAAATTTTTGGTAAGATGGTAAGTTTTCCAATCACAAAGCCCGTCAAATCAATAATTTTAGAGCCGATTACTTCATAGTCGGGAAAAGCAATACATCGCGAATGGTAGTCACATCTGTCAGCAACATTACAAGCCGGTCGATACCGATACCGAGGCCTCCAGTTGGTGGCATACCGTATTCCAAGGCTTCAACGTAATCATAGTCGATACCAGTTGCTTCGTCATCGCCCAGTTCCTTAGCTTTTGCCTGTGCTTCAAAACGAGATAATTGATCGATTGGATCGTTCAGCTCAGTGAAGGCGTTAGCATATTCTTTGGTCATGATAAAGAGCTCAAAGCGGTCCGTGAAGCGTGGGTCTTCTGGGTTTTTCTTGGCCAGAGGTGACACAGCGACAGGATGGCCATAGACAAATGTCGGCTGAATCAAGGTTTCTTCGACAAATTCTTCAAAGAAAGCATTGATGATGTGTCCAACTTCAGTATAATGTTTTTCAACTGGCACTTTCTTTTCCTTAGCCAAGGCAGCAGCTTCTTCAAAGCTCATATCTTGCCAGAAGTCTACGCCAGTGATTTCTTTAATGGCATCCACCATATGAACACGTTTGAATGGCTCGTTGATCTTGATCTCAGTACCTTGGTAGTTGACTGGTCCATCTCCTTTTACAGAAATGGCAGCGTGTTGGATGATGCCTTCTGTCAAGTCCATGATATCTTGGAAGTCCGCATAGGCTTGGTAAACCTCGATAGATGTGAACTCAGGGTTATGAGTGGCGTCCATCCCTTCGTTACGGAAGATACGACCAATTTCATAGACACGTTCCATACCACCGACGATAAGGCGTTTCAAGTGAAGCTCAGTTGCAATCCGTAGCACCATATCAATGTTTTGAGCATTGTGGTGAGTAATGAATGGACGAGCAGCAGCGCCGCCTGCTTCGTTGTGGAGAACAGGTGTTTCAACTTCAAGGAAGCCTTGTCCATCAAGATAGCGACGAATTTCTGAGATGATTTTTGAACGAGTGACAAAGCGCTCAAAGCTCTCGCGGTTGGAAATCAAATCCAAATAACGTTTGCGGTAGATGGTTTCCACATCTGTCAAACCGTGGAATTTCTCTGGAAGGGGACGCAGAGCTTTTGAAAGGTGAGTAATATGCGTTGCTTTGATAGAGAGTTCTCCCATATCTGTGCGCATCACATCGCCTTCAATTCCCAAGAAGTCACCCAAGTCAGCCTTTTTGAAAATCTCATAGTTTTCTTCACCAACTTCGTCCTTACGAACGTAAATCTGGATTTGGCCTTCACGGTCTTGGATGTGGGCGAAGCCGACTTTCCCTTTTCCACGTTTAGTCATCAAACGACCAGCAATAGTTGCTGTTTCGTTCAATTCATGTAATTCTTCTTTGGATTTGTCGCTGTATTTTTCTTTAAGTTGAGCAGAATTTGCAGTACGTTCAAAACGTTTTCCGAAAGGATCAATTCCTTGCTCAGCCAGCGCGGCCATTTTTTCACGGCGAATAATCTGCTGGTCATTTAATTCTTCAATATGTTCAGTAGTCATTTTCTTCCTCCTAAGGCTTTCCCTTCTATTTTATCACAAAATAAAAGGAAATTCAGCAATAATTATTGATAAAAATAGAAAAACTGCGATGTTTAAAGATTCGCAGTTTCATCTGTTGACAAGTAGTCTAAGTTGTTCCAAGCAAGTAACTTGAAAGAGTCAAAGTCCTCTGTTTCCAAAATGGTGACGCTAGCGTTGGACAAGCCTCCGTCCTTACGGAGCAAAGATGTTTCGTAACCGAGCAGGCGACGAATGCTAGCAGTTAGGTTAGCTCCATGCCCGACAATCAAGACATTTTGAAAATCTTTCCCTTTGAGAGACTTGACGAAGGAAATTGTCCGCTGGGTAGTTTGATCAACGGATTCTGCTCCAAATAGTTGGTGATCAAACTGGGATAGATCGTGGCGGAAGGCCCACATCTGCTGAGGATAAGCAGCTTTAGCCCTAGCAATTTCCCTACCTTCTAGCTTGCCAAGAGCCCACTCTCTTAGTTCAGGAGTCGAAACAATGTCGGTTTGATGCTGGTTTTCACTTTGGATAATCTCTGCAGAACGGTAAGCGCGCGGCAAATCGCTGGAGTAGATTTTATCGAATTGAACGTTTGACAAGTTCTTGCCCAAGCGCTTGAGCTCGTCAATAGAGGTTTCAAGCAGTGGAGAATCTCCGCTTGCCCCTTGGAAACGCATTTCGAGATTCCATTCGGTTTTTCCATGTCGGATAAAATACAATTTCATATCAAGATCCTTTTTTCTTTTGAAGCTAAAAACTTAGTCCTCTTTCAAGTCCGCGAACTGTGCTTGAACAAAGTCAGCCAAGTCCTGAGCCTTGATCTGGATGCTACGGCCGACCTCACCAGCAGAAACAATGATTCTTTCGCGACTTAGAGCCGTTTGGTCAATGAAAATTGGGAAGGAGTGCTTTTGGCGAATTCCGACAGGATTATTGGCACCATGGATGTAACCAGTCGTTTTTTCTAAATCTTTTTGCGGAATCATGCTAACTTTTTTATTGCCTGAAATTTTCGCTAATTTCTTTTCCGACAGATGTTCTGTGATGGGGAGAATCCCAATGACTGTTCCTGTTTTATCTCCGTTTAAAGCCAGTGTTTTATAAATGAGTGAGCGGTCAAATTCTTCAGTTAGGTTATCATCCAAAGCATTAATTTGCAAGCCTTGGTGCTCAATTTTTGCCTTGTTTAAAATTTGCTCGACCAGTGTTTTTTTTAGTTTTGTCTTTTTTGCCATTATTTATACTTCTCTTCTAATTGGGACATCCAAATTCCTAACCAAATGCCTAGTCCAAAGAAAAAGGCAGCAAGGACGAGTGTGAAAATGGATACTTCTGCATAACTAATGCTCTCACTGTTGCCACTTTGAGGGAGAACAATGAGCAAGGTGCTAGACAATACAATGCCAATGATAAAATGGTAAACGCGGGAATGATAATGCTTCAAAATGTAATCCATGGCTTTTGAAAAGAGAATCAGAGCCAGAGCGCCACCGATGCCGATTGGCAGGAAGGTACCAAATAAATCCAGGTGTTTAAATCCTGTCAGCATGGGAGTATAGAGCCCTAGGATCAATAGCAGATTTGAAGGGCTGAGTCCCGGAATCAAGATTCCTAAAGCGATAAGGGCACCCGCTAAAATAAAGGATAAGAAGTTAGCTGGCAGTGTTCCCACCATTCCATTCAGTGAATAGAGGAAGACGCCCGACAAGATGAAACTAAGCCAGAAGGTAATAGTATCAGCTCGATCTCGGTCGGATTCCTTGACGGATTCTTTAATCAAGCTGGGAATGGTACCGATGATTGCTCCAGCAAAGCCCCAGAGAACGATAACCTTGTAATTATCCAGCAAGAGATTGACCGGATAAGAGAAGGCTGCAATCCCTAAAACCATCCCAATAGCTACAGGAGTGAAGTAGAGAACATTCTCAACAAAATTTTCTTTGATATGGGCTAAAAAGCGAATCATTCGCTCATAAATCCCTAAAATCGCGGCTAATACACCGCCAGACACACCAGGTAGGATGAAGCCAAGTGCGATAATCATTCCTTTTAACATCCTAGCAATCCATGAAATCATAATATCTCCCTACAAGTCTTTTTCATTAGACTATTGTACCATAAAGCTACATACTTTTCTGAAAAAAGCAAGAAAAATATCTTGGCTAGAGAAAAAAATGCAAGATTTCCTAACAGTCATCTTGCATCTACTTTAGTTTGGTGTTGAAAATAATTTTTTATAGGTCTCTTTTTTATCCTGTACAGGAGAGAGCTGATTGAGGTCTAGGTTATGTGGGAAACCTTCCAATTTACCTTCTGAGGTATATTGATGTAGGTCATAGGGTTGTTCAGTATTTGGAGCAGCATTATAGTAGCCGTCATTATAACCATAAGTTGGAATCCAAACGGCAGTAAATTTCTCAGTTGAGATACTGTGCTCTTCCATGAAATAGGTACCAATGTAGATACCAATATTTTGAGCTCCAAGACTTTCAAGTTTGGCACGAAAAGCCTCAATTCCTGCGTTCATGTCGCCCATGGTCTTTTCTTCAACATCAAGCCAGTAAAAGGTAGGTTTATATTTCGAAGATGCCTTGTAGAAGCTTTCAGCTTCTTTTTCCATTTCTTTGATATTGCCTGCTGCTATATAAGCATACACAGCCACAGGAATCCCCCGTTTTTGAAACTCTTGGATATGGGTAGCAAATGATTTGTCAAGTCCATTTAAATGAGTGGCAACATTTTCTTTTTTTGCTTGAGCTCCACTATGCACGCGAATGATAGCACCAGAAATATTTGTTGATAAGGTGTCATAGTCTATTTCGCTGGGCAATTGCCAACCGGAAAGGTCAACGATAGGCTTATTAAGCAATTCTTCCTCAGGTTCGTCTGAAGGAGTTTCCTCCTTTTTTTTCTTGGTTGTCACCTGACTGACTTGAGATTTTTTTGTTTGGGCTTGTTTAATTTGCACATCAAGATGGTGTTTGCTTATGACAATATATAGAATAAAGCAAGCAAAAAATAGCAAGAGTGCAAGCGGTTTAATCCTTTTTCTCATACTGTTTCATTGTAACGTAAAATAAATAGAAAAGCAAAGTATTTATCTATATTTCCAGCGAAATACGAAAATGTAATCTGATTGCAATAGAAGATAAAACAATTTGAAATAATTGGATATTTGAGGCGATAAATAAGTAAATATCTATTGATGCCACCCTAATGCTTTTTTTTCGAGTCAAAAGGTGGTATAATGAAGGTTGAATTTTAGAAATTAAATGGTGAAATATGAAAATTGACAAAAAGCATTTATTGAATTACTCAATTTTGATTCCGTACATGCTGTTATCTGGCATTGGCTTGATTGTCGTTTATTCCACGACGAGTCCCATCCTCATTCAAAATGGGCTCAATAGTTTTCGAATGGTCGCCACTCAAGCAGGTTTTTGGCTCTTCAGCTTGGTGATGATTGGGATTATTTACCGAATGAAGCTGGATTTTCTGAAGAGGCCAGGAGTGATTACGTTTGTTATCATAGCTGAAATTATTCTGCTTTTACTCTCACGCTTTATCACAGGAACGATCAATGGGGCACACGGTTGGCTCAAAATCGGCCCAGTTACTGCTCAGCCGGCAGAATACCTGAAGATTATTTTGGTCTGGTATTTGGCCCTACAGTTTTCTAAGAAACAAGAGCAAATAGAAGTATATGATTATCAAGCAATCACCTTTAATCAGTTGATTCCGCGTGCCGTTACTGATTGGCGGGTTATTGTTGCTTTCTTGATTGGTCTTGTGGTTATCATGCCCGACTTAGGAAATGCGACCATTTTGCTCTTAACAGTTTTGATTGTAATTTCCACCAGCGGAATTGCTTACAGATGGTTCTCGACCATGCTTGGTGCTGTTGTAGGAGGGTCGGCAGCAGTTTTAGCGAGTATTTGGTTGATAGGTGTCAAGCGTGTTGAGCAAGTTCCTATTTTTGGATATGTCGCAAAGCGTTTTAGTGCCTTTTTCAATCCTTTTGATGATTTGTCTGGCTCAGGTCACCAGTTGGCCAACTCCTACTATGCCATGAGCAATGGTGGTTGGTTTGGTTTAGGTTTGGGAAATTCCATCGAAAAACGTGGCTATCTACCAGAAGCCCATACTGACTTTGTTTTTTCGATTGTCATTGAAGAAGTCGGATTTTTTGGAGCTACTTTGATTTTAGCTCTCTTGTTTTTCTTGATTTTACGGATTATTCTCGTGGGTACAAGGGCTAAGGATCCATTCAACTCAATGATGGCCTTGGGACTTGGTGGCATGATCTTGATGCAAACTTTTGTCAATATCGGTGGTATTTCAGGTTTGATTCCTTCAACGGGTGTAACCTTCCCATTCTTGTCCCAAGGAGGAAATAGCTTGTTGGTCCTATCCGTTGCCATTGCCTTTATTTTAAATATTGATGCCAATGAGCGGCGCAATGCGATGTATCAGGAATTAGAAGTGGAACAGTCTTAAAAACTCTTTTGATGTGTTGGCTCTTGAACAATAGAAAGGTGTAAATAATGTCATTTACAAAATTAGAAAATTATAGCAATAAAGAAGTGATTCGGGAAGAGGTTTCTATTTTAACGGACTTGTTGGTAGATATTACCCGGGATATTCTCAGTCCTGACACTTTTGCTAAAATCTCCATGATTGAAGAACTAGCAGTTCAATCTAAATACCAAGAGCTGAAAGCAGTAGTAGAAGAATTATCCACGGATGATATGGTCTATATCTCACGCTATTTTGCTATTTTACCTCTGCTCATCAATATCTCAGAAGATGTCGATTTGGCTTATGAGATCAATCATCAAAATAATATCGACCAAGACTACCTTGGTAAGCTTTCGACGACGATTGATTTGGTTTCAACACGAGAAAATGCACAAGAAATCCTGGAAAATCTAAATGTTGTTCCTGTTTTGACTGCTCATCCGACTCAGGTTCAGCGCAAGACTATGTTGGATTTGACAAATCATATTCATACACTTTTGCGCCAGCATCGTGATGTTAAAGCTGGTCTGGTGAACGAGAAGAAATGGTTAGCTAATCTCCGTCGCTATATCGAGCTGATGATGCAGACCGACATGATTCGGGAAAAGAAACTTAAGGTGACCAATGAAATTACTAACGTTATGGAATACTATAATAGTTCTTTTCTTCAAGCAATCACGAACCTGATGTTAGAGTATAAACGCTTAGCAGAAGAAAAAGGGATTCATTTGGAAAATCCAAAGCCGATCACCATGGGAATGTGGATTGGTGGCGACCGCGATGGAAATCCATTTGTAACTGCTGAAACTCTGAAATTGTCTGCAACGGTACAGAGCGAAGTTATTCTGAATTACTACATTGACAAGGTTTATACGCTCTATCGTAACTTCTCCCTGTCTACTAATCTTTCAGAAACAAGTGAAGCTGTAGCCAAGATGGCAGCTTTGTCAAGCGACAAGTCTGTTTATCGGGAAAATGAGCCTTATCGCCGTGCCTTTCATTATATTCAGTCCAAGTTGATTCAGACCTTACTTTATCTGAAAGAAGGTAATTTCTCCGGTGAAGGGCACCGTTTAGCTGATAAAGCTGAAGCAGTCCTGCATGCAAATTCAGCCACTTCGGTCAGCCATAATGGTAGAGAGATCATTCCAAATTATATCCAGTCTAAACTTAGTGGTAGTTTGGATGAATTACGAAAAGAACAACTTCCATCTTATAAAGATGCGCAAGAGTTTAAGGAAGATCTCCTTGTTATTCGTGATTCTTTGCTGGAGCACAATGGACAAGCTCTGGTGACTGGAGAACTTACTGAATTGCTACAAGCAGTAGACATTTTTGGTTTCTTCTTGGCCAGCATTGATATGCGTCAGGATTCCAGTGTTCATGAGGCTTGTGTGGCGGAGCTCTTGGCTTCTGCTAATATTGTGAAAGATTACAGCAGCTTGTCAGAGGAAGAAAAATGCCAAGTTCTCCTCAAGCAGCTTCTGGAGGATCCACGGATCTTGTCAGCCACTCATGCACCTAAATCTGAACTTCTACAAAAAGAATTGGAGATTTTCAAGACGGCTCGTCAGCTTAAGGATGCGATTGGCGAAGATGTTATCAAGCAAAATATTATTTCCCATTCGACTAGCGTATCAGATCTGCTAGAGCTGGCGATTATGCTCAAAGAAGTCGGCTTGATTGATGAAGAAGGTGCGCGTGTGCAGATTGTTCCTCTGTTTGAAACGATTGAGGACTTGGATAACTCCTGCGATACTATGGAGAAATATCTGTCTCTGCCAATTGCTCAAAAATGGATTGCTTCTAAAAACAACTATCAAGAAATCATGCTGGGTTACTCAGATAGTAACAAGGATGGTGGCTATTTATCATCATGTTGGACACTTTACAAGGCTCAACAACAACTGACAGCTATCGGTGATAAGTTTGGCGTCAAGATTACCTTCTTCCATGGTCGTGGAGGAACTGTCGGTCGTGGCGGTGGCCCAACTTATGAGGCAATCACTTCACAACCATTGCGAAGTATCAATGATCGTATCCGCCTGACAGAGCAGGGAGAGGTCATTGGTAATAAATACGGCAACAAGGATGCTGCTTACTATAATCTGGAAATGCTCGTATCTGCGGCTATTAACCGCATGATAAGCTCTAAGAAGAGTGATAGTAATACGACCAATGAATACGAGAGAGTGATGGATCGAGTGGTCGATCGAAGCTACCAAATCTATCGCGACCTAGTCTTTGGCGACGAACGTTTCTATGACTATTTCTTTGAGTCTAGTCCTATTAAGGCCATTTCTAGCTTTAATATCGGTTCTCGTCCAGCGGCCCGTAAAACGATCACTGAAATTGGCGGTCTGAGAGCCATTCCTTGGGTCTTCTCATGGTCTCAAAGTCGGGTTATGTTCCCTGGTTGGTATGGCGTTGGCTCTAGCTTCAAAGAATTTATCGATGAAGATCCTGAAAAGAATCTTGCCTTCCTTCAATTTATGTATCAGAGATGGCCATTCTTCCAGTCCCTCCTATCAAATGTCGATATGGTGCTATCCAAATCCAATATGAATATTGCCTTTGAATATGCGCAACTTTGTGAAGACCAAAATGTACGCGATATTTTCAATACAATCCTAGACGAATGGCAGCTAACGAAGGATGTTATCTTAGCGATTGAAGGCCATGACGAGCTCTTAGCAGAAAATGCCTATCTCAAGGATAGTTTGAACTATCGGATGCCTTATTTCAATGTTTTGAACTATATCCAGCTTGAGCTGATCAAGCGTCAGCGCCGAGGAGAACTTTCACCAGAACAAGAACGTTTGATCCACATTACCATCAATGGAATTGCGACAGGGCTACGAAATTCTGGTTGATGCACAGGCAGCTTTAAATGATATCAATAAAAATCGGCTTTTGAGCCGATTTTTTTTGAGTTTAAACTATTTTGAATCAATAACTCATTTCTTGCGATTCGTGTAAATAAAAAATGAAAAAGTTTTCATATCTGTGCGCTAAAATACTTGAAAGTGTTTACAATTAGTGATACAATGATAAGTGTAGAAAAATGAAAACGATATTTTCAACAAAAGAAAGGAAACTATATGAACACAGACGACACAGTAACCATTTATGATGTCGCCCGTGAAGCGGGAGTTTCAATGGCGACAGTCAGCCGAGTTGTAAATGGTAACAAGAATGTAAAAGAAAATACACGAAAAAAAGTACTAGAAGTAATTGAACGTCTTGACTATCGTCCTAATGCAGTTGCCCGTGGTTTGGCCAGCAAAAAGACGACCACTGTTGGTGTTGTAATTCCCAATATCACGAATAGTTACTTCTCTACTTTAGCCAAAGGGATTGATGATATTGCCGAAATGTATAAGTACAATATCGTCCTGGCAAACAGCGATGAAGATGATGACAAGGAAGTTTCGGTTGTTAATACCCTTTTCTCTAAGCAAGTAGATGGTATTATTTTTATGGGCTACCATCTGACAGAGAAAATTCGCTCAGAATTTTCACGTTCACGGACACCAGTGGTTCTAGCGGGCACGGTGGATATAGAGCATCAGTTACCAAGTGTCAATATTGATTATAAACAGGCAACGGTTGATGCTGTGGAACTATTGGCTAAGCGCAACAAGAAAATTGCTTTTGTTAGCGGTCCTTTGGTAGATGATATCAATGGTAAAATCCGCTTGTCTGGCTACAAAGAAGCTCTGAAGGGTAAGAAAATTTCATACAGCGAAGGTTTGGTTTTCGAGTCTAAGTATAGCTACGATGATGGTTATCACCTAGCTGAACGTTTGATTGCTTCAAAGGCTACGGCGGCCTTTGTGACCGGAGATGAGTTGGCAGCAGGTTTGCTTAATGGTTTGGCTGATCGAGGTGTTCGTATTCCTGAAGACTTTGAAATCATTACTAGCGATGATTCGCAAATCGCTCGCTTTACTCGCCCTAATCTGTCTACTATCGGACAACCTCTGTATGACATCGGTGCGATTAGTATGCGGATGCTGACGAAGATTATGCATAAAGAAGAGTTGGAAGAGCGTGAGGTTCTCCTAGCTCATACGATCAATGAACGTAAATCAACTCGTAAATAATAAATTGATACGGAATGGGACAGAATTAAATTTTGAAAGAATTTAGTTCTGTCTCGTTTTTTTATTTTGGTTAAACACAGTCGCCGAATATAAGAGACTCTGAGTTTCTTCTTTACAGAAATTTAGGTATAATAGAAGCAGGAATGCTGAAATTAGTTCTTGTTCTACTTACTTGACTGACGAAGGTTAAGAAGAAATAGGCTAGTTAGAGCTTGGGATAGATTTTCAGTAAAACGAAAAAATAAAGAAGTGGAAACGCATTTTTTCTGTCTTCTTTTTACTAGTAGGCATCATTTATCGTAGCTGTATCAAGGAGAATTTTGTGATTACGCAACTAGATACCAAGACTGTTTATAGCTTTATGGATAGTTTAGTCTCTATCAAAAAATATGTTCAACGGGCCAAGAACTTGGGCTACAAAAGTTTGGGCATGATGGATGTGGACAATCTTTATGGGGCTTATCATTTTCTAGAGGAGGCAAAAGCGGCAGGACTTCAGCCCTTGCTAGGTCTGGAAATGGAAATTTATAAAGATGGAAATCCTCTCAATCTGAGACTGCTAGCCTTGGATAGTCAGGGGTATCGCAATTTGATGAAGATTTCGACTCTAAAAATGATGAATCGTCAAAATTGGGAAGACTTTCAACATCTTTTTAAAGGGCTGGCTCTGATTGTACCAATCTTTGAGGGCGTGGATCAACTAGATCTTGGTCTAGACTTTTATGTTGGGGTCTTTCCAGATACGCCTAGGCAGGAATTGACTAGGTCAGTCCTGCCCTTACATACGGTTCGTTATTTTGAGCAGGGAGACTTGGAAACCTTGCAGATGTTGAGGGCGATTCGGGATAATATCAGCTTGCGAGAGGTCGGCCATCTGTCAAACCATGAATTTTTATTAGCGCCAGCCTCTTTAGAAGAAGCTTTCGCTGAAAACTTTCCAGAGAGTTTGACTAACTTGGAGAAATTGATAGCTGATGTTCACTATGAAATCAACACCGAGTTGAAACTTCCGCGCTTCAATCCTGAGCGTCCTGCTGTGGAGGAGCTGCGGGAGTTAGCTGAGGCAGGATTAGCCAAGCGGGGGCTTGCAGGTGAAGTCTATCAAGCAAGGCTGGATCAGGAGCTGGATGTTATTCATCAGATGGGTTTTGATGATTATTTTCTCATCGTCTGGGATTTGCTGCGCTTTGGCCGCAGTCAAGGTTATTACATGGGGATGGGACGTGGCTCTGCAGTTGGTAGTTTAGTAGCCTATGCTTTGGAAATTACAGGCATTGACCCAGTAGAAAAGAACCTGCTGTTTGAACGTTTCCTAAACCTAGAACGCTATACCATGCCCGATATTGATATTGATATTCCCGATGTGTATCGGCCGGAGTTTATCCGCTATGTCCGAGATCGTTATGGTAGCATGCATGCGGCTCAGATTGTGACCTACTCAACCTTTGGAGCCAAGCAGGCTATCCGAGATGTCTTTAAGCGCTTTGGTTTGCCAGAGTACGAGCTGACCAATATGACCAAAAAAATCGGCTTTCGAGACAACTTAACCACTGCTTATGAGCGAAATATAGCTTTTCGTCAGATTATCAATAGCAAACTAGAATACCAGAAGGCCTTTGAAATTGCTAAGAAAATCGAAGGAAATCCACGCCAGACCTCAATCCATGCGGCAGGTGTCGTCATGAGCAACGATGATTTGACCAATCAAATCCCCTTAAAATACGGGGAGGATATGTATCTCACCCAGTACGATGCCCACGGTGTCGAAAGCAATGGACTGCTCAAGATGGACTTTCTGGGCCTGCGCAATTTAACCTTTGTCCAGCGGATGAAAGAAGCGGCTCTAGACAAATACGGAGTTGATATTGATATTGCTCGCATTGACTTGGAGGACGAGGAAACTCTACGCCTCTTTGCAGCGGGTAATACCAAGGGGATTTTCCAGTTTGAACAAGCGGGTGCCATCAGTCTTTTGAAAAGAGTCCAACCCGTCCAGTTTGAAGAAGTAGTGGCTACCACCTCTCTCAATCGTCCTGGAGCTAGTGACTATATTGATAACTTTGTCAAGCGCAAGCATGGTCGCGAGCGCGTGGAGATGATTGATCCGAGCTTGGAGGATATCTTGGCTCCAACCTATGGCATCATGCTTTACCAAGAGCAGGTCATGCAGGTCGCCCAGCGTTTTGGTGGTTTTAGTCTGGGGAAGGCTGATATTTTACGACGGGCGATGGGCAAGAAAAATGCTGCTGAAATGCATAAAATGGAGGAAGAATTTGTCAGGGGAGCTGTCAGATTGGGGCACTCAGAGACCAAGGCCAAGGAAGTCTTTGCGGTCATGGAGAAATTTGCCGGCTATGGCTTCAACCGTAGCCACGCCTATGCTTACTCGGCTCTAGCTTTTCAGCTGGCCTATTTCAAGGCTCACTATCCAGACATCTTCTTTGATGTTATGCTAAACTACTCGAGCTCGGACTATATCACGGATGCACTTGGATTTGGCTTTGAGCTAGCTCCCTTGACCATCCATAACATTCCCTATAAAGATAAGTTTCAGGAGCGGAAAATCTATCTTGGTTTGAAAAATATTAAGGGCTTGCCAAGGGATTTTGCTTTCTGGATCATAGAAGAGCGTCAAAAGCATCCCTTTAGCAGTGTGGAAGATTTCATTTTACGCCTGCCTCAGAGTTATCATAAGTTGCCGCTTTTAAGTCCATTGGTGCAATTGGGACTCTTTGATGTTTTTGAGCCCAATCGCCAGAAGATTTTGCACAATCTACCGAATCTTTTTGTCTTTGCAGATGAGCTGGGAAGTTTATTTGCTGATACTAGCTATTCATGGACGGATGCCGAGGATTTTACTGCTGCAGAAAAGTTTGAGCAGGAGCAAGCCTTGATTGGAATTGGGCTTAGTGACCATCCACTCATTAGCCTAGCCAAGAAAGCCGATCGTTCTTTTGTATGGATTGAAGAGTTGGCCGATAATAGTAAGGCGACCATTCTAGTTGAAGTCCAGTCTATCAAGGTTATTCGCACAAAAAATGGTGAAAACATGGCCTTTATGCAAGTGACAGATACCAAGAAAAAGTTAGATGTTACTTTATTCCCTGAAGTTTATCGCCGCTTTGCTCAACTAATCCAAGAAAAAGGCTATTACTATCTGACTGGAAAAATTCAGGAGAGGGATGGCCGACTACAGATGGTTCTAGCAGAGGTGGAAAAAGCAAGCTCAGAACGCTTTTGGATCCAATTAGCTGATACTAGTCACGACAGGCAGATTGCGGAGATCCTGCAGCGATACCCTGGGGATATTCCCGTGGTGCTACGCTATGAGAATGACAAGAAAACGGTTCCTGCATCAGGCTTTCAAGTTCAAAAATCAGACCAACTTCAAGCTGAACTAGAAAATTACAGCATGAAAACGGTTTTTCGGTAAAAAATCAGGAAAATAAGAGAATTTTTATTCTGATTGTGGTATAATCTATAAGAATGTTAAAAAGATAAAGGAGCACATTACGAAATGAAACGTATTGCTGTTTTGACCAGTGGTGGAGATGCCCCTGGTATGAATGCT
>NZ_CALHWC010000059.1 GCF_938036805.1 uncultured Streptococcus sp.
AAATCAGGGTGAATACACCAAAATAGCGAATGAAATAAGAAAAATCATCCGCATAAAAGGTTTTTTTGAGTTTATTCAGCATTCTTTAAAATGTAACCGACACTGCGAAGGGTTTGAAGATTATTCGCAAAAGCCGTTCCTTTCAATTTTTTCCGAATCTTAGATACATAGACTTCCACAACAGAAATCGTCGTATCGCTGTCAAAGCCCCACAAACGGTCGAAAATTTGAGTCTTGGGCAAAATAACATTTTGATTCTGAAGGAAGTAGACCAACAGATCAAACTCTTTTCCCAGCAGCTCTACTTCTTTTCCGTCAACTAAGGTCGAATTGGTCGAAAGATTAACCGTCACATCGCCATAGGACAGGGTATTTTCATTAAACTTACCAGAGCGTTTGAGCAAGGCCTGAATCCGCATTTTAAGCTCTTCCAGATAAAAAGGCTTAGTCAGGTAATCGTCGGCACCGAGTTCAAAACCATGGCCTTTATCATCGATACTTTCCTTGGCAGTCATGATAAGGACAGGAGTGGTAACCCCTTTTTCGCGCAATTCTTTAAGCACTTGGAAGCCATCTTTTTCAGGAAGCATCAAATCCAGCAAAATCAGGTCATAAACTCCGCTTTCTGCCTCGTATAGTCCTTCTTCACCATCAAAGACCTGCATAACATCTGCAAAATCATCTAAAAAATCAAATACTGAGTTTGACAGACCGAGGTCATCCTCCACTAATAAAATCTTAATCATCCTGTTCCTTCCTTTTTAGAAAAAGCATATCTTGTTTAGTTTAAATAGAGACAGGGCAAACACTTCTCATTCTATCTTAACCTATCTTTTTCTATTATATCATGACTTGTCGAAAATGCTTTAAGAATTTCTTGTTTTCGAGTTATTTTCGCTGTTCTTATCATCTTTTGTTGTGCCGTCAGCGTTTGATGGCTTCTTTTTTGATTGATTTCCTTCTTGTGGTCCTCCTGGATAGCCATTTCCTTGTGGCGGCTGACCTCCACCTCCGGGACCGCCTTGACCATCTTGACCGTTTTGTCCACGCATCTGCGGTGGCATGCCATTTTCATTTCCCTGTCCCTGACCTTGAGGAGCTTGTCCGCCTTGACCTGGCATCTTTCCATCTTGATTGTTTTGCTGAGGCATAGTAGCCTGCACTGAACTCTGCTGCGGGCTTTTCTGTGTCAAGGCACCAATTCCATATCCACCAATCGCTCCGACGGCTAAGGATGCACTAGCCACTGCTGTCATCCACCATTTAGTACTCTTTTTAACTACAATCATTTTTTCCATATCCATTTTAAGTTTTTCCTCTTTCTACATTTTATATTTTCATGGATTTTAACATGATGAAGTAATATAAATCTTGAATACACAAATTCACATCCTTTACATGCTAGGATTATTATAGGGAGGCTTGCTTAAACGGGACTGAATTTTTTCTTAAAGAAGGCTGAAACTACGGGATTCTAAACAACAGAAAAGACCAGATGTCATAATCTGATCTTTTCATTAGACTAAACTGATGCCTTGATAGCTTTCTCAACCGCTGCTTTTTCACGAGCAATCAGGTCAACACGCGCTGCGATTTCCTTGATTCCCATGCTGATGTTACGGCTGATAGCCATATCGTCCAACTGCGGTTCAAAGAAGGCCTTGTATTCCGCTAGCCTTTCTGCTGTTTTGAAGGCATTAGCCGGATAAATGACGAATTTATCAAAGCTCATGTCGCCACCCAAAGCCGCCTTAATCCAATCCCAGTTCTCACGCGCCCAAGTCCAAGCAGTAGCTTGCGTAAATTGGTGATTCAAGAGTGGGAAATACCAGCTCATGGCCAAATCTTGTGGTTTCACGATATCTTTGTTCTTCAAAGATTCCAAGATACGAGCAAGAGTTTCTGCGTCCTTAGTGTAAGCCAAAGCAGATGCCAATTGGCGTTTGAAGCTACCGTCGACTGTCGAAACATAATCATTCAAGTATTGGTCAGCCAATTCTTTACTCTCATCATGCTTGATTTGGTTGATGAGAATATGCAAGCGAATAGCCGCAGGCAATTTCTCCAAGTCCTCTTGATGGGCGGCAAAAATGCGGCTTGCTTCTTGACTTGCTGTTTGGTCATCAGCTGCAATCAGACCTCCTACAACGATCTGACGAACCAGCTCATCTTCATCACTTTCCCCTTCTTTTGCTTCAAAGCCTAGACGATCAAAGTTGAATTTGATTAGTTTAACAACCAATTCGTTATATGCTTTCTCGCACTCGCTTCCTTCGTCCACAAAGAGCTTGAGGCCATTCAGAACGGCTTTAACTCCTGAAACAACCAAATAGGAGGTTTCTTCTGTCAGTTTTTCAATTACAGGAACCAAATCAGCAAATGAAATGCTGCCTGCTTCAGCCAAGAGACGGCGCTCTTGCACCACTTGAAGCTTGCTAGTGCTATCCAAGTCTGTAATGGTATCTAAAATCTGCTCAAGCAAGATACCTTGATAGTCCGTGATATAGTGGGCTGTATTTTCCGTATTGAAGCGCAGGGCACCCTGGTTTTGAGCAGCCAAGGCAGAATAATTTGGAATTTCCAGCGTTTCTGTCTCCAGCGTATCTGGTAAACCTTTCCAGTTACTATTTAAAGGCAAGACCCAAGTGCGTTTCTTATCTTCGTGCTCTCCGATAAAGAATTGTTTTTGAGAGAGTTTGAGCGTATCGTTTTCTACTGTAGCTGTCAAAACAGGGTAGCCCGGCTGTTCCAGCCAAGAATCCATAAAGGCTGCTACATCACGGCCAGAAGCAGCTCCCAAGGCCTCCCAAAGGTCACGACCGATGGTATTTCCATACTGGTGTCTAGCAAAATAAGCGTTCAATCCTTTGGCAAAGGCCTCATCACCCAACCAACGACGAAGCATGTGCATGAGGCGGCTTCCCTTGGCATAAACGATAGCGGGATCAAACAAAGTATTAATTTCGTCAGGGTGCTTCACTTCCACATGGACAGACTGAACTCCGTCTGTCGCATCTCGTTTGAGAGCCAGAGGAACACCTGTGGTTTGGAAATTCTCAAAGATATTCCAGCTTGGCTCAATCGCATTGACACAGACATATTCCATCATATTAGCAAAGCTTTCATTGAGCCAAAGGTCATCCCACC
>NZ_CALHWC010000060.1 GCF_938036805.1 uncultured Streptococcus sp.
ATGTGGAGTTTGACCGCAATCTAGCTGCCCTCCTTCAGGCCTATCCTAACCCGCATGCCCTTCTCATTGGCCGTTTTCCAAAAGAATGTCAGATGACAGAGGAGTTGCTCCTTTATATCTTGGATAAACATCCGATTCTCAAACAAATTCCCGTTCTTTATGACTTGGACTTTGCTCATACTCAGCCGCTCTTTACCATTACCATCGGTGCTCAAGTGACCGTGGATACAGAGAAGATGTCTATCAGAATTGATGAATAAACAAGAGACGACCTCCAAACAAAAGGTCGTTTTTGATATCTAAAAGTCATGAATCATCTCTAAACAGCGCTCCAAATCCACATCCCGCTCCAGATGCTCAACTGTCCAAGGAATAAGGATGTCTGGTTCAATCCCCTTGTCTGTCATACCCTGTCCCTTATCAAGTGCTAGAGCGCGTGAAGTTGGAAAGTTCAAACTATAGTCACCATAATCTACCTGACAGCAGTTAGAATAATCTAGTATTCCAAGAGTCGGGCGCCCCAGAACCGTCACCTTAGGAAAACATTTCATCATCTGGACAAAATTGTCTCCCGACGAAGCACAGTAGACATCTGCCAAGACAAAAATCTTCTCAGGATGGCTTCCTCCTTTCACATTAGGAAACATTTCCCTGTCCTCGCCTCCAAATTTAACATAGCCTTTGCCCCGATTGGCCTGCAGGTCTTGCATGATTATCTCCAACAAATCCTTCGTCTCCTGATTAATCCCTTCCTGCTGCACGTAGGCTTCAAAATCTTTCAAACGCAGGTCAACATTCCGCTCTGTGTAGAGAATTTCCATCCCTTCATCAGTCCAGCCCAAGTCAGAATAGACTTGCCCCTCAGAAAGAGCATAGTGGAGCAGGGGAAAATACAGCGAGTCCATCCCTCCAGTATTTTGACGGACATCAATCACCAGACAAGCAGCCCTCTTGATAGTATCTTGTGCTTCCTGATAGAGTTTGTTGATGGCTTTCTCGTTCCTAAAGTCATCCAAACGGAGATAAATAACACCCTTTTCTAACTCTTTCCATTCAAATCGACTCTCTACAGGATTCTGGCTAGGCTCAACTGAAAGGATTTGCTCTGCTCCTGCTCGCAAAACAGTCACTTGCCTAGCTTTTGAAATCAACTCGCTCCACTCACGGTAGTTTCGCTCGGGCGTTGAACTGGTAAAATACGCTCGGTGCATCCTATAAAACTCTTCTAGATGCTGTCCATCCAGTTTCACAATTTGATCGCCCGCCTGCAAATTCGTATCTGCATTAGCCTGCTCAACATAAAGTCCTTGGATTGTTGAACGTAGAACAAAACCTTTTGGCTTAGCATATTTCTCCCGAAAAGCTACATGGCCAATAACTCCGAAGCTAGCTAGATAAGTCTGAACCTGATAAAGAAAGTCCTTTTCACTCATATCGTCTGAAATACATTCGCGAAAAATAGTCGGATCCGCACCGGCAATATCCTTTTTAGTTGCCGAATCTTGGGTCATAATCGAAACAACATCTTCAAAAATAGCCGTTTTTCTCATCGTATGCTCCTCTTCATCATTGAGACCAGTATATCATTTTTGTACATTTTATGCCGATTTAAACAAAAAAATCTAAGCACAATCTCTGCTTAGATTTTTTCTAATCAATGTCCACCGGGACCCCCGCCTTGTCCGCCTGGGGCACCGCCGCCACCAGGTCCATCTGCCGTGATTTCGGTTCGGGTTTGCCCATTGACCGTGATGGTCCCGCCCGTATAGGTAGCCTTACCATCAAAGTCAAAGGCAGACACAGTGGACGTGATAGCTAGGTTTCCGCCTGTCATGATGATATCGCCGTTGGAGTCAAGGGCGTCTGTATCGCCTTGGCCGACCTCAACCTTGATGTCACCACCAGTAATCTTGATGAAAATCTCAGCCCCAGTCGCCGTACTAGCTGCATTGATTCCATCATCCGTCGCATAAAGGTCAAGTGTACCGCCGTTAATCGTGACATTTGTTCCCTCTAAAGCTTCGACACTGGACTTGACTGTGATGGTGCCACCGTCGATCACCGCTGCATTGCTAGCATGAAGGCCGTCATCGCCAGCATTAATCGTAATGGTCCCAGACTGGATATAGAGATTTCCGAGCGAAGTGTCCTCGTCATTATCTGCGTGGATCGCATCCTCCGTTGCGGTAATATCCAGACTAGCCTCCTTGATGTTGATGGCATCATTGGCTGACAAGCCATTCTTGTAGCCTTTAATCGTATAAGTCCCGCCTGTGATGCGCAGGTCATCATTAGACTCGACTGCGTTACCATATTTTCCTTCAATGGTCAGACTGCCTGAGCCGTTAAAGGTCAAGTCGTCCTTGCTGTAAATGGCCGCATCGTAGTCAGTATTGGTGTGATTGGCTGAGTCAGAAATGCTATTCTTGCTGCCTTCAGCTAGGGTAATGAAGGTTTTATCCGCATTTTCTACCACAATCGCTGCATCCGTCCCTGTCATGGTCACGCCATCCAAGACGATCTGAACCTTGTCTTGATCGCCAGCCTTGATAACAATCTGCACATTTTCACTGCTGCCAGAGAGGACATAAGTCCCAGCTGCCGTAATGGTCACCGTTGAGCCAGAAACGCTCGCTCCGTCACCAGATGTCTTGGCTGTAGAGCCGCTCAAGCTAATCTTGGTCGCTGTCGACTCATCATAAGAAGCATCCTGATCACGATCCGTGAAATAGCTAGATGTATCTGTCTTTGTCGTACTGCTAGCCGTTTGAGTGGTCGTGGCACTAGCACTCGTAGGAGTGCTGGACTGGTTGGTCAAGCTGCAAGCTCCCAAGGTGACACTCATTAGCGCTAGAGGCACCATTAGTTTTATTTTCTGAACTATTTTTTTCTTGCCTGTTTTCATGATTGACCTCTTTCTAGATATTATAATTCATTTTCTTTCGTAATGTAGCGGCTGATGGCAATCTCTAAATTTCCATTGCGCGTGCGCAGGGCATCGATGAGTTCTTTTTCGGTCATTCGACCATTCAGCTGAATAATGTATTTAAGCTTGAACAAGCTCCCCATATCAGAGGTTTTGACATTGGCTAGCTCAATATGATTTGCAGCTTTGTTAAAAATATCATCAAAAATGCTTTCATAGTCCAGACTTTCTGGTATGACGACAGTCAGCTGGCGCATGGAATGCTTCATCTGACCAAAATTAACCACCTCAAGCAGCAGCATGGCAAGCGACATGATGAGGGTAAAGACGGTCGCAAAGACCAGATAGCCCATTCCGATGGCAATCCCGATTGTCATAACTAGGAAAATGGACACCAACTCCTTGGCCCCTCCCGGTGCGGAACGGAAACGAATCAAGCTGAAGGCCCCCATGACGGCAACCCCTGCTCCCAGACTTCCATTGACCAAGAAGATGACAATTGCAATCAAGGTCGGCAAAAGCGCCAAACTCATCACAAAGGATTTGCTGTAAACCGTCTTAAACTGGTAAACCTTGGCAACGACCAAGCCCAAAAGCAAGGACACTCCGATTGCCAGCATCATCATAGCCGGATCTACGGCCGTATCGGTAAAAATATCATAAAATAAGTGACTAAGCATGATTTACAACTCCTTTATAGTCTGTCGTTTTCTTGTAAGCAACCCCGTATTTGGAAAAGGAACTTGGAAAGACCTGATGGCGATCCAAAATCTCACTCAGCCAGAGCGGATAGGCTCCTGGCACCTTGACTTCCATAATCACATGATGATGCGGCAGAAGATTTTCTCCGTAATGACCATGCAAGAGGCTCAAATCATAGTTCCGGTAGGTCAAATCGTGGTCAATGGTAATTCGAACATTGGGATCCTCAATCCCTTTCATGGAATAACGATTGTAGTAGATATACATCATAGGCCGCAGGCCACCGTAGCGCTGACTCAGCCAGTCGATTTCCTCACGAATCTGACAATCTTCAATCTTACTGTGATCGCCCTCCAAGTAAGCCTCGGCAGCCACTAGATCTGTCGAAATGCGGCGTTTGTAGACAATCTTACGCACTTTTTTCTTGATTTCCAAAAAGACTTGACTGTCTTCTTTCGGATGTTCATCGTAAGTCCGCACGCGCAATTTTTCTTTAAAATAGGGCTTTTCTAAAGACTCACGAATCATTTGATAGGTCGGGGTGTCGTAGTAAAGATTGTTGATGGTCGAATAAGCATGCTCATTCTCCACCAGATGGCCTTCAAACTCGGTCAATAAATCGGCCAAAGTTTCTTTGGAAATAATGTATTTGGTTTCAAATCGTTGAAATTTATCTTTAAATGTTTTTTTAGCCATGGATTCTCCCCCTGTCTTTCTTGTAACTAGAGCCATTTTACGGATGAAAACTTAAAGGAAGGCTAAAGAAAACTTAAAGAAAACAAAACATTCATATTTTCATACCGAATAAAATAGACTTGTGGAGAAAATCTATACAATAAAATTCTCTGCTGTTTCACGACTGTTTCACGTGAAACAAAAAAACTTGGTTCTGTTCACAAAACCAAGTTATTCCTTTCGAAGAGAAAATAATCTGCACTCTTCTCTATCTTAAATGATTTCTTTCTTATCAGGACGATAGGCTATTGTTCCTAAGGCCATGAAAAGCAGTAAAGTCGTGGTCAAGAAGGCTAGTTGGCCACCGATTTGACCATTCATCGAGATCGTTTCCCGCAGTCCTGACACCGCATAGCTCATCGGCAAGATTGGATTGAGTTTTTGGAAGATTTCCGCCGTCAGAGGCAGCGGATAAGTACCAGCGCTGGAAGCCAACTGCAGGAGCAAGAGGATCAAGGAGATAAAGGCCCCGACCTTACTATCCCAAGTGACCAGAGTTGTCACAACCGCCATAAAGGTCATGCTGGCTAAAACAGTCAAGGCCAGCGTCGTCCATTCATAGTTGGCCTCAAGACCAATCAAATGAACCGCTCCATAAACCAAGATGCCAGCCAAAACAGAAATCAAACCATTGACCTCCAGACGAGCCTTGAGCCAAGCTTTGCGAGAAGCTGGAACTTGACCAGAAGGGAGCGTGCCGAAAATAACATTGGTCGAAATCGCTGCTACAAAAAGAGCAACAGAAATCATGTAGGGAGCCATACCAACACCATTTTTACCAACCTGATCTTTATCTGTCTTTTTCAGCTCGACAGGACCAGCCAAGGCAGCTGCATTGTCCTCTGTCACTGAAAGCTCGGACAATTGACCCTTGGCATCCGTCAAGCCTGTATTTAGAGTCTGAGCACCGATTGATAAATCTCCCAGCCCACTGTTTAAGGTGAGACCACCAGTCGCTAACTGCTGAGAACCATCCGCCATTTGAGTGGCACCCGTAGATAATGTTTGCATCCCTGTGACCAAAGTTGAGGATTTATCATTTAATTGAGAGAGGCCTGAGCTGATTTGACCAATTCCTGAAGTCACTTGGTCATTATGGCTCGCTAGATTAGCCGCTCCTTGAGAAAGCTGATCAACCCCTGCAGTATATGCCGCTACTCCCTGAGCTACTTGAGAAAGGCCGCCTGTATAAGCCGTAATGCCTTGAGAAAGGGTCGCTGAACCAGTGCTGGCAGAGGACAGAGCTTCATTTACCTGACCTAGACCGCCGTAGAGGCCACTAATCATAGCTGAAGCACCTGGCAGGACTTGATTGGCTGCGGCTGACAGCTGACTTGCCTGACTGCTAGCCGTTTGCAGTCCTTGCAGATTCGTTTGGATAGCTTGAACTTCCTGTACAATGGCTGCCGCCGCACTGCTGCTAGAATCCGTACCACCTGCTAGAGCTGCTTTTAGTTCTTCTTGCTCACTGGCAGAGAGTTTCTGGTAAGCAGCTGTGCCTTCTAAAGCGGCCACGGCTGCCGCCCGATCACTTTGCGCACTACTTGCCAAAGACTGGGCATTGGTCGCAATCGTCGTGAGAGAAGCCGCAATTGTTTCCGTTGGCAAGCTCGTTCCCGATGTGGCATTCTGAATAGCTGTATTGAGCTGATCTAGACCCGCCGTCAACTGAGCAACCTTTTCTTGATTAGCAGTAACACTGCTATTAACGGATGATTGCAGTTCTGCCAAACCACTATTTAGACGCTCCACACCAGCGACTAATTCCTGTGAATTGCCCGTCAGTTGGTTAGTTCCATTCAGTAATGTTTGTGACTGAACGGTTAATTGACTGGCACCAGCTGAAAGCTGCCCAACTCCATCTGTATATTCCGTCATCTTGCTAGTAAAAGTCGGCAAGCCGGCATTGATCTGAGCCACTCCATTTGTGTATGCTACCAGACCAGTTGACAGCGCTGTGGCTCCATCTGAGAAGGTTAGGCTGGACTGAGCTAGACTTTCCAAGTTAGTAGACAGTTTTTTGCTGCCGTTTGCCAATTCCTGACTGCCTTCGGCCAATTTAGCTGTCCCATCTGCGGCTGTTCCAAGTCCACCTTTTAGCTTGTCCATGCTCGCAAAAAGGCTTGTCACATAGCTGTTCGTGATCTTCTGACTGACCGACTGCTTCATCGAAGTCATGGCAGAATCGCTCATTTTACTAGCGATAAAACTATGGCCACTGGATGTTTGATAATTAATCGTGACCTGCTTAGGCTGATTGCTCAAGATACTAGCCGCATTGGCTGATAGATCCTTGGGAAGAGTCACCACCATGTAATAGTCGCCCTTTTCCAGTCCCTTCTCTGCCTGACTCTCATCCACAAAATGAAAATCTAGCGCTGCATTTTTCTTCATATCTTGAACCATATCTGACCCAATGGACAAGTCTTGTCCATACAAGCTCGCCTTCTGGTCCTGATTGACCACCGCTACTGGCAAATCAGAAAGTTTGCCATATGGATCCCACATAGAGCTCAAAAAAATCACATTATACAAGGCTGGAATCAAGGCAACCCCCAGCATGACCACAATAATCTTCGGTTTTTTGAAGATCGCTTTCCATTCTTTGAACATCTTTTCTCCTTTTTTATACACAATGTCTAAAAATTTGATATAATAGATTATACACAATAAAAAAATTAAGGCAAGCAGAAAACTTTATTTTTGTACACCTTGTCTAATTTTGTACAATTCAATCATAAAGGAAAGATTAAAATGACAGAAAGTAATAAACGTAAAAAAACCAAGGCCATCATTGAGAAGGCCATGGTTGAATTATTGCAGAAAGAGTCTTTTGACCACATCACAACAGTCGAATTGGCCCGAGCTGCTGGCATCAGTCGCAGTAGCTTTTATACCCACTACAAAGATAAATATGATATGATTGAGCGCTATCAGCAAGGGCTCTTTCATCAACTAGAATACATCTTTGAGCACAATCGTGAAGATGTTGCAGTCGCTATCACAGAGGTCTTTCAGTTCTTGACCCAAGAGCCTCTTCTGGCTGCCCTCTTGACGGAAAACGGTACTAGAGAAATCCAAAATTTCCTGCGCCATAAGCTCCAATCCTTGCTTTCCCAAATCCTACAAGAACGGTTTCGAAACAAAGCTTTCAATCAAATCGAAAAGGAATACGGCATCGTCTACCTCGTTAATGCTTTCTTTGGCGTCTACCAAATGTGGATCGCCCGAGGCAGTAAGGAAAGCCCTGAACAAATGGCTAATCTTCTTTTAAAGATGCTATAAAACTCAACAACTAATAAAGACTGGGAAATTTTGTCCCAGTCTCTTTTTGTTAATCGAATAAAAAAGAAGCCGAAAACGGCTTCTGAATAAATTTCCAATAGAAATTAAAGCATTTTGTTGTAGAATTCAACGACAAGTGCTTCGTTGATTTCTGGGTTGATTTCATCGCGTTCTGGCAAGCGAGTCAATGAACCTTCCAATTTTTCAGCGTCGAATGATA
>NZ_CALHWC010000061.1 GCF_938036805.1 uncultured Streptococcus sp.
GTCTAACCGCTTTTCATACGCGGCTAGTCTTTCTGGCGCTTTGAGTTTTCTTGATAGTCATCCAGATGATGTTGAAATAGCAACACCAGCCTACTGGCGAGGGATTTTTGGAGACTATAAAGACTGGACCAGCAGTCCTCATTCGCTGGAGAGCATAGCCAAGCAATCTGATAAAAAGACTAAGCTTTGGGCATGGTGCGGTGAAGAGGATTTTCTCTACGAGGCCAATCAGGTGGCTGTGAAAAATCTGCGAGAATTAGGCATGGATATCACCTACAGCCATAGCCCGGGTACGCATGAATGGTACTACTGGGAAAAGCAGATGGAGCAGGTTTTAGCTTGGCTGCCAATTGACTTTGTCCTCGAAGAAAGACTGTCTTAAAAAATCATGCGATTCAGCGGATTCTGGATCGAGAATGTGATATAATAATAACGTTTGAATACGAAAGCAGGGGCAAGATATTCCTGCTATTCCCAAATAGGAGATCGAAAATTGACAAAAGATATTCGAGTGCGTTATGCACCAAGTCCAACAGGACTATTACACATCGGAAATGCGCGGACGGCGCTCTTTAACTACCTTTATGCTTGTCATCATGGCGGAACTTTTATTATCCGTATTGAAGATACTGACCGCAAGCGCCATGTCGAAGATGGTGAGCGTTCACAGCTTGAAAACCTTCGTTGGTTGGGCATGGATTGGGATGAAAGCCCTGAAACACATGAAAACTACCGCCAATCAGAGCGTTTGGAATTGTATCAAAAATACATTGACCAATTGCTAGCAGAAGGAAAAGCCTACAAATCTTACGTTACAGAAGAAGAATTGGCTGCTGAGCGCGAACGTCAAGAAGCAGCAGGTGAAACACCACGCTACATCAATGAATATCTTGGCATGAGCGAAGATGAAAAAGCAGCTTACATCGCAGAACGTGAAGCAGCAGGCATCATTCCAACGGTTCGTCTGGCTGTCAATGAAGCTGGTATCTACAAGTGGACGGACATGGTCAAGGGCGAAATTGAGTTTGAAGGCGGAAATATCGGTGGCGATTGGGTGATCCAAAAGAAAGACGGCTATCCAACTTACAACTTTGCTGTTGTCATCGATGACCACGATATGCAAATCTCTCACGTTATCCGTGGAGACGACCATATTGCCAATACTCCAAAACAGCTCATGGTTTATGAGGCGCTTGGTTGGGAAGCTCCAGAGTTCGGTCATATGACTTTGATTATCAACTCTGAAACGGGTAAAAAATTGTCTAAGCGCGATACCAACACCCTTCAGTTTATCGAAGACTACCGTAAAAAGGGTTATTTACCAGAAGCAGTCTTTAACTTTATCGCTCTTCTCGGTTGGAATCCTGGTGGCGAGCATGAAATCTTCTCTCGTGAAGAACTCATCAAACTCTTTGATGAAAACCGCCTCAGCAAATCTCCAGCGGCCTTTGACCAGAAAAAGATGGACTGGATGAGCAATGAGTACATCAAGAATGCGGATTTTGAAACAATCTTTGAAATGGCAAAACCATTCTTGGAAGAAGCAGGACGCTTGACCGACAAGGCTGAGAAATTGGTTGAACTCTACAAACCACAAATGAAATCAGTAGATGAGATTGTTCCTCTGACAGATCTTTTCTTCTCAGATTTCCCAGAATTGACAGACGCTGAGCGCGAGGTCATGGCAGGAGAAACCGTTCCTGTTGTTCTAGAAGCCTTCAAAGCGAAACTGGAAGCAATGACGGATGAAGAATTTGTGACAGAAAATATCTTCCCACAAATCAAAGCCGTCCAAAAAGAGACAGGTATCAAGGGCAAGAACCTCTTCATGCCAATCCGTATCGCTGTTTCTGGCGAAATGCACGGTCCAGAATTGCCAGATACCATCTATCTATTAGGCCGCGAAAAATCTATCCAGCATATCGACAATATGTTGAAAAAAATTCAATAAGATGAGAGTGGGACAGAAATCGGTCATTCGTTAGAATTCGATTTCGTCGTCCCACCTCCGCACAGTTGAGTAGGGCTGTAAAAGCTGATGGAATCAGCCTAGTAGAGCCCACTCAACCACTGCGTCTTGCTCGACAATCCAAATACAATTGAGAGGCTAGGACTTTTGTCCCAGCCTTTTGCTTTCTAAAAAGCTGTATTTATGTTACAATAATGTTACAAGAACAGGAAAATATTGCGAGGTGCTAAAGATGAAAAAATGGATGATTCTCTTGGCTGGAACTCTGGTGGCATCGTCTGTGTTAGTGGCCTGCGGCCAAAAGAAAGAAAAACCGACATCGCCTTCTAGCAGTTCCAAAGTTAGCTCGACCTCGACCAGCTCAGCTTCTTCCAAAAAGTCTGAGACGAGCAAAAGTTCGACAGAGCTGTCTACTGAAACAACTAGTTCGGACACTTCTATTTCTAGCGGTCAGGAAAACAGTCAAGAACCTTCGGAGCCAGCAACTAAGGAGTCTTCTGCTAAGTCAGAAAGCAAGGAGGAAAGAGAACCTGCCGCTACCTCTAGTTTAAATATGCAGGCCATTGCTTCTGGGGACTTTTCTAGCATGGCTGGTACTTGGCAGGATGCCAATGGCGTTACTTATACATTTGATGCCAAGGGACTTGTATCAGATGTTGCTAAGTTGGAGCTCGGTTACGCTGGTATGGATGAAAATGGAATTTATCGTACAAGCATTCGTTGGCATAATCTCACAGGTGCTGCCTTGTCTATTATTCCCGCTGGGAAAAAGCTGCCAGCGGGAGAGACTGTTAGCGGGCAGGATCCGACTGATAGCAATCGAGATCGCTTCATTATTGCCCAAGGCATCTCAGAGCACCCAGACGTTTTTTACCGTGTAAAATGAGAGTGGGACAGAAATCGGTAATTCGTTAGAATTCGATTTCGTCGTCCCACCTCCGCACAGTTGAGTAGGGCTGTAAAAACTGATGAAATCAGCGTAGTAGAGCCCACTCAACCACTGCGTCTTGCTCGACAATCCAAAGACAATTGAGAGGCTAGGACTTTTGTCCCAGACTCTTTTTTGGAGCTGAGCGGCTGGTTTCTTCTCTCCAAACTACTTCTTTCATTCGGTAAAACTATTCAAAAAGAGGGCTCGCATTGCAACCCTAGCCCTTATTGGCTTTTTGGGAAAATATGGTATAATAGAGTTAATTTTGGTGGATGGAGTTGAGTTTTGAGAAAAAACTATCGCGTCAAGAGCGAAAAAGATTTCAAGGCGATTTTTAAAGCTGGGCAGAATTTTGCCAATCGAAAGTTTGTCATTTATAAATTAGAAAAAGATCAGCGCCATTTTCGAGTGGGGATTTCAGTCAGTAAAAAGCTGGGCAATGCAGTTGTCCGCAATAGTATCAAAAGAAAGATTCGTCATGTCTTGATTCAGCATCGGGCAGATTTGACCAAGGATGACTTTGTTGTTATTGCCCGCAAGGGAGTTGAAACTTTGGACTACCACCAAGTGGAACAAAATTTATTGCATGTCTTGAAAGTTGCAAAAATTTATCAGGAAGGATTTGTTTGTGAAAAAGAAGAGTAAAATAGGATTTCTTTTAGCGGCTTCGCTGCTCATTCTGACGGCTTGTGGCACCAGCGAAGTGACCGCTAATTCAAGTGATTTTTGGGAGAAATTAGTTTATTTCTTTGCGGAGATGATTCAATTCTTGTCCTTCAATGGAAGTACAGGGATTGGGATTATTCTCTTTACGTTGATTATTCGGACAGTCTTGTTGCCAGTCTTTCAATTTCAGACGACCTCATCCAGAAAGATGCAGGAAGTTCAGCCTCATATCAAGAAGCTTCAGGAAAAATATCCGGGCAAAGATATGGATAGCAGAGCAGCTTTGGCAGAGGAAACCAGCAAGCTTTATAAAGAAATGGGAGTCAATCCCTATGCTGCATTCCTTCCGCTCTTTATCCAAATGCCAGTGCTTGTGGCACTTTTTCAAGCTCTGACACGAGTTGAATTTCTAAAAACAGGTCACTTCCTCTGGCTTAATCTAGGAACAACAGATCCGACCTTTATCCTACCTATTCTCGCTGCTCTCTTTACTTTCTTTAGCACTTGGCTATCCAATAAAGCCTTGCCAGAAAAAAATGGTGGAACAGCAGTGATGACCTACCTGATGCCAGTATTGATTTTCTTCTTTGCGGTGTATGCAGCCAGCGGGGTTGCTCTTTACTGGACAGTCTCCAACGCCTATCAAGTTGGTCAGACCTTGCTTTTGAGCAATCCTTTTAAGATCATTGCTGAACGTGAAGCGAAGGCAAAGGCGGAGCGCCAATTGGAAATGAAGAAAAAACGTGCCCTTCAAAAAGCACAGAAAAAGAAAAAGTAAAAAGGAGGACTCTTGCAGATGGTTATTTTTACAGGAGCAAGTGTTGAAGAAGCGATTCAAAATGGACTAAAAACGCTGGATATCCCACGAATGAGAGCACATATTACTGTTGTTTCGCGTGAAAAGAAAGGTTTTCTCGGTTTATTTGGCAAGAAACCTGCGCAGGTAGATGTGGAGCCGATTGCTGAAACGACTGTGGCCAAGGCTAACCAACAGGCGGTAAAAGGAGTTCCTGAGGAAATCAATGCACAAAACGAGCCGGTACAGAGTGTTAGTGAAGCAACAGTCGACTTAGGGCGAGTGGTGACAGCTATCAAAAAGGCCGAAGGCGAAGGTGAAGCTGTTTCAGAAAAAATCAAGGCTGAAATTCTTAAAAACGATAAAGACGCCAGTACCATTCTGGAAGAAACAGGTGCAATTGATTTCTTAAAGACCAGTCAAGCGGTTGATGAAGCACAGACTCAGAAAGACTCAGAGGAAGATAGCTCTTTAGCAGAAGTGGCACCTAGTCAGCAAGAGCCAGCTGAGTCGTCCTTCTTTGACTTGGGTATCCAGGTTGAGGATGATTGTGATATTGAAGAAGTTGTCGCAAGTGTGACCACATATGTGCAAAAGATTGTGGATGAAATGGATGTTGAAGCGACTCTTTCTAGTAGCCACAATCGCCGGACAATCAATATGCAAATCGATACGAATGAGCCAGGGCGCGTGATTGGTTACCACGGTAAAGTCTTGAAAGCCTTGCAGCTGTTGGCTCAGAATTATCTTTACAATCAATATTCTAAGAGTTTCTACATTTCTATCAATGTAAATGACTATGTGGAGCATCGGGCAGAAGTTTTGCAAAGCTATGCGCAAAAATTGGCTCAGCGTGCTCTAGAGGACCGTCGCAGCCAGCATACGGATCCTATGTCCAATAGTGAGCGTAAAATCATCCACCGAATTATCTCAAGAATTGATGGTGTGACTAGCTATTCAGAAGGCGATGAGCCTAACCGCTACGTTGTTGTAGATATTGATTCGGAATAAATCTTAACCAGCTGCTCAGCTGGTTTTTAGATACAGAAAGGAGAAAATTCTATGTCACTTTTTCCAGCTATTGAGTCGTTTTTGACTGTTCAAGGAAGTAAATACATTTCACCAGACAAGGCAGGAGAACTGCGAGAGACAATGTTGGATTTGAAAGCTAGAGGTCAGGCCGCTCGGCAGGAGTTTGCGAACTTGGTCCGAGACTTTCAGGCTCTCTATCCCAAGCTGAGTCTGGAGCGGACCAGCAATTGGCTGAATCAGGCTCAGATTTTACGCCCACATTTTTGGAATTATCTAAAAGGCTATGGGGACATCACAGAGCCTATGTTCGCCCTGCGCTTGTATGGGACTGCAGAAGATTTTGGGGTCTCGCTAGAGGTGAGCTTCATGGAGCGCAAGAAAGACGAGCACAGTCTCAGCAAGCAAAATCGGGTACTGAATCTGCCTATTCAACCGCCAGCTTACTATTTTGCCCAGATAGATGGTGTGAGTCAACGCTTCGAAGCTACGGAGGTAAATAGACAGTATCTAAGCCAGCAGGTGGCTACAGGATTAGTCCGCAAGGTTTTAATCAAATATGATGTCAATCTTTCCGAGGCTACGAGCAAGCAACAAGTTCTGTCGGAGCTTGAGCAGGCTATGACAGCCTTGATTCCCTTCTATGAAGCGACACGATTTGAATGATTTCGCTTCCAAAAAGAAACAATTCTTTCAATACTATTGACAAACAGGAGAGAATCCGATAGAATAGTAAAGTATGTTTAGTAACTGATCACTTTATAGCCGGCTAAACGAATACAAAATCTATGAGGAGGTATTCATCGTGAAACGTACTTATCAACCAAGTAAACTTCGTCGTGCGCGCAAACACGGATTCCGTAACCGTATGTCAACTAAAAACGGTCGTCGCGTATTGGCAGCTCGTCGTCGTAAAGGGCGCAAAGTTTTGGCTGCATAATCCAAACGATTACCATAAAGAAACCAGTGGAGACTCGAGACCGCTGGTTTTTCTATTGCTCTTGATAAAATAGGCTTCTATGGTTTAAGGGTGGCTAGTATTGCTATGAAAGAGTCCGTGCAGAATAGGAACTTTACATGAAATGGAAGGTAAACGGGCTAGTCTAGGAGGTTTCTCGCGTATTTATTAGCTAGTTTGAATAAAAGAAAAGAGAGTGGGACAGAAATCGGTAATTCGTTAGAATTCGATTTCGTCGTCCCACCTCCGCACAGTTGAGTAGGGCTGTAAAAGCTGATGAAATCAGCGTAATAGAGCCTACTCAACCACTGCGTCTTGCTCGACAATCCAAAGACAATTGAGGAGTTTGGGACAAAAAGATTTCAATTTTTAAAAATCTTAATTATTAAGCCCTTCAAATCTATAATTAAATGCGAAAAGCGAACAAAGCAGAATTCTGATTACCAGAAAACTAGTTTTGTTCGCTTTTTATATTTGAGGTCGGACTTTTGTCCCAGCCTCTTTTGATGATTATTTGGAATGTAAGTACGCTTTCTATCAAGCAGCTAAGAGCAGGGGATAGAGATAGCAAAGTAGCGTGAAACTAATAAGGGCGTAGAAGATACCGATTCGGATCGCTTGGATGGGCTTGTAGAAACGAATCAGAGTCAGAATACACCAGACCAGTAGAACGAGGATAAACCAGGCTGAAATCAGGCGCAATGGTGTTGGACCATAAAGATAGATATAGATACCAAAGAGTTTCCAGCCAGCAAGCAAGGCCAGCAAAAAGGCGAAAATAAAGAGGATAGTGCTGGCTAGACGAGTACCTTTCTGGTCCCAGAGAGGTTTTTGAGCCAGCAAATAAAAGGCGGCTAGCACAGCGAAATTTAGAAGTGATACACGAACGAGTTGCCAGAAGCCAGCAACAGCAACGGTTGAGGCATTTTGTGGAGAAATGGTTTGGAGGCTAGTGCCAGCACTAAGGAGTTCGCTTAATTCTCCTAAACCAACGAGGAAAAAGAGAGCGTAGGTCAGGCAGAGACTACCGATGATGATATAGGCTGTAAAAGCAGGGAACATCCGCAGTGGCTGAATTTTATTTTGGAAGCTTTGGTAGGTAACTTTGATATTTTTTTGATTCAATAAGCCACCAACAATCAGACTGTAGAGATAAAGGCCGATAGGTAGGGCCAAAAAGAGGCGAAGAGCGATGGCATCTGTATCAAGATTAGCAAAAATCAAGTCAAAGAAAAGATGCAAGGCATCAGCTGTATCACTAAAGAAAAGAGCAAATCGATCAGAGACTTGGCTGAGTTGTGACCAAACGAAGAAGACAAGCATACCAGCAATAAGAAGGCTACTTGCTATCATCGTACTTTGGACTGCTTTTTTAGAAGAATCGCTGTCTTCGGTAGTTGTATCTGAAATCTTGTCTCTCAGAGCAAAGACCTGAAGACCGGCGAAAAAGTTTCTAAAAGGTAGAATGACAAAGGCCTGAATGCTATCGTACCAAACCATGATCCCCAAGCGACCTTGATTGAGCCAACCGGTCCTCGATAGGATATAAAAAGAAAAGGAGATGTGGAGAGTCAAAGCTTGAAAAATCTCTAATTGCGGGTGAAAACCCCAGATACTGAGAGCCAGTGCCTGAGTCAGGCTGAGAATCAGGAAAAGATTGGACTCGAGCCCGGCAGAGGCCTCCTTTTCGATTTGAGGCAAGCTTGTCGGCGTTTTTCTTAATAACCACTCGGTCAGGCTAATCAAACCAATCGCAATAGGAAAAAAGTAAATGCTCTTGTTGCCGTCAATGGCAACTGTATAAAAGTAGGCTAAAAAATAGAGAATGAGAGAGCTGATTCTAAAATTCTTCAGTTCCTTTATGTTTAAAGCTGAGAAGATGCTTTTTCGCTCTTCGCCTTTTTCAAAAGGAAGGTAGGGTTGCCCCGTCCTTTGTTCTTGTAATGGTGTTTCCATGATTATTCCTCCTCAGTTTCATCTGTGATATATTCAAGAATATCGCCGGGTTGGCAGTCCAATTCCCGACAAAGGGCATTAAGTGTTGAAAAACGTATTGCCTTGGCTCGGTTATTTTTCAAGATGGACAAGTTGGCAGGGGTGAGGTCAATCAATTCTGCTAAGCGCCCAGCACTAATCCGTTTTTGAGCCATGACAAGGTCTAAATTTATCTGAATCATAGTCCCTCCTAAATCGTGTAGTCTACTTCTTCTTGTAGCTCAATTGCCTTGCCAAAAGCATTGCGGATAACCCGAATAATCAAGGTTAAAATGCAGCAAGAAACGGCTACGAGGAGCATGGGCATATAGACTGTCAAGCCCATAAAGAAAGAAATGAGGGCGACCATTCCGACTTCCCAGCCCAGATAGCGCATATACTGTACATTCTGTCTGATAAAGACCTGATTTTTCCCGATGCGGCTGAGGAGCCGATAGAGATGTACGATACAGGTCAGAGCCAGACAGCCCAAGACATAGCCTAGAAGCAACAATATCCAATAGCGACTTTCTCCCTGAAAGAAAGGTGAGGGAAATTCGATGACTAGGCTGACTACCCAAGGCCCGATGGCTATCAGGACAATGGAAGCAATAAATAAAATGCTGAGGCTGATTTTTGTAAGCACAATGCTTATATCTTCAGCTGTTTTTTGTCTTGTCTTTGACATGGATTCCTCCAAATAATTTCTATTTTTATTTACTATAACACAAAATATATCGATAATCAATAACAAAATATCGAAAAATAATAAAAAATTATCAAAAAACAGTAAAATTATTTTTTATAGGCGTTGAAAAAATAATAAATACCCGCTGGAATAGATGGAGAGAAAGTAAAGCTCTTGCCCCTTTAACTGACTTTTTTGGTATAATGAAAGGCAGGAAATACAAGGAAGTAAAGCATGAAAATTTTTGATACACACACGCATTTAAATGTGGAAGAATTTGCCGGGCGAGAGGCAGAGGAGCTCCAGCTAGCTGCAAAAATGGATGTCAGCAATATGAATGTTGTCGGTTTTGACCGGACGACCATTGAGCGCGCCTTGGAGTTGGCAGACAATTATGAGCAGATTTACGCTACGATTGGCTGGCATCCGACTGAGGCTGGGACTTATGATGAGGCAGTGGAAGTCTATCTGCTGGACAAGCTTGCTCATCCAAAAGTGGTGGCTCTGGGCGAGATTGGTCTGGATTATCACTGGATGACAGCGTCCAAGGAAGTGCAAGAGCGAGTATTTCGCCGACAAATCCAGCTGTCCAAAGAGTTAGATCTGCCCTTTGTCGTCCACACGCGCGACGCTTTAGAGGACACCTATGAGCTTATCAAGAGTGAGGGTGTAGGCCCTCGTGGCGGTATCATGCACTCTTATTCGGGTTCTTTGGAAATGGCAGAGCGCTTTATCGAGCTGGGGATGATGATTTCCTTTTCTGGAGTTGTCACCTTTAAGAAAGCGACGGATATTCAAGAAGCTGCACAGAATCTGCCTTTGGACAAAATCCTCGTCGAGACGGATGCACCTTACTTGGCGCCTGTTCCCAAACGCGGCCGAGAAAACAAAACAGCCTATACCCGCTATGTTGTAGAGAAAATTGCAGAACTTCGTGGGCTGACTGTCGAAGAAGTAGCGCAGGCGACCTATGAAAATGCAAAGAAGGTGTTTGGGCTTGACTGAGAAGATGAAAATCCCTCAAGTGGTCGTTGTGGAAGGGCGTGATGACACAGCCAATCTCAAGCGCTATTTTGATGTTGAGACCTATGAAACTAGAGGTTCTGCCATTAGCGATGCAGATATCGAGCGGATTCGCCGCCTGCAGAACTTGCATGGAGTCATTGTTTTTACAGATCCTGACTTCAATGGCGAGCGGATTCGCCGTCTGATCATGACGGAAATTCCCGCTGTCCAACATGCCTTTCTCAAGCGTGACGAAGCAGCTCCCAAGTCTAAGACCAAAGGGCGCTCGCTAGGCATTGAGCATGCGAGTTTTGAAGACTTAAAGATAGCCCTCGCTGGAGTAACCAGCCATTTTGAGTCAAGCAGTGATTTTGATGTGACAAAGAATGACCTCATGCGGCTAGGCCTTCTCATGGGAAGCGACAGCCGTCAGCGTCGAGAGTATCTAGGCGAAGAGCTCCGCATCGGCTATTCTAACGGCAAGCAGCTGCTTAAACGCTTGGAATTGTTTGGCGTGACTTTGGCGGAAGTGGAAGAAACCATGCTCAAATATTCGGTCTAACAGAGTCAGAAATGAAAAAAGTAATTATTACGGGCGGCAATAGCGGTATTGGCTACCAGGCTGCTAAACAGTTAGCTGAAAAGGGGTGGTCAGTGACCCTATTTTGCCGGCGAAAAGAAGCAGCTGAGCAAGCCTGTGAAAAAATCCGTCAACAAACAGGAAATCCGCATGTAGATTATATCTTGGTTGATTTATCTGAGATGAAGAGTGTCAGGAAAGCGGTAGAACAGTATATCCAAAAAGAAGAGACTTTAGATGTTTTAATTAACAATGCGGCTGATTTTGATTTATCGGTCAAAAAGCCGATTCTTACCAAAGACGGATTGGAAAAGCAATTTGCGACCAATGTGGGCGCTCCCTTTTTACTTTCTATCTTGTTGAAGGGCTTGTTGGAACAGTCAGAAAGTGGTCGGATTGTTAATATTTCTTCCCAAGGGCTGGTGCTTTATCCTTTCATGAAGCTTGATTTTGAAAATTTATCTGGTCAAAAACATTACAGCTCTGCTAAGACTTATTATCAAAATAAGCTGGCCTTGTTGATGCTGTCGCTTTATATGCGGAAACAGTGGAAAGGTATCAAGGTTCAGGCAATCCGTGTGACCAATGTCAAAGTAGATATGCGCCGCTATGATCACCTTAGCACTTTTTTGAAAAATCTGTATAAAATTAAGTCAAGATTTTCGATGAGTCCTGAAGAAATGGCAAAAGTCTATACAGCCTTATCTACAGAAGATGGCTATGAGGGATTTTTGTATGACGAGAAATGCAAAGAAGTTAAGGCCAATGCATTTGCTTACGAGGAAGAAGGGCAGAAAAAACTTTACACCTTGCTAGGGCAAATGACCTACGTAAAGGATAACGCATAAAGAATTATAAAATAGAGTCTATAAGGAGAATAGCATTGGCTTGGTTTAATTTTGGGAAGAAAAAAGGAAAAATAGAAGCAACAAAAGAAGTTGTAAAAGAAACAAGCGCCTCTTTGGGAGTGTTTGACTTTTTTACGCTTGGAAAATCCGATCAGGTACTGATCTTGGGCCGATTGAAAGGAAACTTAAAGTTAGGCGACCGTCTACAAGTATGTAATCCTGGTGAAAGCTTTGAGTCTTTTGGCGTGCTGACGGTTGAAAAATTAAGCAATGGAAAAGAAGATTCTAACTTCTTGACAGACGAGCCCCTTGCCCATATTGTTGTAGCTGCATCTGAAATCGCAGGTCGACTTAAAAAGGGGAGTGTTCTCTACACGTCCAATATAGATGAGCGCCAGCTTTTATCTAGTTATACAGATGCCCTCTATACATCTTTTGTGGAAATGCAGAATGGAGATATGAGCAATGAAGACTATCTGCGAGCTAGTTTAGAAGACAGTGTTGAAATTTTGCGTTTGTTCTTATGGGATTGTAGAGAAAATCGACAAAATGGGAGTGAAGAAGAATATCAAAAAAATCTGGCTAAAATTGCCTACCTTGAGGAAGTTGTCAGAGACAAGTTACTTGAAGCAGATGAGGTCTATGTAATTTATTCGCAATTAACAGGAGAGCCTTATATGTTTTCAAAGACATATGACAGAGGGGATGATGGCTACCTGTGTACAGATCCTTTGATTCACCTCTCAACTTCTCGTTGGTACCATCATTACAAAGAAACGTTTGACAGTCAGCCAAATACCGAAGTGAGACGGATTGAAAATACAGAGGACAAGGAGGCTATTAAAAACTTTTTGGGCTCCGCTTTTTACCTTAATGGTGCGCTAGGAATTATCATGAATTCCGATGATGTGTGCATCAAGGCTCAAAGCTTGGTAGAAGAACCTGATTTTTCTAATCTTCCTTGGATCCAAGTGCCTGTTAGGAATCCTGATGTAGTGAGATGGCTACTTTTACTTGGACAGCTAGGTGAGCCAGATACAGAAGACAAACAGCTGGTTGACAGGCTTTATTATGGTTTCTTATCAAAGGCGGTACCTAAGGCTAAATTCCTCATTCCGGTGCGAAGAGGGGAGAATTTCCCTGAAGCGAGCGACGAGGCTAAGGAAGTAATATTAGAAAGAGGGGCTAGTCTAGATTTACCAGTTCGAGAAGGAAAAGAAGGCCGACAAGCTATCTCACTCTTTACAGACTGGAAACGTCTGCAGATGGTTTTTGATGAAGAATGGGACGGAATGATTGAGCCGGCAGGAAATATGATTGCTATGTTTGACTACATTGTCAATGGAACACAGTATCTAAAAGCGGGATGTTACATAAGCCAAGAGTCTTTCAAAGAAATGGAAAAAATAAGCGCCGAGCTAAATGATACTCCAAAGCAGTAGAAGAGGTAAAAATGAAGATCCTAGTTGACAGAATCTCTGTTAGTGCGGGAGATGACACTGTTCCACATAAGACAGAATATAAAGTGTCTGAAGAAATGACAGTTGAAGCTTTCTTTGCTTTTCTTGAAGAGGATAGTTATCTCCCTCTTGTTCAAGGAAATGATGTTGCATGGGAGCTTCGCAATATCAATGGGGAACAGGGAGCCTACTTTACAAAAACAAAAGAGACGCTTCAAGCAGATGCCTTATTAAAGACAATGATTGAAGGGGCGAATGGTGACAACCAATTTGAGCTTACCATTCTACACCTGAAGCTTATTTTAATAGAAAAGAGAAAACATGAGAATTGCAGATTATAGTGTGACCCGTGCCATTCTGGAGCGTCACGGTTTCACTTTCAAAAAATCGTTCGGTCAGAATTTCCTGACGGATACCAACATCCTCCAGAAGATTGTGGATACAGCCGAGATTGATAAAAATGTCAATGTCATTGAAATTGGTCCTGGTATTGGGGCTTTGACAGAATTTTTAGCGGAAAGTGCCGCAGAGGTCATGGCCTTTGAGATCGATGATCGCCTGGTTCCGATTTTGGCGGATACTCTGCGCGATTATGACAATGTGACCGTAGTCAATCAGGATATTCTTAAGGTTGATTTAGCCCAGTACATAGCTGAGTTTAAGAATCCAGACCTGCCTATCAAGGTAGTGGCGAATCTTCCCTACTACATTACAACGCCGATTCTTATGCATTTGATTGAGAGCGGGATTCCTTTTAGTGAGTTTGTCGTGATGATGCAAAAAGAGGTGGCGGATCGAATTTCGGCTCAGCCAAATACTAAGGCTTACGGCAGTTTGTCGATTGCGGTCCAGTATTACATGACGGCCAAGGTTGCCTTCATTGTGCCGCGGACAGTCTTTGTGCCAGCGCCAAATGTGGATTCGGCTATTCTCAAGATGGTTCGCAGAGACCAGCCAGCAGTGGCGGTCCAGAACGAGAAATTCTTTTTCAAGGTTTCCAAGGCTAGTTTTGTTCACCGTCGGAAAACTCTCTGGAACAACCTGACTAGTCATTTTGGAAAGTCAGAGGATACCAAGGATAAATTAACAGCTGCTTTAGAGCAAGCTGAATTGTCTCCAAGTGTCAGGGGAGAAGCCTTGACTTTGGCAGATTTTGCCCGTCTGGCGGATGCCTTGAAGAAACAAGGATTATAAGATTTAAAAACCAGCCCTTTTTGAAAAGAGCTGGTTTTTCTGAAAGAAATTCCAAGAAGCTTTCATAGTTTTTCAAAAGAAAAACTCTTGTCAACTTGGACAAGAGTTCCTGTTCGATGCGGAGGAAGGGATTTGAACCCTCACACCCGTACGGGCACATGCGCCTGAAGCATGCGTGTCTGCCGTTCCACCACCTCCGCTTGCTTTTTATTATAACATATTTTTTGAAAATGCCAATAGTAAAAGCCAAATATATGTTTTTTTGATATAATAATTGTATTAACTTTAAAGGAGCAGTCTTGCAAGGAATAATTATCAAAGCCTTGGCTGGCTTTTATTATGTAGAGTCAGATGGGCAGGTGTATCAGACGAGAGCGCGTGGGAATTTCCGAAAAAAAGGGCAAACGCCTTATGTTGGTGACCATGTCGAATTTTCAGCGGACAAGGATTCTGAAGGCTACATTTTAAAAATCGCCGAGCGAAAAAATAGTTTGGTGCGGCCACCCATTGTCAACATTGATCAGGCAGTTGTCATCATGAGTGCCAGGGAGCCAGATTTCAATGCCAACCTCTTAGATCGTTTTTTGGTGCTTTTGGAGCACAAGCGGATCCATCCTATTATCTACATCAGCAAGTTAGACCTGCTTGAAGATGAGCGAAGCTTGGATATATATGTACAAGCCTATCAGGCCATCGGCTATGAAGTCGTTAAAACCAGTGAGGAGTTACTGCCACTTCTGACAGGGAAAATCACTGTTTTCATGGGCCAGACCGGTGTCGGAAAATCCACTCTGCTCAATAAAATTGCACCAGACTTGCAATTAGAAACAGGAGAAATTTCTGAAAGTCTGGGGCGGGGGCGCCATACGACACGGGCGGTTAGCTTTTATAACCTGAATGGCGGAAAAATTGCGGACACTCCGGGCTTTTCTTCCTTAGACTATGAAGTAGACAAGGCAGAAGACCTGAACGCTGCCTTTCCAGAAATTGCCGAAATCAGTCGGGACTGCAAATTCCGCACTTGTACCCATACACATGAGCCGGCTTGTGCTGTCAAACCAGCCGTAGAAGCCGAGCGAATTGCAGCTTTTCGTTTTGAAAATTACCTGCAATTTCTCAGTGAAATCGAGAATCGTCGTGAAACCTATAAAAAGACAGCTAAAAAACTTCCTAAATAAAGAAAGGAACCATCATGAAAATATTTAAAATTGCTCCCTCTGTTCTGAGTGCGGATTATGCTAATTTTGAGACTGAGTTGAAAAAGCTAGAAGCTAGCGGAGCGGAGTATGCCCATTTGGATGTCATGGATGGTCATTTTGTACCCAATATCAGCTTTGGGGCTGGGGTTGTGGCCAGTATGCGTCCCCACAGCAAGATGGTTTTTGATTGCCATCTCATGGTGTCCAATCCTGAGCATCATATTGAGGAATTTGCTCGAGCAGGTGCAGATATTATCAGCATCCATGTGGAAGCGACGCCGCATATTCATGGAGCTCTGCAGAAGATTCGTGCGGCAGGCGTCAAGCCTAGTGTGGTTATCAATCCAGGAACCCCAGTCGAAGCGATTAAAAATGTCTTGAATCTAGTGGACCAGGTCTTGGTTATGACAGTCAATCCAGGATTTGGCGGCCAGGCTTTTCTGCCCGAAACCATGGGTAAGATTCGTGAACTGGTCGCTCTGCGAGAGGCCAATCAGCTGAACTTTGATATTGAAGTTGACGGTGGGATTGATGATAAGACAATTCAGATGGCTAGAGAAGCTGGCGCCAATATTTTCGTAGCAGGTAGCTATGTCT
>NZ_CALHWC010000062.1 GCF_938036805.1 uncultured Streptococcus sp.
GTCTTGTCCTTGATGGTAAATTCATGCTTGACCAAGGCTGGAAATTCTTCCTTTTCCTTGCCAACTGGCGGCACCAAGAGACTGCCGACATGCTTGTCATAAAAGTCGCTGGCACCTTCTAACTTGGTCCGGTGGAGCTTAAGCTCATTGTCAAAATAAGCCGTAAAGCCCTGCTTATCACCTGCCACAAAGTCGAAACGACCTAAACCACCCAAAAAGAGGGTTTGCTCTGGATTAAGCTGGTAGGTTTTGGGTTTGATTTCCTTTTTGGGGCTGACATATTTGAGATTCTTAGCAGAAAGATAGTGAGCCATCTGGTGACGATGGATAATGCCCGGTGTATCATAGATATGACTGCCGTCCGCTAAAGGAATCTCGATTTTATCCAGAGTTGTTCCCGGGAAGCGCGAAGTCGTAATAATATCCTTATCGCCTGTGATTTCCTGAATAATGGCGTTAATCAAAGTGGACTTGCCTACATTAGTCACGCCGACTACATAAGCATCACGTCCCTTGCGGCAATGCTCGATCTTGTCAATCAAGTCCTTAATGGCCTGCTTGTTCTGAGCAGAAGTCAAAATGACATCAACTGGACGCAGGCCTTCTTCGTGAGCCCGCTCCGTCAGCCATTGAGTCACCTTGCTATCCTTGACCGACTTAGGCAGAATGTCCTTTTTATTCCCTACCAAGAGAACATCATTTCCAGCAACAAAGCGAGACAAGCCGGGGATAACCGAGCCATTAAAGTCAAAAATATCAACAACATTGACGACCAAGGCGTCACTATCTCCAACCTCATGCAGAAGCCGCAGAAAGTCATCATCCGTCAGCTGGACATCGCTGATTTCATTATAATGGCGCAGGCGGAAACAGCGCTGGCAATAGAGTTCGCCTGTCTCCAAGCCTTTTTCTAGAGCTGACTGGGGCGTGTAGCCTAGCTGGCTCTTGTCTTCTGTCTGAATAGTGGCTCCACAGCCGATACAGAGAAGTTCTTCCATGCTTAAATTCCTTTTTTGTATTGAATTGGACCGTATTTTTCAGTGATTTTCTTGAGCACGCGGCGTTCACGCGCCCGATTGATCTGAGTCTTGATAGAGTCGTGCTCGACCAGCGGTTTGACCAAAATCGAACGAATCCCGGCCCGATGCGCTGCCCGAATATCCGTCATGAGCTGGTCGCCCACCATGACCACTTCATTTCTTTCAAAATGAAAAAGCTTGAGCGCTCGGTCAATTCCCCAAGTGAAGGGTTTCATGGCCCAGTAGACATAGTCAAT
>NZ_CALHWC010000063.1 GCF_938036805.1 uncultured Streptococcus sp.
GTAATGATGCGGCCTTCAACATCCATGGTTGACGGAGCGCCGATTTCTGGGAAGGTCACGATGGGTGTCAGTTCTTTTTTGTAAAGGAACATGGTTCCAGCATAGCCCTTGCGAGCTGGCTCTTGAGACGAACGCCAAGTGTTTTCATAGCCTGGGAAGAGTTCTTCTAAAATTTCAAGATGTTTTTTAGTAGGACCTTTAGCAGATAGCTTTGTTTCCTGAATGGCTATAATATCCGCATTTTCTGCTTGCAAGGTCTGAAGGACAGCCTGAGAGAGCTTAGCGCGGGCAGAATCACTGGTTAAGGCAGCGTTGAGAGAGTCAATGTTCCAAGAAATGAGTTTCATAAAATGTCCTTTTCTAGTAGAAATTTCCTGAGTTTATTATACCAAAAGATAGAGTTGATTTATAGCAAAGTGATTGTAAGAGGCTTGAAAAGCATGAAAGATTTTCGAAAATAGTTGGTGTATAAAATTTTAAATACTCGATCATCATAGATGGCATTGCCCAAATTGATGTCTTGGGAGTTATTGACAAGACTGACGAATGTTTTCTTCTTATAATGGTCTTTTATTTGGCATACCGGCCTTGCGGGGGTATTTGTTGGGAGTTTCTTTCTTCTTTTCAACCACTGTGATAAAGCGGGGATCGCCGTTTGGTAGGGCATAACTGAGGTTGTCTTGGACCTTGCTAAAGAGGAGGTTCAAGGCATTTTTGGCTTCCTCTAGCTCCTCGGGGGCGTTGGAAGCCTTGAGCGCCAGCAATTTCCCGCCAACTTTTAGGTAAGGAATGGTCAGCTCAGACAGGATCTGCATGCGAGCAACCGCACGGGCAGTCACTAGGTCAAATTGAGCTCGGAAAGCCTTGTCCTGAGCAAAGTCTTCTGCGCGGCCGTGGTAGAAGTGAACCTTGTCCAACTCCAGCTCCTCTGCCAGCAGTTTGAGGAAGTTGATGCGTTTGTTGAGCGAGTCAATGATAGTCACATCCAGCTGAGGGCAGATGATTTTCATAGGGAGGCTAGGAAAGCCGGCCCCGGCTCCGATATCTAAGAGCTTAAGCTCTTGATTATCAATCAGACCTTGCAAAACGGGCGCAATTGAATCATAGAAATGTTTGAGATAGACTTCGTTTTTCTCAGTGATAGCTGTCAGATTGATTTTTTCATTCCATTCGACCAAGAGTTCAAAATAACGCTCAAACTGGTCTTTCTGGCGGTCAGTCAGCTCAATACCCTCTTTGGTCAATAGCTGGTAAAATTCTTGCGGTGTCATAGTTTCATCCTTGTTTGTCAGTATTCATTCTATTATATCATAAAACGTGGCAAGGTGTTTCTGATGATTGGCTTCTTGTGTCTCCAAGGATTCGATACTGACTTGCCTTGATTTCTAGAGTTTATTTTCTAGACAAGTGAAGAAGCTTTTTCTAGATTTCTGACTATTTTTACGTTTGGATATTACTCAAGCTAAAGCTCTTTTATTAGATGACATGTCAAGAAAGACAGGTCGAGCTTTTTTTGTTATAATAAATGGGATCAAATCATAAGGAGTATCTTTATTATGTCCATGTTTTTAATTATTATTGCAGTTGTGGCAGTTTTAGCTATTTTCGTGATTTCTGTTTACAATGGTCTTGTTAAGAGCCGCATGCAGACTCAGGAAGCTTGGAGCCAGATTGATGTTCAGCTCAAGCGCCGAAATGACCTGATTCCCAACCTTTTGGAGACGGTTAAAGGTTATGGAAAATATGAGAAATCAACCTTGGAAAATGTTACTCGACTGCGTAACCAAGTTGCTGCTGCCTCATCACCTGCCCAAGCTATGGAGGCTAGTGATGCCCTGACTCGTTCGATTTCTGGTATCTTTGCGGTTGCTGAAAATTACCCAGACCTTAAGGCAAATACAAACTACTTGAAACTTCAGGAAGAGTTGACAAATACAGAAAATAAGATTGCTTATTCTCGTCAGCTTTATAATTCAGTAACCAGCAACTACAATGTCAAAATGGAAACTTTCCCAAGCAATGTGATTGCAGGTATGTTTGGCTTTAAAGCAGCAGACTTCTTGGAGACACCAGAGGAAGAAAAGGCTGTTCCTAAAGTGGATTTTAGCGATTTGGGGTAGGTGGCCACTATGTTGTTTGACCAAATTGCCAGCAATAAAAGGCGTACTTGGGTTCTCCTCGTCGCCTTCTTTGCTCTTTTAGCTTTGATTGGGGCAGCTGTCGGCTATCTTTGGCTCGATTCTCCCTTTGGTGGGATGGCCATCGCCTTTATCATCGGTAGTATTTATGCTGTCAGTATGATTTTTCAGTCCACAGAGATTGTCATGTCGATGAATGGTGCGAGGGAAGTGTCCGAGCAGGAAGCGCCTGAACTCTATCACGTTGTGCAGGATATGGCCATGGTGGCACAGATTCCTATGCCTCGGGTCTACATCGTAGAAGATGCCTCGCCCAATGCCTTTGCGACTGGTTCAAAGCCTGAGAATGCGGCCGTGGCTGCGACAACTGGATTGCTTGCTCTCATGAATCGAGAGGAGCTTGAAAGTGTAATGGGACATGAAGTCAGCCACATTCGCAATTACGATATTCGCATTTCGACAATCGCAGTGGCACTTACAAGTGCTGTTACAATGCTGTCTAGTATGGCTGGGCGCATGATGTGGTATGGCGGTGGTGGTCGTCGAAGAAACGATCGGGACAATGACAATGGCTTAGGAATTGTTTTGATGATTGTCTCTCTGCTAGCTCTTCTCTTGGCGCCGCTTGCTGCAACATTGGTGCAGTTGGCCATTTCCCGTCAACGTGAGTATTTGGCAGACGCTTCAAGTGTTGAGTTGACCCGCAATCCTAAGGGAATGATCAATGCCCTGCTGAAGTTAGACAATAGCCAGCCTATGGAGCACCATGTAGATGACGCCAGCGCAGCGCTCTATATCAATGACCCGAAGAAAAAGGGTGGCTTACAAAAGCTCTTTTATACTCACCCACCAATTTCTGATCGGATAGAAAGATTGAAAAATATGTAATAAGGAAGCCTAGGCTTCCTTATTTTTTGCATTAAATTGTGACTATTTTTAACTCTAGTTGTTTTTGAGGCTGAGTAGAAGGCAGATACCACCAAGCAGAGAGAAGACCAACCAAGCGCTTCCTATATTCCAAAGGCCGAGACTGGTAAAAAGCATGCTTCCTAGAGGAATGGAAAAGGTAAAGAGCATGGTGAGAAAGTTGGAGGTTTGGGCTAATACTTCTGGAGGAAGTTTACTCAGCAGCATGCTGTTGATTTTAGGATTGATTTTTCCAGAGATGTACATGAGAAAGGTAAGAAAGAAAATTCCCAAGAGAGCAGGAGCTTGGAGTAAATTGCTGAGTCCTAGGAGGAGCAGAGCTAGCGAGCACCAAACGACAAGTCGCATCAGGGAGAGCTTGGAAAAATAATCATTTGAGAAGGCACTGGCAGAGATAATCCCAAGCACTGTGCAGGACTCGATGACTAGTAGAGACTGGCTTAGGTTTAGCCCCCAAAATGGGTGATCCAATAAATAGAGATTGTAGAGTCCCATGATAGAGCCGGCCAATGCATTTAAGAGGAGGACTTGAAGCAGCACTAGCAGGAAGTTTCCGATTTTTTCTTGTTCAAAAATCATTTGGACATTCTGGTAAAGGTCTTTCATCTGTTTTCTGAAAGGAAGCTTTTGCTCTGTAACAGCAGGGGTATCATGGGTGAGTTTTTGGCGAACCAGATAGAGAGTGCTTGAGGAGAGTAGGAAGCAGAGAGCATTGCTAAGGGCGACCATAGCAAAATTCTGCTGGCTGATACTAAGTAACCAGACTCCTAAGGCTTGCCCAGCAAAATTTCCCAAAAAAGTGAGAAGTTGAGTGAAAGAGTAAGCTTCCATCAAATCTTTCTCTTCTACATTTTTCTGTAAGATAGGCATCTGTAGGCCACTGCGATAGTCGCTGATAATGTCAGAAAAGATATTGAGAAAGCAGACAGTAGCAAAGGCTAGGTAGGAGGCGGACTTGGTTAGGAGGGCGACCAAAATGAAGAGGAAGGCCTGCAGGTAACCTAGATGAATAAGCCAGCGGGCCTTTTGAATGGTTTTGTCAGCTTTCATCCCGACAAAGACTGTGAAAAAGGTAGGAACAAGAACGATAAAATTGGCAATACCAACGGCAAACTTGGGCTGGGGCATGCTAGAAGCAAATACGATAAAAACGATGTTATAGATAGAAGAGCCTAGGATATTAAAGATCCGTGACAGACTGATAAAGGCAAATAGTCTATTTCTTAAAGCAAGTTTCATAATAAATCTCCTTTGGGACGAATCAATTTTGGAATGTGAAGGCATTCCAACTCGCAATGCATTGGTAGTTATGATTATAGCAAAATGTGGCATGCCCGCAAGGCCTTTTCGCTGACTGGTAGAAGCTCGTAGGCCAAGTGGTAAATATCTGAAAGTGACTTGCAAAAGCTATAAGGTAGCCTATCAAAAACTGACATATTCTTTTAAATTTTTTTTTATACATGAATGTGATATAATAGATAGGATATGACAAAAGAATTTCATCACATTACCGTACTTCTTCATGAAACGATTGACCAGCTTGATGTTCAGCCAGATGGCATCTATGTTGATGCAACCTTGGGCGGAGCTGGTCACAGCGAGTATCTTTTGAGCAAGCTGGGAGACAAGGGGCATTTGTATGCTTTTGACCAGGATCAGACTGCGATTGATAATGCCAAAAAACGTCTGGCTCCCTATATTGAGCGGGGCATGGTGACCTTTATCAAGGATAATTTCCGCAATCTCAAGACTCGTTTGAATGAAGTAGGGGTTGAGAAGATTGATGGAATTTGTTACGACTTGGGCGTATCTAGTCCGCAGCTAGATGAGCGGGAGCGTGGTTTTTCTTATAAGCAGGACGCACCGTTGGATATGCGGATGAATCAAGAAGCTGCCTTGACAGCTTACCAAGTTGTGAATCACTATCCTTACAAGGATCTAGTCCGTATTTTTTTCAAATATGGTGAAGATAAGTTTTCCAAGCAGATTGCCCGTAAGATCGAGCAAGCGAGAGAAGTCAAGCCAATCGAAACGACGACAGAGCTGGCGGAGATTATCAAATCAGCCAAACCTGCTAAGGAACTGAAGAAAAAAGGTCATCCAGCTAAGCAGATTTTTCAGGCTATTCGGATTGAGGTCAATGACGAGTTGGGAGCGGCCGATGAATCCATTCAGCAGGCTATTGACTTGTTGGCTGTAGGTGGTCGTATTTCAGTGATTACCTTTCATTCGCTGGAAGATCGCCTGACCAAGCAACTGTTTAAAGAAGCCTCAACCGTAGATGTTCCCAAAGGTCTGCCTTTCGTTCCAGATGATTTGCAGCCTAAGTTAGAGTTAGTTTCTCGCAAACCCATTTTACCAAGTAAAGAAGAATTAGAAACCAATAATCGCGCCCATTCTGCAAAGTTGCGCGTGGCTAGGAAGGTGCATGAGTAAGTTTCATGGCAGAAAGAAAGCAACACCCTATTCAAAAACGGATTCGGAAATTTTCTCGAGTCGAAAAAGCCTTCTATGGCTCCATTATTTTAACAGCGATTATCCTTGCAGTCAGTATTGTGTTTATGCAGACCAAACTGTTGCAGGTCAATCATGATTTGACTGAAGTTAATGCTCAGATTGAGTCAGAGCAGGCTGAATTGGATAATATTAAGCAAGAAGTGAATGAATTGACACGTTATGAAAGGCTGTCCCAGTTGGCCAGCTCTCAGGATATGAAACTCCAAAAGGGAAATCGTAAGACAGTGAGTACAACCAATGAGTAATAGATTTTTAAAAAACATTCAGCGATATGCTTTAAAAAACAGACAGACACCCGAATCCAATCGAAGAAGAGTGGGAAAAAGCATGAGTGCCTTAGCCGTCTTTCTTTTTTTCATTTTCTTGATTAATTTTGCGACGATTATCGGGACAGATCAGAAATTTGGTGTTAATTTGTCAAAAGGTGCCAAGCAAGTACACCAAAAGACGGTCGTCGTTGCTGCCAAGCGAGGAACGATCTATGACCGCAACGGTGTCCCGATCGCTGAAGATGCAACAACTTATAACATTTATGCTGTTATTGATAAAAAATACAAATCCGCTGCTGGCAAGGTCCTCTATGTAGAGGAGTCCCAGTATGAAAAGGTTGCTGAGATTCTTAATCAACATCTAGGAATAGATAAGGACTATGTTAAGCAGCAACTTGCGCAAAAGGATTTAAAGCAAGTTTCTTTTGGTTCTCAAGGAAATGGGATTACCTATAGCACCATGAGCTCTATCCGGCAAGCGATGGAGAAGGAAAAGATAGAGGGAATTGATTTTACAACTAGCCCTAACCGCAGCTATAGTAACGGTATCTTTGCTTCGCAATTTATCGGTCAGGCTCAGATGCAAGAGGATAAAGATGGTAACAAAACTCTTGTAGGGAAATCAGGTATGGAGCAGTCGCTAGACCGTATCTTGGGCGGTCAGAATGGTCTGGTTACCTATGAAAAAGACAGCAATGGAAACATCATACCAGGCTCAGAGGAAGTGTCTGTCAAGACAGAGGATGGAAAAGATGT
>NZ_CALHWC010000064.1 GCF_938036805.1 uncultured Streptococcus sp.
CAGACATATTCCATCATATTAGCAAAGCTTTCATTGAGCCAAAGGTCATCCCACCACTTCATAGTGACCAAGTTACCAAACCATTGGTGAGCCAACTCATGAGCAACGACAAGTGCTACATCTTGACGGCTGGATACCGTAGAATTTTCATCTACCAAGAGGTAAATTTCGCGATAGGTCACAAGGCCCCAGTTTTCCATAGCACCAGATGAAAAGTCTGGTAGGGCGACATGAAGCGACTGAGGAATCGGATAGTTGACACCGTAATATTCTTCGTAAAATTCAATTGAGCGAACAGCAATGTCCAAAGCAAACTCTAAGTTGCTGGCTGGGTGAGCCTTGGTCGCGTAGACACCGACCAAAGTTCCGTTTTTAGTTTTAGCGGTAATGCCTTGCATATCACCCGCAGCAAAGGCCAAGAGATAGGAAGACATGCGAGGCGTTCTTTCAAACTTCCAAATGCCTGTCGCTTTCCGATTTTCAACGTCGATTTCAGGCATATTAGACAAGGCAAGTTCGCCCTCTGCTTGGTCAAATTTCAAAGCCAAATCAAAAGTCGCTTTAGCTTCTGGCTCATCTACGCTTGGAAAAGCTTCACGAGCAAAATGGCTCTCAAACTGAGTAGAAATAATTTCTTTTTTCACTCCATCCACAGTATAGTAAGATGGGTAAATCCCCGTCATATTGTCAGTAATCTTACCTGTATAGGTCACCGTTACTTCAACTTGACCTGTGGCATCTAACTCGATGTAAAGAGCTTCGTTCGCATTGTCGACTGTAAAAGGACGTGTCTGACCAGATACTTCGGCAGTATCGATTACTAGGTCCTTTTGGTGCAGGGAAATCTTACTTGACTTAGCTTCTCCAATAATGGTCACCTTGCCTGAAAAGGTCTTATCTGCACGATTGAGATCTAGAAATAGATCGTAGTGTTCAGGAACAAAAGTGTCAATAAAATGTGCAACTGCTTGCATGTTTTTTCTCCTCGTCTAAGATACAGGAAATCCTGTTCATTAAATACTTTTTGAAACCATTTTACCACATTTTAAAGCAAAGAAAAAGACAAGGATGACCTGTCTTTGTAATTCACGAGAAACTCAAAACATTATGTTTTTCTTTTTTCTTTTTCGAGTTCAGCTACGCTTTGATTGTAGATGCGATTTTCTTCCTGGTAGGTCTCTTGCAGGCGATCCTCGAAGTGGCGAATTTGTCTTTCAAACTCATCCCTATTATCCTCTAGCTGATGCAGTTCATAAGTCGGGATAGAGTCGGGATTGTTGCGACAGAAAGATAGGATGGATTCACTCATTCTTTCAGAGACATTTCTAGCCTCTCTTCTCATATCCTGATAATCCCATTCATACTCACTAACTTTCTTTCGAAACGCTATGTGATCGTCATCGAGACGATCGATCTTTTTCTGAATATCCATAAAGCCTCCTATAAGATAGGGCTGGTCAAACTAGGCTTAGGAACAGCGTCTAGTACCTCCTTGATTGAATCTGCTGCTCCACCTGTGAAAGCTCCAGATAAGTCAGCAGGTACTTGAGTGGAGGCAAAAGTTTTCATAGCCTCAGCTTGACTATCCAACCAAGTTTGCAAAGCTTGACTTTCTTCAAGAAGGACAGCTCTTTTAGCTGAAATCAAACCTCGAATGGCAATACGTTCCTGAATCTTTAAATATTCTTTTTTTATACGTTCGGCTTCCGCTCGATCTTCTGTATTTGGTTCAATCATGCGTTTCCTCCTATTTATTTGTAAAAATCTGGGCGCCTTTTTGATCAATTTCTACGATGTTATCAGCTGCCTTGTTTAAATTGCCAGCAATTTCCGTCATTTTGGTCGTATAGGCACTTGCTGAGGCGAGAGTAGAGGCTTCTGTTCCTCCATTCCAAGCTTTGGATAAGGTCAGTTCAGACAAGAGATCTTCTACTTCTCCAGATGAAAGGTTGTGAGCTAATGTAAAAGATGCATTTCTTAGTTCTGAGATGTGCGCCTCAACTTTTGTTTTTGCACTTGCTAACTTATCTTTAATCTCTTGCTCGTAGACCTCAGCTTGTAACTGAGCCGTTTGCGCGCTTGTACGAACTAATTCCTCTCTCAAGCTAATCATTTGACTGCCTGAACTCGTTTTCAAAGAAGCGTGCAGTGCACCAATGCGTTGTCTCTTTAAAGTGAGTAATTCTTGCTTAGAAGGTTCTGGAGCAAAAGGTCCGTATTCCTTTAAATACTCACGAACATAGTATTCAGGAGTCACCTTGTCCATCTCTAAACCATAATTTGCGATTGCTACATTTACCTTATATGTTTTTGCTTTATATTCAGCAATCTTTCGTACCTGCTTTTCTGTCATGCCGGAAACGAATTTATTTTTTTTGATATACTTATCAAAATCATAATTATTACCTTTTAAATACGGAGTTTGGATATTATGGCTTTTTCCTTCATAAAGGCGAACTTGACCGTAGGGGATAGCTCCTCCATTTCCATCCCCTCCTGTAATTTCCTTACCAGAATCTGAGTAGATTATCGCATGTTTTTTTAAATACTTCATATCTGATGCTGTGAAATGACCAGTATCTACAGACTTTTTAGCTCCCCAATCATAGTAATTAACAATTTCTTTAACTCTATATTTTACTGAAAGCTTTGCATTTGGTACTCCAGCTTGACTATGAGCAGATGAATACCAAATTTGACCACCTTCCACTCCTTTCTCCTCCAAGCGTCTCTGTGTTTCCGCAAAAAATTCATCCATCTTAGCATACTGGGGACTTAAACCAGAGCCATAAGCGGCATCAACAGCACCTCTTGCAGATTCCACAGTAGTGGCTATCTCACCAAAAGAATTTTTCAATGGATTAAATTTGTCCTGTGTACCAGCCGTTAAGACAATGGTCTTTGAATAATCAGTTTTATTATTTACAATAGGAGCGACAGCAATAGCTTCTGTTGCAGAATTTTCAGAATTGATGATTTCGTATTCTTGTCCTCCTCTTTCAATAGAATCGCTATCGCCCTGTTTAAGTTTTTTCCATTCTCTAACTTTTTTGTGTAATTTCTGTATATCCTCATGTGTTAATTCCATTCTGAATAGCTCCCTCTTTTAATTTTAAGGTTAAAATCTATTTTCGCGTTAGGGCTTCCATTCTCACTTTTATTAACATTTTTTAACTGACCATCGTTTATCAAAGCTTCAATGTTATCATCTGTTCCTTTAATTGGAGGTGTTAACTTCGCCTCCTCTGGTAAATGATTAGCGCCACTAACATCGATCTTTTCATCCAAAATTGAAGAACCTTTTAGAAAAATATTTTCATTGCCCATTTGGTCAAAGTCAAGAGTTAAGTCTCCAGTTGTTCCATATGTCGGATAACCTTTTTTACCTATTCTCTTCCCCATCACCGCCCGATTCCCTTCCTTATCATAGATTACTGGCAGAACGTCCGCTGTGAATGGAGGTTTTTCCTTGCCACCTTGGATGAAAATCGGAGAGAATTCTATTTTAGAAATTCCTGAGTAGTTTTCTTTGATATAGGTCCCAAGCTGTTCTTCTAACAAGCGAAAACCATGCTTAATAATCTTTTCTTCTTTTGCATCAAGTCCTGTCGAACTTTTTTGTGAATTTACCATATAAAATACTCCTCCAAAAATTAAAACTGCAAGAACTGTAATGATTGCAAAGATTTTTCCCTTCATCAGTTTCCTCCATTATATTCAATAAAATTGCACAACAAGAAAGCGCTTAGATACATTATAATTAATAATTTCAACATATTTCTACCTTAATTTTTAGAATAGTATATTTACTGAGAACGATTTAAGACTATCGTTGTAATTTCTTTAACGCCATTCTCTCTTATCTTCTTTTTTATTTCATCGATATAGACTATATCTGAATCTACGCTTCCTCCTATAATTCTCCAAAAATCTGGCTGCCTTTTTGGTCAATTTCCACGATTCTATCAGCTGCCTTGTTTAATTTTCCTGCTATACTTGTCATTTCCTTCTGATATGAGTTGGCCGAAGAAAGAGTTGCTGCTTCTATTCCAGTATTCCAAGCTAGCTCAAAACTCAACTCAGATAGTAAACCCTCTATCTCTCCACAAGAAAGGTTATGAGCCAGCGTATACGCTGCCGATCGTAGTTCTGTTATATGCTGAGAGACACTTTCCTTGGCATTTGCAAGTTTATCTTTGATCGCCTGCTCATATACTTCAGCTTGTAACTGAGCTATTTGCGCACTTGTACGAACGAGTTCCTCTCTTAAACTAATTTTTTTATCGCCAGAGCTGGTTCTTAAAGAAGCGTGCAGTTCATCAATGCGTCGTCTCTTTAAAGTGAGTAATTCTTGCATAGAAGGTTCTGGAGCAAAAGAACCATATTTTTCTAAATATTCTTTAACATAAGATTCTGGATCTGTACTATCAAACCATGTCTCTAGCTTAGACAAGTCAAATTTTTCAGCAGCTTTAGCTTTTCTTTTAGCAATCTCCCTCACTTGCTTTTCAGTCATACCGGAACAGAAAAGACCTTTTTTTACATACCATTTAATATCTAGACTATTACCTTTAATCTTGGGTAAGCCAGCATTATGATGTTTTCCCTCTACAGTAAATACTTTTCCATACGGGATGATCCCTCCATGACCATCCCAACTTGTTAAATCTTTCCCTTGATCACTGTATGAATGTAAGTGTTTATTAATATATGCCAATTCTTCATCACTAATACCTCTATAATCGGCTGTATTTTTTGTCAACGAATTCCACGCACCCCAGTCCATGAAATTTGTAATCTTCTAGACTTTCATTTCCGCAGCTACTTTAGCAACTGCTGGTCCAGCTTGACTAAATCCCGACATATTACTAATATCGACTTCTTGTCCTGTTCCAGCCATTTTTTTAGCCTTAGTTAATGATTGGTTATAAAACTCCCGCACGTCCTTTGTCTGTTCTGTTAATTGTTTTCTTGCCATAACTGCATTGAATCCAGATTCTAAAACATGATTATTAATGTCTCCACCGGGAGCTTGAGTTCCAGCAACAACAATGGTAGTTTGAGTGTAATCTGGCTTCCCTTGCTTATCAAGAGGCGCAACGGCAATGGCTTGGGTAGTTTCGTTGACTTCATTGATTAAGATATATTTTTGCCCTCCCCTTTTTATTGAAAAATCTTCACCAGTGTCATGGTTTTTGATTATTTTTAGAACTCTTGTTTGTAATTCCTGTACCTGTTCATCATTCAATGCCATTCCCATTCATTTCCTTTCCTAATTTCTATATTATAGACAACTTCTGCTTCTTGACTGCCTTTTTCACTTTTAACCACATCTTTTAGTTGTCCATCTTTAACAAGCGCTTCAATATTTTCATCCATTGAGGGGTTGATTGTCAATTTAGCTTTTGGAGGCAAGCTTTTGTAATTCGTTATGTCAAGAAATTTACCATTTACATCAATTTCAATCACTTCCTCATCAAAACCATTAAAATCTAACCGTAGATCTCCTAAAAGACCGTAGCTTGCATAGCCATGCTTGCCAACTTTCCGTCCTAAATATGCCTTATTCCCATGCTTGTCATAAATTACGGGAACGATATTAGCATCGAACATAGTCTGCCCATCCCCACCTTGAATAAAAATTGGTGAAAACTCAATTTTACTGACTCCTGAATAGTGCTCTTTAATATAAGTTGACAACTGTTCTTCCAACAAACGAAATCCGCGTTTGTAAAGTTTCACTCCTTTATCGTCTAAAACGTCACTAACATTATATGGCGAATTTTGATGTTCAAGCCATTTTGTCATACAATATACTCCTCCTGAAATTAAAACTATAAGAACTGCAATGATCGCAAATTTTTTTTTCTTCATTATTTACCTACCTCACACCTTTATAAAAACGCTTTCATTTTTTAATTATAGTATATCACAATATTTCTAGTCATACTATTATTTCTGGTCTCATTCATTTCTTTATAAAAGCGCTTTTAATTATCTGTTTATGATATCTTAAATCTTTTACATAAAAAAGTTCTATTTCAAATCCTATAAATAACTTCGCTTTCATTCTTTACGTTTCCCTTAAGACCAAACTGTAATCTTTGAACCTCTTGATCAGACAAAGTCATATCATTCGTCTCCTTTACTCAAGTTAACATTATAAACAATTTCTGCATTCGGACTGCCTTTTTCATCCTTAATAACATCCTTTAACTGACCGTATTCAACTAATAATTCAATATTCCAATCAATCCCTTTAGCTCTTGTGAGTTTAGCTTCTTCAGGTAGATGTTGCGCGTTAGAAACATCAATGTTATTCCCGTTTGAGTCCTTTAAATCTATAGCTTCATTTCCACCTCCATCAAAATTAAGAATTATATGTGAGACGATACCAAAGCTACTTGGATACACATTATTAACTTTAGTACCAAGAGTGGCTTTATTCCCATATTTATCATAAATCGTCGGACGTACATAGGCATTTGAGAAAGTTGACCCTTCCTCAGTAACGTAGATTGGGGAAAACTCAATCTTTTCAACCCCTGAGTAATGCTCTTTTATATAAGTTCCTAGTTGCTCTTCCAGAAGTCGAAA
>NZ_CALHWC010000065.1 GCF_938036805.1 uncultured Streptococcus sp.
TCTTTGCCCTCCGTCTCCTGTCAGTAGAGGATCAGGCTATCGCGACAGCTTTGGCGGATTTTGCTGAAGAACAAGGAAAAATCGCTGAGGAGTCAAGCAATGAGCTCATCTAAAACAATCGGAATTATCGGTGGTGGTCAGCTGGGGCAGATGATGGCCATTTCGGCTATCTACATGGGGCACAAGGTTATCGCGCTGGATCCTGTGGCGGATTGCCCAGCCTCTCGCGTGGCGGAAATCATCGTGGCGCCTTATAACGATGTGGATGCTCTGCGTCAATTGGCGGAGCGATGCGATGTCCTCACCTATGAGTTTGAAAATGTCGATGCTGACGGTTTGGATGCTGTCATCAAGGATGGTCAACTCCCTCAAGGGACAGACCTGCTCCGCATTTCTCAAAATCGCATCTTTGAAAAGGACTTTCTCTCAAACAAGGCTCAAGTCACCGTGGCACCATACAAGGTTATGACTTCTAGCCAAGACTTGGCAGATATGGACCTGTCAAAAAACTATGTTCTCAAGACTGCGACTGGTGGCTATGATGGGCATGGGCAAAAGGTCATTCGCTCAGAAGCAGACTTGGAAGAAGCCTATGCATTAGCAGATTCAGCCGACTGCGTTTTGGAAGAATTTGTCAACTTTGACCTTGAGATTTCTGTCATTGTATCTGGTAATGGTAAGGAGGTGACAGTCTTCCCAGTTCAGGAAAATATTCACCGTAACAATATCCTGTCTAAGACCATTGTGCCAGCCCGCATTTCAGAAAGTCTGGCTGACAAGGCTAAAGCAATGGCTGTGCGAATCGCAGAACAACTGAACCTGTCTGGAACCCTTTGTGTGGAAATGTTTGCGACAGCCAATGACATCATTGTCAACGAGATTGCCCCACGGCCACACAACTCTGGACACTACTCGATTGAAGCCTGCGACTTCTCCCAGTTTGACACCCATATCCTGGGCGTTCTCGGAGCACCATTACCAGCTATCAAACTGCATGCGCCTGCTGTTATGCTCAATGTTCTCGGCCAGCATATCGAGGCCGCTGAACAATATGTCACAGAAAATCCAAGCGCCCACCTCCACCTGTATGGTAAAATAGAAGCGAAGCACAACCGCAAGATGGGACACGTGACTTTGTTTAGTGATGTGCCAGATAAGGTGGTTGAGTTTGGGGAGTAAGACAGGACCCCAGTTATAAGGTCCGTCGTCTTACCCCTGCAAGGTTGACTAGGCTTGTCGTAGCTGATAAAGTCAGCAAGAGAAGTCAGTCAACTACTGTTAGAAGGGAATGATTTTTAGTGGATAAGTTTTTTACAAATGAACACGGTTATTTTAATTGGCAATCTGTATTAGCGATTGTAGGGATTCTTGGCTTTTTTTGGGGGATTTATATCTATGTTGATAAACGAAAATCGAAGGTACAAGAACGAAAAATACAAAGTCAAGTACAAAAACAAGAAAAATTAACGGAACCTTATAACGAGTTAATTAGGGTAATATCTTTATTTCCAAATAGATCTCCATTTGATGTCATGAATCTATTACCGTATGACTGTAAATTTAAATTTGAATTAGAAAACTTTGATACTGTGAATAGAATTTTGGAAATTCAGATTAAGGAAAATTATCAAAAGCGATTAGAGCGAAAAGGTCTTACTTATCAAGATGAAGAAGATATCAAAACAGAAATTCGGAATAGAGAATACTGTATCAAGGAAATAGAAAAAATCAAAAATCAGTATTTTTTAGCTAAGAAAGAATATGAACGACTTAGAAGTACCGATAAGATTATTGAATTGTATGCCAGTCAAGATGTAAAAAATTGCTTAGTCAAGTTTGATGGTACTTGGCACAGAGCTTTTATTACAGGTAGACCTTTAGAATATAACGATGGTAGAAACAATAGATTGGATGATATTCGTTGGGAACTTGAGCAAGTCATAAGGGCTGACCTAGGTATTATTTAAAAGGGAGACATTGATATGATTCAAATTATTGTCAACGCTTTTGTGGAGGAAGGAAAAGAAATCGCTGTTGTGGAAGTGCTCTTTGCCAGTACCGACCATGAAAAAGTAAAAGTCAAATATCAGGAATTAAAGATTGAATATCCAGACAATTATCTGGCTATCTATGATTTGCCATTGGATACAGTTCTAAGTAGCTTGCCGCACTATCCGTCGGTGGCGATAAGCAAGGAGGAGTTTGATTAGTCTATGAAAACTATCGGTCTGATTGGTGGTATGAGTTGGGAAAGTACCACATCTTACTACAAAATCATCAACGAAACCATCAAAAAAGAGCTGGGTGGCTTGCATTCAGCTAAGATTCTACTTTATAGTGTTGATTTTGCAGAGATTGAGCATTATCAGGCAGTTGGAGACTGGGAGAAAAGCGGTCAACTTTTGACAGATATTGCTCAGCGCTTGGAGCAAGCAGGTGCGGATTTCATCGTTATTTGTACCAACACCATGCACAAGGTTGCTCCTCAGATACAAGAAAAGATTACGATTCCAATCTTGCATATTGCGCAGGCAACTGCGCAGGCCTTGTTGGCTGACGGTATTCAAAAAGTTGGCCTCCTAGGAACCAAGTACACCATGACTCAAGATTTTTACAAGGAAAAATTAATAGAGTCTGGGTTAGAAGTGCTGATTCCAGACCAAGCTGGTATTACAGAAGTCAATCGGATTATTTATGACGAGCTCTGTCTAGGTGATATCAACGGAAGCTCAAAGCAGACTTATCTTACCGTTATAGATGATTTGAAAAAAGCAGGCGCTGAAGCTGTTATCTTGGGGTGTACCGAGATTGGTCTCCTCGTCAAGCAATCCGATACTGACCTGCCTCTCTATGACACAACAGTGATTCATGCAGAGAAAGCAGCGGAGTGGGCGGTAAATAAATGATTATAGAAGACAAGCACAACCGTAAGGCAGTGTTTAGTGATGCGCTAAATAGTGTGGTTGAATTAGGGGAAGGGATTGATTTTTAGGAGAAGGCTATGATTCAAATCATCGTTAACGCATTTGTTGAAAAGGGTAAGACTGGAGCAGTCGTCGAAGTCTTGTATGCTAGTAGTGATCATGAAAAAGTGAGAGCTAAGTATGAAGAGTTGGTTGCTCAATATTCTGAAAACTATTTAGCTATCTATGATGTCCCGTTAGATACTGATTTGAATACACTAGATCACTGTCCATCTGTATGGATTGGGAAAGAAGAGTTTGAGGAGGAGTGAGGTTATGAATTTAACTGATGAAGCTATTGAAAATCTCAAAAAGAGATTTAGCATTGATGAAATTTTGGAATCTAATAATTTTAGTTTTATTCGAATTCTAGGTCAGGGTGGTCAGGGTGTAGTAGTTTTAGCAACTGATAATACTGGGATAGAAAAAGCTGTAAAAATTATGCAACTACCAACTTCCGGAGGTCGAGCAAATAAAGTTAAAATTGATAGATTAAAGCAAGATCTTGATTTTTGTTTAAACGACAATCATCCTAATATTATTCGTTATGATAATTATGGAGAATTTCCTAAAGACGAAGAAGTTAAAACAAAATTCTTTTATGCGGTCATGGATTATTATCCCCAAACTCTGAGAGATGTAATTAATCATCGTGAAGATTATTCTCCTTTACAAAGATTGGATTTATTAATTCAATTAATAAAAGCAGTGAATGCTGCACATGACAAGAGGATTATTCATAGAGATATTAAACCAGAAAATGTATTAATTAATGGATATCACCTTGTTTTAAGTGACTTTGGTATTGCACATTTTGAGGACGCTGGACTGACAGTCGCAGATGACCTTCTAGTTAATAGAAATTACCTTTCTCCTGAACAAAAAATAGAGGGTGATGCTCTCACTATTACTTTTGCCTCGGATATCTATTCTTTAGGTTTAATTATTAATGAGTGTTTTACTGGTGAAAATCCAGCAGGTTCTGACTATCGGCATATTGAACAATATTATCCATATTTATTTGAGTTGGACAATCTGGTTGATAGGATGATGAGCTATAGAGCTGATGAACGGCCAACGGCTGATAGTGTAAGAATTAAATTGAAGATTTATAACCATGATATAAGAAATCAACTTGATGAAATTAAAGACAGTCTTAGAACTGAGATGATAGATGAAGATTCTATTTTACAAACAGCAGCTGAAGATTTGATATTTAGTGATCATGCATTGAAAGATTTAAACGATGGTGCATTGCAAAAATTAAATCCGGATTACCATTGTTCGTTATCATATAGTGTAACTGAAGATTTATATTCAAATTTTATACAGCATCGTTTGCTGGCTGAATGTGAAAAGAAATTTACAGATGAAAGTCATAATTATTTAGATGGTGAATACTACGAACCACTTAATATTAATCATAAAGGGGAGCATGAGTATCTTTATGACCGTATGAAAGAAATTCTGATAAATATTGGTGGGAATAAAATTCTTTCAAGTAAGATTTTAAAATTATTTATTTCTTGTCAAGACTATCAATGTGAAGAAATTTTAAGAGAAGTTGATCAAATAATTACGGTTTCTGAAGACAACATAATTGATGTTCCAGTGCTTTGGTTAGTTAAATATTTAAGAAGCAATGCTTTTACTTTCGACTCTAACTTCAATGGTGATAAATTATTCGAGCATGTTAAACTAGTTGAATTTCGTGAGAATAAAGTGGGGACGCCACTAGAATTAGCACTGTTTGAAAATCAGTTAGATTCTTTCAAAAAAAGGGATGAGAAACTTTTAACGATTCTTAATACAGTTAAGAAACAGTATCATATAGAATTTGATCAGATTAGTCGAGAAAATTACTCTTTGAAGTTCGATAATGCATTTAATGCTGGTAGTTTTGACAAATTTAAAGAATACTGTATTTCAAAGACAGAACCAGGTTCAACATTTGAAGCAGATGTACATGATATGTTAAGTAATTTAAAGGAAAATATAAATGAAGGGGTTATTGAATTGATTGTCTCTAAGGATTGGGATGTAGAAGTTACATTAAGAAAGATTTTTATTAATTTAATTAGGGAAGGAGAGACAAAATGATCGAACGTTATTCACGCCCTGAGATGGCGAATATTTGGAGTGAAGAAAATAAATACCGTGCTTGGCTTGAGGTGGAAATCTTGGCTGACGAGGCATGGGCTGAGTTGGGAGAAATCCCTAAGGAAGATGTGGCTTTGATTCGCGAGAAGGCGGACTTTGACATCGACCGTATTTTGGAGATTGAGCAAGAGACTCGTCACGATGTGGTTGCCTTTACACGTGCGGTTTCTGAGACTCTTGGCGAAGAACGCAAGTGGGTGCACTATGGTTTGACTTCTACCGACGTGGTGGATACAGCCTACGGTTACCTCTACAAGCAAGCCAACGACATCATCCGTCGTGACCTTGAAAACTTCACCAACATCATCGCTGACAAGGCTAAGGAGCACAAGTTCACCATTATGATGGGTCGTACCCACGGTGTGCATGCGGAGCCTACAACCTTTGGTCTTAAATTGGCGACTTGGTACAGCGAAATGAAGCGCAATATCGAGCGTTTCGAGCATGCGGCTGCTGGTGTGGAAGCTGGTAAGATTTCTGGTGCGGTTGGGAACTTTGCCAACATCCCACCATTTGTAGAGCAATACGTCTGCGACAAGCTTGGTATCCGTGCTCAAGAAATCTCTACACAGGTGCTTCCTCGTGACCTTCATGCTGAGTACTTTGCAGTTCTTGCGAGCATCGCAACTTCCATCGAGCGCATGGCAACGGAAATCCGTGGTTTGCAGAAGTCTGAGCAACGCGAAGTAGAAGAATTCTTTGCTAAAGGGCAAAAAGGTTCATCAGCAATGCCTCACAAACGCAATCCTATCGGTTCTGAAAACATGACAGGTCTGGCGCGTGTCATTCGTGGCCACATGATTACAGCCTATGAAAACGTGGCTCTCTGGCACGAACGTGATATTTCCCACTCATCAGCTGAGCGCATCATCACACCAGACACGACCATCTTGATCGACTACATGCTCAACCGTTTTGGAAATATCGTTAAGAACTTGACAGTCTTTCCAGAAAATATGATCCGCAACATGAACTCTACTTTTGGTCTTATCTTTAGCCAACGTGCGATGTTGACTTTGATCGAGAAAGGTATGACCCGTGAGCAAGCCTATGACTTGGTACAGCCAAAGACTGCCCAGTCTTGGGACAATCAAGTGGACTTCAAACCGCTCCTCGAGGCGGATCCAGAAGTCACTTCCCGTCTGACTCAAGAAGAGATTGATGAAATCTTCAACCCTACTTACTACACGAAGCGCGTAGATGAAATCTTCAAGCGCGTAGGCTTAGATTAAACAAAAAAGATGAGGCTGGGACGAAAGTCCCAGCCTCTCAATTGTCTTTGGATTGTCGAACAAGACGCAGTGGTTGAGTGGGCTCTACTACGCTGATTTCATCAGCTTTTACAGCCCTACTCAACTGTGCGGAGGTGGGACGACGAAATCGAATTCTAACGAATTACCGATTTCTGTCCCACTCTCATTTTTATTATTCTCGAATGTATGATAAAAGTTTTGTTTTTGTTGGTTTTCAGTCCTAGACTACTAAGAAAATATACGAAATTAAAAGATTCTGTTCATTTTCTGTCATTTTTTGATTTTTATTAAACAAAAATCGTTCAAATGCCTTGCAAATTGGTATAGATAGGTTTATAATAAAGATAGGCTAGTTGGTCAGGAAATGAAAAACGACAGCTCGTGAGAACCATCGTTTTTCAGATTAATGATCGCGACTAGAAGAAATAAATTTGATTTTGAAGAAATCACCACGCTTGTAGGTTTCGCTGTACTCTAGGATTTGTCCAGTATTTTCCAGTTTTGTGATCTTGACTTGATGCACAGTTGGGAAGTTTGGATCAATTTCTAAGGTCTTGGCAATGTCTTTTGGCGTTGGAAAGACGATTTCGTTGGTTTCTTCGAAATACTCATCATTCATGTGGATGTGATAATCCGTCTTGAAGCGATTGTAGATCGAGCTGTAGTAGTCCAAATCTGGATAGTTTGGATTGATGTACTGCTCAGGAATGTAGGTTTGGTGATAAATATAAACTTTATCGCCGGTCCTTCTGATACGGTCAATCTTGTAGTAGAACTGGGACGGTGTTAGTTCTAGTTTGTCCAAGATTTTCAATTCATTTCCACGTTCGATGGACAGAACAGTCACCTTATCCTTTTGGATAGGGAAAGTTTCGATATCAGAGAATTCCACACGCTTGTGTTTTCTTGCGCGTGAAACAAACGTTCCCTTTCCTTGCTGACGGATGATGTAGCCATCATTCGCAAGTTCGTTCAAAGCGCGGACAACGGTGATGGAACTGACGTTGAACATCTTGATTAACTCAGCTTCTGTGTAGAATCTATCACCGTTTTCAAAGTTACCAGAAATGATTTGTTGTTTTAAATCATCTTTGATTTGTTGATATTTAGGAATAGCCATTGTGCTCACCTCTCTTTTTTTATCCCTCTCTATATTGATTTTAACATATTTTAAAAAAAAATGTTGACATTTATACAAAAGTTTATTATATTAATATTAATAAGAAATGAAAGCGTTTTAAATCTAGGAGGAATGGGGAGATGAAGAGATTTGAAATAGGCTCTTCTTTCTACTTGGATGGTCAGGAGTTTAAGATTTTATCAGGAGCGATTCACTATTTTCGGATTCAGCCGGAAGATTGGTATCACTCGCTCTATAATCTTAAAGCTCTGGGTTTCAATACAGTTGAGACCTATGTTCCTTGGAACATGCACGAGCCAAAGAAAGGCCAGTTTGACTTTCAAGGGATTTTAGATATTGAGAAGTTTCTTCAGATTGCTCAAGATTTAGGCTTATATGCTATCGTTCGCCCTTCGCCCTTTATCTGTGCGGAGTGGGAATTTGGCGGCATGCCAGCCTGGCTCTTGACTGAGGATATGAGAATACGTTCTTCTGATGATCCTTATCTTCAGGCTGTTGCAGACTACTATGATGAGTTACTTCCTCGCTTGGTTCCAAGGCTCTTGGACAAGGGTGGGAACATCCTTATGATGCAAGTGGAAAATGAATATGGCTCTTACGGGGAGGATAAAGACTACCTGAGGGCGATTCGGCAGATGATGTTGGACCGAGGCCTTGATTGCCCGCTCTTTACATCGGATGGCCCTTGGCGGGCCACGCTGAGAGCCGGTACGCTGATTGAGGAAGATTTATTTGTTACAGGAAATTTCGGCTCCAAGGCAGATTATAATTTTGCCCAGATGCAGGAATTCTTTGATGAGCATGGCAAAAAATGGCCGCTCATGTGTATGGAGTTTTGGGATGGTTGGTTCAATCGTTGGAAAGAACCAATTATCAAAAGGGATCCTGAGGAACTGGCTCAAGCTGTCCATGAGGTTCTGAAACAAGGCTCTATCAACCTCTATATGTTTCATGGTGGCACCAATTTTGGCTTCATGAATGGCTGCTCGGCCAGAGGTGTGACGGATTTACCACAGGTGACCTCGTATGATTATGATGCCCTGCTCGATGAACAGGGAAATCCAACTCCGAAATATTTTGCAGTACAAAAAATGATGGAGACCTACTATCCTGAGTACCCACAAATGAAACCGCTCATAAAAGAATCTTTTGAACTGAGAGACATTGCTCTGAGTGAGAAGGTGAGTTTGTTTGAGATATTAGCTGATTTGGCTCAGCCAGTGGAGAGTCTCTATCCTGTCAAAATGGAGGATTTGGGGCAGAGCTATGGCTACTTGCTTTACCGTACCGAAGCCAGCTGGGATGCGGATGAGGAAAAAATTCGGGTGATTGACGGGCGCGACCGGATGCAGCTCTTTGTGGACGGCAAGCTTATGGAAACCCAGTATCAAGCAGAGATTGGGCAAGATATCTTTGTTGCTGGAGAAAAGAAAGCCACCCACCAGATTGATATTCTGATTGAAAACATGGGGCGGGTCAATTACGGGCATAAGTTTTTGGCAGATACCCAGCGAAAAGGGATTCGGACGGGCGTTTGCAAGGATTTGCACTTCTTGCTAAATTGGCAACAGTACCCACTTTCTTTTGAAAACACAGAAAACATTGATTTTTCAAAAGGATGGCAGCCAAAGCAACCAGCTTTCTACGCTTTTGACTTCGAAATGAAAGCGCTTAAAGATACCTATTTAGACTTGTCCGGTTTTGGAAAGGGCCTTGCCTTTGTAAATGGCGTCAACATCGGCCGTTTCTGGAATGTTGGACCAACCTTATCGCTTTATATTCCGCATAGCCTTCTGAAAGAAGGAAATAACCGTATCATCATTTTTGAAACGGAAGGGGAATATGAAGAATCAATTAACTTAGTTAACCAACCTACATTTAAAACAATAAAGGGGGAAAATTTATGACAATCGTAGGTGCACGTATCGATGGACGTTTGATCCATGGACAGGTAGCCAATCTCTGGACTACCAAGCTCAACATTTCACGCATTATGGTGATTGACGATGAGGTGGCTGAAAATGCTATCG
>NZ_CALHWC010000066.1 GCF_938036805.1 uncultured Streptococcus sp.
GGGCTTTGGCGGTGAAATTGCCAGTCTGATTACGCAACTCATTCAAGAGATGAAGTCTCAGGACTTGCTAGGTGACTATATTGAAGACCAGGTGACCTACGAACTCAGTCAGCTCTGCGCCCGCGTCTTTCTTTTTCGAGGCTATCTCTTGCAAGACAAATACAAGCACGATCTGGAATTGCGCCATCCTTACTTATGGAGCGAAGACGATTATCGACAAGTGGCTGACACTATTTTTAGCAAACTGCCTATTTTTCAACAGGGAACATCTCTGGATAAAAAGGTTTTGTGGGAATGGCTCCAGCTTATGGAGTACATTGCTGAAAATGATGGCCAAGTCATCAAGATAGGCATGGACTTGACAGATAGCTTTATCGTTGTTTCCAGGATGACGGCCATTTTAAGACGCTATTTAGAGTACAATCGTTTTATTAGCATTGAATCCTACGATCCAGCTAAAAATTATGACCTCATCATCACTAACAATCCCATTCATCAAACCCAGCAGATTCCCGTCTATTATTTAAAAAATGACTTGGATTTGGAAGATTTTGCTCAAATACGTCACATGATATTTCATTAAGAAACCTGGAGAAATCTAGGTTTCTTTGTGATTTTCACACAATCTCCTCAAATTTTTTTAAAATTTTAAAAAAATTGATGAACAAGAAAGCGCTTTATTTTATATACTAGTTACTGTAAAGAGGAAATCTCCTCAAGATTTTTTACCAGGAGGACAGTACATGTCACAAGAAAAATACATTATGGCCATTGACCAAGGAACTACTAGTTCCCGTGCCATCATCTTTAACAAAAAGGGAGAAAAGGTCAGCTCTAGCCAAAAAGAGTTCACTCAGATTTTCCCTCAAGCTGGTTGGGTTGAGCACAATGCCAATGAAATTTGGAACTCAGTTCAGTCTGTTATAGCCGGTGCCTTCATCGAAAGCGGTGTGAAACCAAGTCAAATCGAAGCCATCGGAATCACCAACCAGCGTGAAACAACTGTCGTCTGGGATAAGAATACTGGTC
>NZ_CALHWC010000067.1 GCF_938036805.1 uncultured Streptococcus sp.
TCTTAGAGGATGTCAGCAAGCGCCTAGAGGATATTTTAGATGGACTGGACTTTGATGGAGACCGACTGCTGCAAGTGGAGAGTCGCTTAGATTTGATTAACAGCATCACGCGTAAATACGGCGGCCAAGTAGATGATGTGCTGGAATATTTTGCTCAGATTTCCAAAGAATACAGCCTTTTAACTGGTAGCAACTTGTCCTCAGAGGATATGGACAAAGAGCTGAGGCTCTTGGAGAGAGAGCTGGTGGAGTTGGCCCAGGAGCTGAGTCAGGCCCGTCATGGTCTAGCAACCCAGCTGGAAGCAGAAATCAAGCAGGAGCTGCAGGATCTCTACATGGAAAAGGCGCGCTTTAAAGTGCAGTTCACTAAGGGAAAGTTTAACCGTGAAGGCAATGAGCAAGTAGAGTTTTACATCTCGGCCAATCCGGGCGAGGATTTCAAACCTCTGGTTAAGGTTGCGTCTGGCGGGGAACTCTCCCGTCTCATGTTGGCTATCAAGTCTGCCTTTTCTCGTAAGGAAGGCAAGACCAGCATTGTCTTTGACGAAGTGGATACGGGCGTTTCTGGCCGTGTGGCTCAAGCCATCGCTCAGAAGATTTACAAGATTGGCTCCAACGGGCAAGTCTTGGCTATTTCCCATCTGCCGCAGGTCATTGCGATTGCTGATTATCAGTTCTTTATTGAGAAGATTTCGGATGAGAATTCGACCGTCTCAACGGTTCGCCTGCTGACGGCTGACGAGCGTGTTCAGGAAGTTGCTAAGATGCTGGCTGGCGAAGATGTGACGGAGGCTGCTTTGACTCAGGCTAGAGAATTATTAAAAAAATAAACAAGCGAGACTGAGACATGAGTGTTTCGGTCTTCTTTAGAAAGTGGCGACTATGACAAAATATTTTGCAATCGGTGATGTCCATGGCAAGGCTGGTATGCTTGATGAGCTGCTCCAGCACTGGGATGGTCGCAGCCAACTAGTCTTTCTAGGCGACTTGATCGATCGTGGCGAGGATAGCCGAGCAGTTTTGGAGCGGGTCAAGGACCTAGTGGACAAAGAAGGAGCTGTTTGTCTTTCTGGCAATCATGAGTATATGTTTCTGACCTGGCTGGACAATCCTGAAAAGTCTTATGACCACTACCGACGCAATGGCGGAGATACGACGATTAATTCGCTTCTAGGCCGACCACTCAATGCTCCTGTAGACGGGGTGGCGGATGCAGAACGTGTTAAGACGGAGGCGGCCGATTTAGTCGACTTTATTCGTCAGATGCCTTTCCTATTGGAGACAGAGCGGTACATTTTTGTCCATGCTGGTCTAGATTTGGAACTGAAAGACTGGCGAGAGACCAGTGATTATCAAAAGGTTTGGATTCGCTCGCCTTTTCACGAAGGCAGTAATCAGACTGGTAAAAAAATTGTCTTTGGCCATACACCGACATTTTACCTCTTGCATGAGGCACCAGGAACTGATCAGCTTTGGATGACTGAGGATGGCAAGATTGGCATGGATGGCGGAGCTGTTTATGGCGGAGTCCTCCACGGAGTTCTCTTTGATGATAATGGCATTATAGAGCAGTATGCGATTAGAAATGATGGTTTTGCTGCGGAGGACGAATAGAATATTTGACTGCTAGCGTCTCGATAAAGAAATCAAGAAGATTGAAGAAGTATAGCCTAGCTATCTTTTTCAATCTTTTTTGTTTGAATGAGATGATTTATACTGAAAAAAACAGGCAAATACCTATATTTATATAGGGTAAATTCCCTATCCTATAAGTAATCATAAACCCTTAAATAATAATTCAAAATATATGCAATTCCTCTTCTTTATGCTATAATAGTTATCGAAAAAGCTAAAAGGAGGAAAAGATGTCTTTTCAGGATAGAAAGATAAAGTATTCAATCCGCAAATTATCAGTTGCTACTGTATCACTTGCGATTGGATTTTTGTTTGCACCCGCAGCGATTGGAGCGGGTCAGGTTGCCCATGCAGATGAGCTTGTGGCTACAGCTCAAGCGGAAAACAAGTCAGAAAATCAAGTCTCGGTGGGAACTTCTGAACCAGCGAAACCAGAAACTCAAGAGGTTGTCTCAGTAACGCCTTCTGCACCTGTGCAAGTAGAAAGCAAAGAGGCTGTCTCAACAACAGCTCCTGCGCCAGCACAGACAGAAACGCAAGGGAATAACCAAACCTCATTGAAATCTGCTGCATCTGCTGCGACAGAGACAAGTCAAGCGACAGATTCGACTGCCTTTAAAAATGCTCAGCCAGCTACAGGCACAAGCCAGCCAGCTGCAGCCACTGCCCAACCAGCGACAGCAAATGCAAGTCTAAACAAGAGCACTTTAGAGAACTACCTCAAAAACTTGCGCAACAAGGACTTTTCAAGTAAGACAGACGATAGTCTAGAAATCTTGAATGGCGTAATGACAGCTGCTGATGGTGTGCTTCAAACTGCAACAAAGCAAGAAGAAATTGATAAAGTTTATCGCAATCTCGTGAACTTTGTCAATTCAGGTCTTCGTGATAAAAATCCGAAAGTCATCCCAGATCAGGATAAGACTCCTCGCCATGCACTTTATGAGTTTGAAAGTGCTACACCAGGAAAAACAGCTCCGATTGGTCTGAACTACTTGAAGCCACAGGACACAAAAATCTACAAAAAGGGTAATACAGTAAAGGCCATCCAGCCAGATGAAACAACTTATATAGAGAATGATGGAAGTGGTAGATGGACCTTTAAGGGCTATGACTATGATAGTCAGGTGATTGACAAAGATGATGTTGTCTTCACAGGTAAGTGGGAATATACACCAACACCATACAAGGCTACCTATAGAGCGGTTAATGGTTCGCCTGGAAAAACTCCGCCACCTTATGTTGCAAACTGGAGTCCAGAAGATAAAAGAAGATTTGCTGAGGGTGAAGTAGTAAAAGCAGGAGAATTTAACTGGGTTTTTTATACTTCAGAAGAATATCCTAACCGAAAAGGCTATTGGGCTTTGACTGGTTTTGATGCTCCAAGTAAAGTGGCAAACCATGGCGATGTGGAGTTTGTAGGAACTTGGAAATACTTTGAGGATGTCATTGTATCCTACAAGGCTGTGAACCAGCACGATTGGGAGAATTTTTATAAGTTACCAAGTAGTCCTAAGACCTCATACTACGACAAATATAACTTACCTCTTCCTAAGGAGATAAAGGATCTAGAAAGTAAGCTATACGATTACAAGCTTTCTCTCAATCAGTTTGATGAACGTCGTAGGAATTTACCTAAAGATATAGTGGATACGCTAGATGCCTTGGAGCGCTACGATTACGTTCAAGGTGTCCACAAACCCTTCTATGATGCAGAACATGAAGGGAATTGGACCTTTGAGGAGGATGTAATAGATTTAACCTTCAATCGTGAACTGGAGCGGGCGGCTGCACATGGGACAATACCAAAAGTTATAGTGCCATTGACGTATACATTTACACCAGTTCCTCGGAAACCGACTTATGAGTTTGTCAGTGGAACGGCTGGCAAATCACTACCTGCTGAGATCAATAATCTGAAGCCAGTATATGCGCCAAGTGAATGGAAATATATGGATAGGAAGACATATCCGAAGGGCAAGGATATAGTTCAGTCTGTTAAACCGCTTAATGGTTCCTACTATGATGCAGCTAACGGTGGTACTTGGAACTTTTCGGGCTATGATTTTGATAAAAAACCAGTGAGCGACTGGGAGCACGATGGATGGAATCTCAAGTTCACAGGTACTTGGACATTTACACCGGGAACCTACCCAGAAAACTATAAGTTTGTCAGCAAAGACCCTAGCCTGTCTCTCCCAGAGGAAATCACGACCTATATCCCAAGCACTGGAAAAAACTATAGTAATGGCGATACTGTCCTTGCAACAGCTCCCCTGAAGACGACCTACATGGACTTTGTTAACAAGGGAACTTGGAAATTTGAAGGTTATGATGCCAATAGTAAGGTAGTCAACAAAAATGCCGTTCTCTTTACCGGTACTTGGTCCTTCACACCACACAGAGATAAGACAGTTTCCTTTGACTTTGTGAGTGATACCCCAGGGAAGACCCTTCCCGATGATTTGAAGGCACAAATCCCTGCCCCTATCACGACATCTCCATCAGATTATTCTGACAATGTCTATAATGCAATTCAATATCTCAGTCCATACGCCGATGATGAAAATGATGGTACATGGGTTCCTCAGCAGATTCCTCAGCTAAAGGAGGACGTTGAGAAACCAGCTGACGATGAGGATTCTACCTACACTGTTCATTGGAAATTTGAACCGAATAGGCATAGTGTTTACTATGATTTCTATACAGATTCAAAAGATGATTCTGGTCAAGAGCTTTATCCACCATCAACTTTGTTTGATCTAATCACTTACGAAAGAGAATTTGTCAAAGGTGAAAAAGCTCGTGTTAAAATGCCATCTAAAACAAGAATTGAGGATCCTGATGGCAGAGGAACTTGGATCTTTGATGACTACTATGAAGATGATAATACGACTATTTCTCCACGCGAGAAAACAGTAGAGAACGGAGACGTCCTCTTCAAAGGAAAATGGATTTTTGTTCCTACTGATCAGTCTGATACGATCTACAGATTAGAGTATAAATTTACTAACTCGACTCCTGCTTATCCTCTTCCAAATAAGATTCGCGATATGCTTCCAGCTGGTACTGATTTCGTTGCACGAGCTGACGATTACAAAGATGCAAGCAAACTTGACATATCCACAGTAACTGTTCCGACAGGTACATGGACCTTCCATGGTTTTGACGCGGATAAATACGGAAAAGCTATTGCAGGTACGAACGTGAAGACCATCACAGGATCTTGGAGCTTTACGCCAAATGGTATAGACTATCAGTTCCAATCAACTAATCCTGATTTCGTATTACCAGATCATATCACTAAGTTAACTCCGAAAAACCCAATTGATTATAAGATGGGCGGTTACTTCCTTACAGAAGTAGAGGCTGAGCAACCAAGTGAAACAACTTATATTGACACAGCAAACAAGGTAACATGGACATTTGCAGGATACGATAAAGAAAAAATCGTTGTAGCGAAAGGTAGACAGACTTTCCTTGGAAGCTGGGTGCCTACTCCAAATCCAGAATATGTATTCAAATCTTCTAAAGCAGGTGTTCCATTGCCACAAAGTATTTTGGGAATGCTTCCAAATGATGAGGCTTCTTATAAGGTTGGAGACACCATTGTAGCCAAACAACCTGCTGAAGAATCAGTAGTTGAAGAAGAAAAAGACTATGTCTGGACCTTCAAAGGTTACGATCAGAAGAATGCGACGTATAATGGCAAGCGCGTGACATTTACGGGTATCTGGGAAGCAACGCCTAGACCGCATCATGTAAGCTATACTTTTGAAAGCGAAACGGCTGGTGTTGATTTGCCTGAATTTATCCAGAAGAAAGCACCAAAAGATGGCTCAACTTACTTCAATGGGACGAGAGTTTTTGCAGAAGAGCCGACAACAAAGACTTACAAAGATGATGTGAACGACGGCACTTGGACCTTCGATGGTTACGATGCCAAAAGTAAGATTGTGAAAAAAGCTGATTTGACTTTCACAGGTAAGTGGAAGTTTGAAGCCAACAAGTATCAAGCTACTTATCGCTTCGAGAGCGCAACGGCAGGTAAAGCTCTTCCAGCAGCCATCGCCGCATTGACACCAAGCGACAGTGCAACCTATGAAAATGGCAATACTGTTTCAGCTCAACAACCAGCGCAAGCGACCTACACAGATACTGTCAATGATGGCACCTGGACCTTCAAGGGCTATGACGCAGCTAGCGCCGTTGTCAACAAGTCCGATGTAGAGTTTGTAGGAAAATGGGCCTTTGAAGCCAACAAGTATCAAGCCACTTATCGTTTCGAGAACGCCACAGCAGGTCAAGCACTTCCAGCAGCGATCGCAGCATTGACTCCAAGTGACAGTGCAACATATGTGAATGGTGCCTCTGTTTCAGCTCAACAACCATCACAAACGACTTACACAGATACTGTGAACGACGGCACATGGACCTTCAAGGGCTATGACGCATCTAGCGCCGTTGTTAACAAGGCTAATGTAGGGTTTGTAGGAAAATGGGCCTTTGAAGCTAACAAGTATCAAGCTACTTACCGCTTCGAGAGTGAGACAGCAGGTAAGTCTCTTCCAGCAGCGATCGCCGCATTGACCCCAAGCGACAGTGCAACTTATGTGAATGGTGCTTCTGTTTCAGCTCAACAACCATCACAAACGACTTACACAGATACTGTGAACGATGGCACCTGGACCTTCAAGGGCTATGACGCAGCTA
>NZ_CALHWC010000068.1 GCF_938036805.1 uncultured Streptococcus sp.
GCTTCATCGTCCGAAAAATGGGAACTTTCCGTTATTATCCTAACCCTCTCAAATTTAAGCTGCTTCAACTCATAAAGAAAATTCTAAGACGTTAAAAAACCAAGGTTTCCCTTGGTTCTTTTGTGTTTATCTATAACGAGGTGACGCGAAACCACGGATATTTCCATGACCAATACGGTAAGTATTGCGTTTAACTTCGTTATTGCTGTTGCCTTCAATCGTATGAATGATACCATTTTCAACTTTTTCGACAATACCAATATGATCAGCCCAGCCATCGTTTTGCTGGGTATCTTTATCCCAGTTAAAGGTGATAATATCGCCGGCTTTAGGTGTAGAATTACCATCTTCATTCCAGATACCTAAACGTTTAAAGATGTGAATATGGCGCTCAACACCGCATTCGCGACCGATAAGATCGCTCAAGCCTTCTCTTTGGAAAATAACTGTCGTGAAAATATCGCACCAGTCATCTGAATTCTTCACAGCATAACCAACCGGTAACGGTCTAACGCTATTATAGTCATTGACCAGACGGTGGTGCTCGGCACTGCCTCCCTTGACGCCAACCATCGCTGCTGCTGCTGCAAGAACACGATCACGCTGACTGCTAGGCGATTGTGGATGCTTAATAGAAATCGTGGTCTTCTCTCCACCAGCCCCTTGCAGCTGATTACGATTATTCAAGTAATATAGGTGAACATTGTACTCGCCTTGGCTATTTTTATGATCTCTTGCATAAACATGCTTGCGATAAGTACCATCAGCTTGGCGTTCCGCCGCATACCACTGAATATCATCTTGTCCATTTTGACTGGACCAAGTTGGCAAATAGACAGTTTTGACACCTTCTGGAGCTACAACGCCAGAAACGACGATATCAAATTCACCAGTTTCATTGTTTTTATTTTGGATACTGATTTTTCCTTGTGGTTTCTCCCCTGTCGCAATGGACACCTTGGTTGTTGTACCACCGACGCCGACCAACTTACCGTCACCTTGAACGTAATATAAATGAACACTGTAGTCGCCAACAGAATTCTTATGCTCGCTAGCACGGACAGTAAATTTATAAGTACCGTCTGACTGTTTTTGTGCCTTGTGCCAAATCAAATCATCCTGACCTTGATCATTTGACCAAGTCGGAAGCAAGACTTCACGAACGCCTTGCGGGCTAGAAACTTCAGACACGATCACATCGAATGTACCGGTCTTTGGATTATTGTTGGCAATAGTCAGCTTGCCTTCTGGTTTAGCAACGGAAACCTTAGTCGTTGTACCAACAACGCCAACCAACTTGCCGTCATTTTGAATATAGTACAAGTGGACACTGTAGTCGCCAACAGAATTCTTGTGCTCACTAGAACGGACAGTAAATTTATAAGTACCGTCTGACTGTCTTTGCGCCTTGTGCCAGATGATGTCGTCCTGACCTTGATCATTTGACCAAGTTGGAAGCAAGACTTCACGAACGCCTTGTGGGCTGGAAACCTCGGACACGATCACATCGAATGTACCGGTCTTGGGATTGTTGTTGGCAATAGTCAGCTTGCCTTCTGGTTTAGCAACTGAAGCACGAGTGACTTTGGTTGTTGTACCACCAACGCCGACCATCTTGCCGTCGTTTTGGACATAGTACAAGTGGACGCTATAGTCGCCGACAGAGTTCTTATGCTCGCTAGAACGGACGGTGAATTTATAAGTGCCGTCTGACTGTCTTTGAGCCTTGTGCCAGATAATATCATCCTGACCATTCTCATTTGACCAAGTCGGAAGTAAGACTTCACGAACACCTTGCGGGCTAGACACCTCGGACACGATCACATCAAATGTACCGGTCTTTGGATCGTTGTTGGCAATAGTCAGCTTGCCTTCTGGCTTAACAACTGAAACCTTGGCCGTTGTACCACCGACGCCGACCAACTTACCGTCACCTTGAACGTAATACAAGTGAACATTGTATTCGCCCGTAGAACCTCTATGGTTGGCAGCATTAACTGTCAGCTTATAAGTTCCGTTGGCTTGCTTCGTTGCAGTGTACCAAACAATATCATCTTGCCCACGCTCACTGGACCAAGTTGGAAGTTTAACTTCCTGAACTCCATGTGGTGCGGAAACTTCGGAAACAACAACATCAAATGTGCCAGTTTTTGGATTATTATTTTGAATACTAATCTTACCTGTCAGCGGTTGTTTAACCAAAGTAGCTCTAGCTGTAAATCTTCCAGAATAGTCAATACTCTGGTCGAAAACATGCTTACCAGGCAACAATTGCGCTTGAGAAGTAAATTGCCAAGCTCCTGCTCTGCTATTATACTTCAAATTTTTAGCATCATTTGCACTTAGCTTAGGTGCTGGATACTGAGCAATCCAAAAATTATCAAGGCCAAAAAGAGATGTATTGATTGAACCTTTGTGGCGTAGATTGTTCTGGTCAACCCAGCTAGCGCTCGTGTAATACATCAGATTTGCATATCCTTGCTTGCGCATTTCATCTGCCCAGGCCTGAGTATGCTGGTTGATCCCCGTTTGCATTTTAGGGTCTTCCATGTCATTGACCATGACTGTATTTTTGGGCAGGGACAATTTATTAGCAAAAGCAGCATAGTAACGGGCTTCGGCTCTGGCTTCTGCATCATTTGTATAATGCGAGAAAGCATAGGTTGATACTTGCAAACCAGCTGCTTGCGCATTCCGAACCTGAGACTCAGCAAAAGGATTAGTATAGTGGGTTCCTTCTGTCAGCTTGACAACGACACCGCCGACACCTTTGGATGCTAATTGGCGATAGTCTTCTACGCTGATATGGCCGTTATGACTACTCACATCCACAAAGGTAGAGCCCTTGATTTCTGCTTCTGAATTGCCACGCGCTGTTTGTCCTGCTGAAGAAGCCGCATTATAAAAAGAAGTGCTGCCTTTTTTGGATGCAGGACTGACGCTGATCGCTGGGGAAGTCTGCTCAGCCTTTACTGGCTTCTGAATCGCTTCAGAAGCAGCTGATTTTGCTTGTTCACTTGCTTTATTTTCTGGTACATTCTCCTTGACCAGACTAGCAGCAGGTGCCAGATTTTCTGGTGCCTTGTATACTGGACTAGCTTCCGCTTTTGCGACCGAGCTTTCTTGTTTGACTTGACGATCTGTGGGTACCGCTTCTGGTAAGGCTACCTGCTGAGGTTGATGATCCTTTTCTACTTGAAGTTCTACCTTAGCTACTTCAGGGTCTGTGATTGTCGGCGCATTTTCTTCTGCCTGTACTACGTTAGCCGTTGCTGCTAGCAATATAGCTGTACTGGCTAAATAGATAAGTTCCTTTGATTTCACCTTTTATCTCCAAACTTTTAAAAAGCTTGCCACCTTTAAGGCGACAAGCCATTTATTGTTATTCTTATTTCACAAAATCAAGAAGAGCTAAGAAACTTTCAGCTTCAAGTGACGCACCACCAACAAGGGCACCATCAACGTCTGGACAAGCCATGTATGAAGCAACGTTTTCAGGTTTGACTGAACCACCGTATTGAACGCGAACTTTATCAGCAACTTCTTGACCAAAGTCAGCAGCTACAACGTCACGAACAACTTTACACATTTTTTGTGCATCGTCTTGTGAAGCTGATTTACCAGTACCAATAGCCCAGATTGGCTCGTAAGCGATAACTGATGCAGCAACTTGTTCAGCTGTCAAGCCAGCCAAAGCAGCTGATACTTGAGCACCTACGAATTCAGCAGCTTTACCAGCTTCGTAAGTTTCAAGGCTTTCACCACAACAGATGATTGGAAGCATACCGTTTGCAAAGATTGCTTTAGCTTTTTTGTTGATATCTTCGTCAGTTTCATGGAAGTAGTCACGGCGTTCTGAGTGACCGATAACAACGTAGTCAGTCCCGATTTCTTTCAAAACTTGTGGGCTTGTTTCACCAGTGAAAGCACCTGCATTTTCAAAGTAGCAGTTTTGAGCAGCAACTTTAAGGTTTGAACCTTTTGCAGCAGCAAGAACAGTTGTCAAATCAACTGCAGGAGCTGCGATACCTGCTTCAACAAGGTCTGATGAAGGAAGTTTTGATGCAACTGCTTCAACGAATGCTTTTGCTTCTTCTGGATTTTTGTTCATTTTCCAGTTACCAGCGATAAATGGTTTACGTGACATTTCACATACCTCTTCTATTTTTATTTATATGGGCTATTATATCATAAGTAAGCAAATTAATAAAGGTTATCCACAATTTTTCATCAAATCGTAATGTTTCTACTAGTTATCCACAGTTTTGGCTGTGAATAAACCATTTAAAGATCTCTAAGCATCTTTTACTTCCTATTTTCCAGCAGTTCTTCTATATCTGTAATGACTCTGGCCTGCATTTTATTGAGCTTGTTTATCTCTGCATCCGAGTATGGGAATGTGTTCAGCAACACTCCATCAATCCCAACAGTTTGAGCAATAGCCATATCCGTAGAAAAATCATTGCCAACCATCACCGTGTCTTCTGGATTGAGCTGATTCTCTTCCAACACAAGCTCTAGCCATTCTGCTTGTGGTTTTTTGATCTGATAATCCGAAGAAATATAAACTTTGTCCAGATAATCGGCACAACCCGTCAATTCAATTTCTGGCATTGTAAAAGCCTTTTGAGCATTAGAGAGCAAAATAACATCGCCTCCCTGATCCTTAATGGCCTTTAGAACTTTCAGGGTATTTGGATAGGCATGGAGCTGACGACGGGACAAACTCCGAAAAGTCACGGCCAACTGCTCTCCCCAAGCCTGCACATCTGGAAGCGAAGTCCGTGTCTCATGCTTGACTGGTGCTTCCTGCAAAAGCTGGATGAAAACCGCCACCAAATCAACCTCGGGATAGGCCACGCCTTTCTCTTGCGCTATCTTGCTTTCTTGCTTTACTACCAATTGTCTATATTGCTTTTTCAAGTCTTCTGGCTGATAATCTGCTCCATAAGCTGCATAGATGTGGGAAAGATACAACCATAAAGTCGGATCATCTTCGGCAGTCCTGATATCCACCAGTGTTCCATAAAAGTCAAAAAGATAATGTTTATATTCTAACTTGTGCATTTTTGCCCCTTTCGCCAGTGACAAACATGGTAAAGGTCCCCTTGCAGACATTCTTTCCATCTTGGTTGACAATATCCACATCCACCACTCTAGTCGTTCGGCCGGCATGGACACATTTTCCCTTAATGCTCAGGGTATCGCCAAGCTTAGCCGCTTTGAGATAATTGATGGAGGATTGTAGGGTCACGGCGTCAGCACCTTGGGAAATGATGACCAAACCGCTAATCTGATCGCACAAAGTAAATAGGTAGCCTCCATGCGCATTGCCATAGTAATTCAACGAAGAGGGAACGACCTCTGTCGTTACTAAAACATGACCATCTTTTGCCTCCTCAATTTTATAGTTTTCAAATGCTGAAATCGCATCAAAATGAAAATCTTTCATTCCTTACTCCATTAATTTTGCTTATACTTCATCATACTACTTTTACTAGCAAGGAACAATGATTATATGCACATTCCAATGGAAAAATTTTTTCTACCAGCTATTCAAATCCCCAGTACTACTAATCTATCAGCCGATTGGACTAGTAGCTTGGAAATGAAATTCTAAACCAAATTAGGCTGGTAATGAATCTAAAAATTCTCAGCTGAAGATTTGCAAGACAAAACATTAAACTAGGTTGGAAATTTCCCCAACCTAGTTTGTTTCTATTTTCTTTTGATAAAGGTAGGAAATCAAAGCCAAGCCCATTACGCCTAGACCAAGTAGGAGAAAGGTGGCTGTGTGAACACTTGGCAAAAGCGTCATCAGGAAAGTCGCAGGAGGCATGAAAAGAATTGCCAGCGTGTAAATAGTCGAGAAAACACGGCCTAGATACTGCTGCTCCACCTTGGTCTGAACCTGGCTGAAGAAATGAATATTGAACACAGTCATAAAGAGCTCGCAGATAAGATTTCCAGAGTATGAGAAATATGGATGAACCGGTAGCAAGGCCGAGACACCCATGACCGCAACTCCTACACCTGTCAATAACAGGGCTACAAGAAGATTTCCCATACTGTCCTTAACCTTGCTGGCTAGAATAGCTCCGATGATTGAGCCGATAGCGCCCAAACTCAGAATAGTCGCATAAGAGCCGGTCTTATCATAGAGCAGATTAGTGAAAGGCAGCAGGTAATTAAAGGCTGCAAAGAAAAAGTTGACTGCAGAAGCTACCAAAAGCAGAAAGAAGATTTCTTTTTGCTGGCGGATATAGACTAAGCCTTCCTTGATATCTCTCAGGATATTGCCAAGATTGATGAGAGACTTCTGCTTGCTTGGCTCATGATTAGGCAGAAAGTAAACCAAGGCAAAAGCCAGAAAGAAGCTCAGCGCATCCAGTTGAAGAGTCACTCGCAAATTTGCATACTGCATCACAATAAAAGATAAAACAGGAGCTGAGACACTGATAACCTGCAAGACCAATTCCAGATGAGAATTGTAGGCCACAATGTCATCCTTGTCCACAATCTCTGTAATGTAGGATTTATTAGCCGGCCGAGAAAAAGCAAATGCTATAGCCTGGACCACATTGGCAAAAATCAGTGCTCCAATCATGAGCTGGTCATTTGAAATAAAAGAAATCAGCAGACAAAGAACGGCACAAATCAAGTCCGTTACCATCAGCACCTTACGTCTGGAAAAGCGGTCTGTAATGGCTCCACCCAAAGGATTAAATAAGATAGAAGTAACTAGCTCTGATATCTGATAAATGCCCAAGACCGTCTGTCCCAGAACTCCCAAAGAAGCAAGCCAGATGCTATTTCCATAGTCATAAAGCATATTCCCAATTTTATTAATAGCAGCTCGTGTAATCAGCTGTACTGCCTGTCGATTCATAAAAATACCTCCTTCCATTTCTGAAACTATTGTATCAGAAATAGAGGGAGGTTCTTTGTTTTTCCCATATTTGGGAAATTATACTTTTACAAACTTATCGAAATGCTCTTGATAATAGGCGACTTGCTCAGGTAGTTCCAGAACTTCAAATATGCGCATAGCTTCCTGCATTTGCTTGATTCCCTGCTTCTTCTCTCCCTTCTGATAAGCCGCAAAACCTTTGAGATAGAGGAAGACATTGCGTTCATAGAGTTTGATGCCCTTGCCAATGATTTTCTCTACGTAAGCCTCAAAATAACTAGCCTTATCAAAAGAACAACTTTCCAAACAATGCTGGTAACAATTGAGCGCTAAAATCAAGACTAGTTTCTTATGGCGACCGATTTCTTTGTAGTAGTCCTCCCGCTCCATGACTTCCTTGCCCAGACGATAGACGTAGTCCACATCATAGAAGCTATAGAGATTGCCAAAGAGGATCAGCTCATACATCGTCCATTCTTCCACTTGGAAGAGATAATCAGCCACCTTATCTAAATCTTCTTGCCTCATGTGAAACTGACCGTCTCGCTGACAAATCAAGCCCTGCATCAAAATCCAATTCAGCTCATAGTAAAGAGGCGCCTTGCTGGCCTTGGCCTTTTCCAACTGCTCCGCTTGCAAGTCTTGAAATCCCTTGATGTCATTTGAGTAGTAAAGAGGGATAATCTGACCCATCATAGCCACGTGCTCATGCTGCTGGAAATTCCGAGCCTTATCCATAAAATTTTCAAGAGTCACATAAATATTATCCAAGAGATCTAAAAATTTCGATAGGGTCATGTCCGACTCACCCAGCTCAAAACGAGACAGCTGAGAGGTCGAGCAAACCTGACCGGCTGCTTCCTTCAAAGAATAATGCCCATTTAAACGAAAATCGCGAAAAACTTTTCCTAAATCTTCCATTTGTTTACCACTTAAATTCCTTTAATTGCTGTTTCGCTTCCCTAGTCGCTCTTTCAAAACTACCTTCACCGACCCTTGTTCGGATTTTATTTTCAGACGAGGCTCTTTTCGTCAAAATCTTATCGGCTGAAAATCGGAAAAGGCAAATTCTGCTAAGAATCCTGTCTACTTATCCCTTTTACCCATACCAATCGTTCTTTTCATCTGTTTTTAATAACTCTTTGTGTTTTTTCAAGTACCTCTTCCCATACCATTCCTCTACAGTCTTACCTTCCCACTGACGATATTCTTCTGGGTATTTCCATTTGTAGAAAGCTTGTAAATAACTAGGAAATTCGATGTAGATTAGCATAGCAATCACAGCAATATTTAGGATAATCCATGTTATCAAAAGACCTAAGCCTTCCAACGAAGTTGAAAATTTTATGGAAAAACTCTTTATAATAAAGTTTATAATTACTCCAATTCCCAAAAAACTCATTCCATAGATCGCTATCTTATTGGCAATTTTGTTGCGAAGAGAAGAGCCACTTCCATTACCATACATCAGTTTTTTAAGACTTTCAATTTCAAGGCTAAACATAAAATAGGCTAATATAGTAATAAAAGCAAAAATTGCAGCAATCATCCAAACAGATAAAGTTGGTAATGACATATCAATAGCTAGCAGGTTAAATTCAAAACTAAGCCAAATTAAAAATGTGAGAACATGAAAATGATAACGATAAGGCAGTATAAACGCTTTTCTAAAAACTTTACCAATCAATATGATAAATACCCAAATTAAGAAACAGACTAGATATACCTCAGCTGTTAGTAATGGATGTTGATAGATAGGCAATCTTAAATCTTTAGGATCAGAGTCGTGCAAGGATAGCGAGAAAACAAGAATCATAAAGTTTATAATTACAGGACCGATAAGAGTGAAAACAATATTCTGAATATGAAGAACTAGTTTAGACTTTCCTTCCCTATAATATGTTTCTAACTTAGAGAAAACATTTCCTTTCTGGTACTGTACAAACCCATCATCTTCTAGATTTAAACTCTCTTCAAAACTTGCGCTAAAAATAGATTTTTTAGTCATAACTTGGATTACCAATCTTCTTTTGTATTAGTTCAGGGTGTTTTTTCAAGTACCTTTTCCCATACCATTCCTCTACTGACTTACCTTCCCACTGACGATATTCTTCTGGGTATTTCCATTTGTAATAGGCTTGGAGAAAATATGGTAAACCTATAAAAACAATTATTGCAATCACCACAATATTAGCAAAGACCCATAGAAGTAAAAAACCAAATGCTTTCATGGAATTTGAAATATCTACAGTAAAGCTTCCGAAAATATATTTTATAATCATACCAATCCCTAAAATCCCCATGCCGTAAATAGAAATCATTTTAGCAATCTTATTACGAAAAGTCACTTGTCTATCCTCATCATACATAAGCTTTCTTAATCCTGTTAACTCCATACTAAACATCATGTAAGTGAAGATCATTATTACTCCATATATAGCAATAATTTCCCAAAATGCTAAATTTGCTAATAGAATGTCAAAAACGATTAAATCAATTTCCAATAAAAACCAAAGCATAAATGTAAAAACATGAAGCTGATAGCGATATGGTAAAAGATAAGTTCGTTTAGTAAATTTTCCAAGAATGACTAAGAACAGCCAAATAAGAATTAAAATCAAAAAAACATTTACAGTTAATGACTCGTGCTTAGATATCGGAAGAGTCAGGGTCTTACTCTCATGAAATTCCATAGATACAACAAGCAACATAAAGTTAAATCCAACAGGAAAAATTAAACCTAAAATAAAACTTCTAATTCGAAACCAAAGAGATGCTCTCCCTTTTTTAAAATAGTTAGACGTTTTATCATGCTGCTCTTGCTGCAACTTTCGAAACCCATCATCTTCCAGATTTAAACTCTCTTCAAAACTAGCATTAAAAATAGATTTTTTAGTCATAACTTTGATTTCCAATCTTCTTTTGTAATAGTTCAGGGTGCTTTTTCAAGTACCTCTTTCCATACCATTCCTCTACAGACTTACCTTCCCATTCTCGGTATTCTTCAGAATATTTCCACTTGTAGTATCCTTGAAGCATAAAGGGAAATATCAGAAAAGTTTCTAGCAGGACAAATAACAAGTCACCTACAAACCAAATAAGCAAAACACCTAGGGTATCCAACATAAGGCCTACCGCATTGGGAAAAATCAACCTAAAAATGAGTAAAACTACAATAATTCCAAAACCATATTTGAAGATAAATGCAGCCACTTTATGAAACAGTCTCCCCAGCCAGTCTTGTTCGTCTTCTTGTTTACCATATAACAATGACAGTAACGAAGTTCGCCCGCTTCCGACGATAATGCAGCACATAAGCCCAAACAAAACAAAGAAAAGGATTGCCCCTGTCGCTCTTATCGTACTATACAAAAATGTCAGTAAAAATAGATTCATTTCGACAATCAACCAAATTAGGAATGTGACAAACATATGAAATTGTCCCCTGTATATAAGGATAAACTGCTGAGAAAAGTGTTTCCCCAAAAAAATCAGTAAAAGCCACAAGAGTAAGAAAATAATAAATAGCCAGTTGGGCAAGAAATTATGAACCGGTGGCAATAGAGGAGAATCCTCAGAATGATGATAAAGGTAATTGGTTAATGCTGTTATAAGCCAATTGGGACCGATTATGAAAACAATTGTTAAAACAGTCAACCATACATACGATTTTGTTGTACCTCTGTATTTCTCTTTTTCTTGAGCAGATGCTAAATTTTTATTTGAAAATTCTCCTGAAATAGGATCATCCTGTAAATTCAAACTTTCTTCAAAACTAGCATTAAAAATAGATTTTTTCTTCATTTTTTACCCAAAATACCAATACATTTCCTATTCCATACGGTGTCCAGAAATTGCTGCCATAATGACCGCACCTTTATAAGGGTTCAAATTATCTTTCACTTTGGAATTCATAACAGCAAAACTTTTCAAAACTCATATTTTCTATTATGAAATTTTATTGTATCTATTCTTTCTATATCTTTCAACAACCATAAACCATCTAACCATATTGTTTTGCCATAATAACAGAACTGCTGCAGCTGGTAAAATACCCATAAAGCTTAAAGTGATAATCTCACTGCCGATAGGTGT
>NZ_CALHWC010000069.1 GCF_938036805.1 uncultured Streptococcus sp.
TCTGTTGGGAAAATGGTGCTCAAATCCCAAGTATATTTTTCTTCAATTTCATTTCTTTGTTTTGCCATAGAAATTTCCTCCATCTTTTCTATTTTATCATAAAAGTGGGGGAAATCCTCGCATAAAATACTGGTGGATAGACAATTTGAAGCTGCTTATTTTTTTCAGCCTGATAATAGCGATGAAAGTGCTGATAATAGGGATTCAAGTCTCTTGTTATTTGGCAAAAGGAGCTGGCCTGGACAGGCCGAACCTGCGGATAAAAATCCTCGGCTGACTTGGTCAGAAGATTGTCTCCTTTCTGATAGAGCTGGGCTTGGAGCTTCATCCATCGAGGCTGCTGGTAATAAAGCTGCTGACGAACATAGCGACAAATCTCGGGATCCTGCTTAGCCAGATAGCTCTCTAGCCCCTGCTTTTGAAAGGGACTGCGCAAGACGGATAAAAGACAGCCTTGGCCAAAAGGAAAGGATTTGACCTTGTACTGAGCTCGCCCATGCAAGTCCTCGTGAATCAGATACTTAAGCCGAAGCTCCTGCTTTCTCTCATCCAATTCCCAAAGATGAAAGCCCATATTTTGACTAAAATAAAGAAAGTCCTTTTGTAGTTTCGTCAGCGACTGTTTTAACCATAATTTCTTGCCCAAAAGCCAGAGAACCTGATAGTCATGCTGGCGGTAGGATAGCGTCCTTTCCTCAAGTCGTTCCTGACTGAGGGGACTGCATTGGACCTCCAGCGCTATACGACCGTCCAACAAAAGGTCAGCAATCTGCCTTATCTCAGGCAAAAATGCCTCCACCTGAACCTCTTGGCTTTGCTTTCCCCAGCTATAAAGTCCCGCTTTCAAGTTCAAATGCTCCGCACTTTCATTTTCCGCATAAAACGAGCAATCTTCAAGAGAAATATGCGCAAAATGTGGCCGCATGACCCTTCCATTTTTAAAACGGACCTCCCCGGAACAGGCCGGACAAAAGAGTTGTTGGCCATGAGACGGCTGATTTTCCATCGCATTCAGCAAAATCCCCTCTTCATTTTTCGCAAGCAACATGAGCATTTCCCTTTCAAAACAATGTCTTTTATATCTTTATTCGTAATTAAAACACCAAAGAAAGGGCTTGTGAAATGGAACGAAGTATTATTTATTCTCTCACTTATGTAATCTCCCAAAACAAAAGCGAGCTGAAAAAATTCCAGACTCGTTTTTTCTTATCCAAATAAATTCTGATTCTTTTTTTCAGGAACTTTCAAGAAGAGGGCAAGCAAGAGCACTAGACCTATAATGGCTGCCAACATAAGATTCATCCTGTCATAGCCAAAGTGATCCAAGATAGACCCTGACATATTCTGAATGAAAATCGTGCCCAAATTTCTCCCTGTCTGTAGTAACGCAAAAGCGGTCACCAAATATTTTTCATCCACCAAATTTGCTACGATGCGCAGACTAAGCATGGTCAGTACCATGCCAGAAGCATGTTTGGAAAGCAGGGTGACTACAATTTTCGAACCCAAGCCAAAGTTTAAAGCATAAACCGCATACTGAAGAAGCATCATACCTAAGCAGATATAGAGCAACTTTTTGACAGAGATTTTATCCATGAAAAGGTAGGAATAAAAGATTAAAGGCGCCTCGCAGAGTACAGAGACAGCTACGACCGTCGTTACCCAGTCAACACTCAAACCACTGGCTTCTAGCATGGACGGAATATAAGTATGACCTGTATTGCCCACACCTGAGTAAAGGGCAACAAGAATGAGATAAAAAAGATAGGTTCTGTTTTTAAGAATGGCTGAAAAGAGCGATCGACCTCTTTTTTCAGTCTTTTTCGTCAACCTATCCCGCTTAGGATTCATGCCAAGAACCCCTATAATACTCAGCAGCATGGTTCCAATAAAGACCAGATAAATGGCCTGGGGAGAAATATTTTTATAAATCAAACCTGCCAGCTGTGAACCGACGGCATAACCGATTGTCCCCCAAATTCGAATTTTCCCGTATTTATAAGGGCTCTGGGTCGCCAATACATCCATCACTGTGCTGACTCCGTTAATGAGCATCAAGACAAAACTGTAGCAGATGGCTAAGAGCCAGAGATTGTCAGCTTGCATAAAAAATATGGCTCCCATAATGATCAATCCAAAGCTGACAAGCGAAACTCTCTTGATTCCGAGTGTATCACTCAACATTCCCATGATGGGTTGAGCCAGCATGGAAGAAAAGAAGGAAGCTGATACGACAATGGATACTTGACCCGCCGTGTACCCCTGATCCAGCATATAAACCGATATCAAGGTCGAAAACAACGAAAGTGAAAGAAAATAAAAATTATACATCAGAAAATAAGCAAAATAGCTATTAGAAAACTTTTTCCCCATCATCAAAACCTCTCCAAAAATAGAATAAAACTCAGTTTCTAGGAACTGAGCTTTATTTCAGCTTGCCAAATAAACACAAGCCTTTATTTAAATCTTTGCTTTCTAGCAGCTGCTTTAGCTTTTCTCGATTTCCGATTCTCGATATAGAAAATCAGAACAATAATGACAATTGGCAAGGCAATTAACCAGCGGTTACTCAGCAGGTCACTATACCAGACTTTATTATTGTCTTTTTCAGTAACTTCTTCCTTGTCCTTGGCAGATTGGGCAACAGAAGCATCTACTTCCTCCACTTTCATCTCATCAGAGATCTTTGGAGAGAGCGTGTACAGATCATTTCCAGCCTTCAATACACCATTCTCAACTACAGGCTTTGCCTTCGCATCTTTTTTGATTGTCGCATAAAAATCTTCGGGCAGATTGTAAGTTTTTCCACCAATCTCCTGCTTCCCTTTAGAGAACAGTTTCTTGTACTCGTAGTCAGCATAAGATTTTTCGATCAAGGCATTTCCAAATGGATGGCGGTAATATTCACCATCTTGGTCAGACCAGTCACCAACACCCATGATAACGCCAATCACGCGCTGGTTTCCACGCTTGACAGTTGCAATGTAATTAAAAGCACCGTTCGGACTTGAGCCCGTCTTCAGACCATCTACTCCCTCTAGAGCATAGCGAGCACCCGGCAATGAGTAATTATAAGTCTCAAATGTTTCTTCATAAGGCGTGCCAGCCTTGACAGTTACTTTAGCCTGATTGGTATAATTTAAAATATCTGGATAGTTCTTTACAAAATTATAAACTAAAATCCCTAAATCACGCGCAGTCGTTTGGTTGCTAACATAATTATTATATCTCTGAGGAGTATAGTAACCTTTGAAGGAAACTGCTGCTGCACCACTAGCATTGAACCATTTGGTGTTGGTCATGCCTAGTTCCTGTGCTTTGGCGTTCATCTTATCCAAGAAAGCATCGGGATCGTTATCTGATAGGTAATTTGCCAGCATCACTGTTGTTGCGTTAGAGGATGGGACAACTGTCATGGTAATCAGTTCAGAAACAGTATAATTGACCCCAGCCACTATTTTATTGTTGGAAATTTCATAAATTTCCGCAATAGCTTGATCTTGCGGCGTCGCCTTAATCACCGTGTCTAAACTGAGTTTTCCCTCTTTAATGGCTTCAAAAACCAAGTACAAGGTCATGATCTTACTCATGCTGGCTGGGTCGCGAATTTCATCAATATTATCCTGCCACAGGATATCTCCCGTATTTCCATCAATCATCAAAGATGACTTAGGACGATTGATTGCTTGTACATTTTCATTGGGATACATTTTTCGTGCCATATCTACCAATTCATCTGCCGCAGCAGAAAATGGTGACAGAAAGGCAGATAAAATCAGTCCAAACACTAAAAACTTCTTCTTCACATTTATCCTCCAAAAAAATCATTCCTAACTAGTATACCATATTTTTAACAAGTTTTTTGATAAATATAAAAAATCCTACCTAAAAATTAGATAGGAAATAGATTGTTAGACTTCTAATAAACTCAAAGCTTCTTTATCAGCAATAATCACGACATCTTCATGGCCTTGAAGGGCGCTAGCTGGCACAACTTCTGTCACCTCACCTCGGACTGTTCCTGCGATGGCTTGAGCCTTAGAAGCACCATAGGCAAAAAGGATGATTGACTTCGCATCCAAGATATTCCGAATTCCCATTGAGATAGCTTGGGTGGGTACGTCCTCAATCTTCTCAAAGAAACGAGCGTTCGCTTGGATAGTTGACTGCTCCAAATCGACGATATGGACAGTGCTATCAAAACTAGTTCCTGGCTCATTAAAGCCAATATGACCATTGGTGCCAATTCCCAAAATTTGCAAATCTACTGGGTGGTCAGCCAAGACTTGGTTGTAGCGTTTCACTTCTGTTTCCGCATCTTCTGCTGCACCATTTGGCAAAAAGCTTTCTTTAAAAGGCTTTTTATTAAACAGCTGCTCATTCATGAAGTAACGATAAGACTGAGGATTATCTTCTGAAAGTCCAACATACTCATCCAAGTTTACACTGGTCAGCTCTGACAAATCTAGGTCACTAGCAATGATTTGCTTATAAAACTCAATCGGGCTGCTTCCTGTCGCTAAGCCCAGTGTTTTAGCCCCTTGAGCCAACTTCTCCTTCAAGATTTCTAAAGCTACCTTTGCGCCTTCTACTTGATTCTCAACACGAATAACTTTCATTCTGTTCTCCTATTTTTCTTGATTGATTCCTTATTTTATTATATGGTATAGACCAATTTTTGTCAAGTAGATTCTGCTCAATTTTTCAAATTTTACTGAAGGACTTAGCGTCAAATCGTGGTATAATAAAAGAATGCTATTACCAATGCTTATAATCTTTTTACTAGAAATTGCCCTTTTTACCTCTGGGCTTTTCTTAAAAAAACATCTCGGTTGGCAACTAATTTTTTTATGCCTGGGAACTTTCTTTATCAGTACTCCCTTTTTGCTTGCCGCCTACTATATCTGGATCATGAGAACTATTTAAGGAGATAGAATGAATACTGCTGATTTTGATTTTCACTTGCCGGAAGAACTGATTGCTCAAACTCCTCTGGAGAAGCGAGACTCTTCTCGCCTGCTCATTGTAGACCGGGAAACTGGCCAGTTTAGTGACCAACATTTTGACAATATTATTGACCAACTTGAGCCAGGTGATGCCTTGGTTATGAATAACACTCGTGTCCTGCCAGCCCGCCTTTATGGAACCAAGCCTGAAACTGGTGGTCATATCGAACTCCTACTCTTGAAAAATACACAAGGAGACTTCTGGGAAGTCCTAGCCAAGCCGGCCAAACGTCTAAGAGTCGGAGCGCGTGTTTCTTTCGGCGATGGTCGTTTGACTGCCACTGTTACAGAAGAGCTGGAGCACGGTGGACGGATCGTTTGCTTTGATTATCAGGGCATTTTCCTAGAAGTTCTAGAAAGTTTGGGTGAAATGCCCCTGCCACCCTATATCCACGAGAAGCTAGAAGACCGTGAACGCTACCAGACAGTCTATGCCAAAGAAAACGGCTCTGCTGCCGCTCCTACCGCTGGCCTCCATTTCACAGAGGAATTGCTGGATAAAATTGCGGAAAAAGGCGTTAAACTCGTCTACCTGACGCTGCATGTCGGACTCGGAACCTTCCGTCCTGTATCAGTTGACAATCTGGAAGAGCATGAGATGCATTCCGAATTTTATAGCTTGTCTGAAGAAGCAGCTGAAACCCTGCGTCAAGTCAAGGCAAGCGGCCACCGCATCGTTGCTGTCGGCACTACTTCTATCCGGACACTGGAAACAATCGGCAGCAAATTTGAGGGTCAAATCCAAGCAGACTCCGGCTGGACCAATATCTTTATCAAACCGGGCTATCAGTGGAAGATTGTCGATGCTTTTTCAACCAACTTCCACTTGCCAAAATCAACCCTTGTCATGCTGGTATCAGCTTTTGCTGGACGCCAACTGACACTGCAAGCCTATGAGCATGCTATCACTGAGCGCTACCGCTTCTTTAGCTTTGGCGACGCTATGTTTATCAAATAAATACAGGTGAATCTATGAATAAAATCGAAAGTAGGCATCGCCTCATTCGCTCCCTCATCATGGAAAAAAGAGTCCATACCCAGCAGGAACTCCAAGAACTACTGGAAGCAAATGGCGTTATTGTCACCCAGTCTACTCTCTCTCGTGACATGAAAACTCTCAATCTAGTCAAGGTGACCGAAAACGACAAATCCTATTATGTCATTAACAGCATCGCCCCTTCTCGTTGGGAGAAAAGGCTGCGCTTCTATATGGAAGACGCCCTAGTCATGCTCCGCCCCGTTCAGCATCAAGTCGTCATGAAAACCTTACCCGGACTAGCCCAATCTTTTGGTGCCATTTTAGACGCTCTGGAATTACCCCAGATTGTTGCTACCGTCTGCGGAGACGATGTCTGCCTGATCATCTGCGAAGATAATCAAGCTGCTATCGAATGCTTTGATAAACTCAAAGAATTTGCACCCCCATTTTTCTTTAGTAAATGACAAAAGAGAGTGGGACAGAAATCGGTAATTCGTTAGAATTCGATTTCGTCGTCCCACCTCCGCACAGTTGAGTAGGGCTGTAAAAGCTGATGAAATCAGCGTAATAGAGCCTACTCAACCACTGCGTCTTGCTCGACAATCCAAAGACAATTGAGGAGTTTGGGACAAAAAGATTTCAATTTTTAAAAATCTTAATTATTAAGCCCTTCAAATCTATAATTAAATGCGAAAAGCGAACAAAGCAGAATTCTGATTAACAGAAAACTAGTTTTGTTCGCTTTTTATATTTGAGGTCGGACTTTTGTCCCACTCTCTTTCTTTTTGATTCACAGTTTTTACTTGGAAAAATCCGCAACACTGATATCTATCCTAGCAATTTTACTCTCCTGCCAAGCGGTAGATAGTCTCAGCATAGATATCCATCGCACGATAGAGATCATCTAAAGATGCTCTTTCATTGGCTTGATGTTCCGTCTGCTCAGCCCCTGGGAATAGAGCGCCGAAGGCCACACAGTTTGGCATGGTCCGAGCAAAGGTAGCCCCACCAGAGGACATAGCTGGACTAGTATCGCCCGTCTTTTCTTGGTAGATGGCCATCAAGGTGCTGACCAGTTCGCTGTCCTTAGGTACATAAAGCGGAGCCAGATAGTCAAATTCTTCATAGCTCAGCTGGTAGCGCCCAGCAATCTCTGCTAGTTTTGCCACTAGCTGATCTTTATCCGCCAAAACAGGAATCCGAATATCAATACGGATTTCAGACTTTTCTGAGTTCAGCGTCAGACCTGCAATATTAAAGGAAAGTCTACCAGAGGGTTCATCTGAAATGTCGCCAAATAAACGGCCGCCAGTCGCATCTTCTCCCACTGCTTCCGCAATAAAGGCCAAGGCAGGATGGCCTTGTAAAGGCTGCAAAACTGTCGCCAGTCGAACAATAGCATTGATACCTTCAGCTGCATCCTTGGCATGCTTGGGCAGGCCGAGAACAGTAACTTGTTGGTCATTTTGCTCAGAGTCAAAAGAAGCTACTTGCAAACCTGCCACGACCTGCTTCAAAAGCTCTCCTTGGTAGCTAGCCTTGCCAGGCACAACATTAAAGGCTGCTCCTGCTTCTAGGTCTAGCTTATCTGAGCCAGGACCATGCAGCTTGACTTGCAAGAGGCCTTTTTCAGCATAGGTCAGAGGGAAAGAAGAATCTGGTGCAAAACCAAGCGTCGCTCTTTCTTCTAGTTCATTGTACCGCCCCATGCAGCGCCAAAGTGTCTCCTCGTCTGTACCAAAGATAAAACGCACCCGCTTTTTAAATTTTACCCCGCTATCTAACAGAGCCTTGACTGCGTAAAGAGCAGCCATTGATGGTCCCTTATCATCTTGGACACCACGTCCGAATATCCATCCGTCTTTGATAGTTGCCTCAAATGGCGGTGTCCGCCAATCCGCTTCATCACCTGATGGAACAACATCCAAATGACAGAGAACGGCCAGGAGCTCTGCTCCCTGACCGATTTCTGCATATCCGTAATAACCTTTAGGGTCAAGATAGGTAGTAAAACCTAAATCTCGACAAATCTCTAAAGTTTTTTCTAGGACATCTTGGATTGCTTGTCCAAAAGGTGTTCCATTTTCTCCTTCATTGAGTACCGAAGGATAGGAAATCAAGGTTTTTAATGATGTAAGAAATTCATCTTTAACTTGATTCGTGATATATGTTTTCATGGAATCACCTCACTCACTATTTTATAGGAATGGAAGGAAAGTTCCAAGGAGAAGAAGGGCGATAGTCACTACAATGATAGCGACAACGAGTTTGCCCATGAATTTCCACCAAGTACCGATGTTGATACGTCCAAGTGCAAGAGCTCCCATCACAATACCAGATGTTGGTGCAATCAAGTTCAAGACACCTGAAGCAGATTGGTAAGCAGTGATAATCAAGCTAGGACGTACATTGACAAATTCTCCAAGGGGAGCCATGATACCCATAGTCGCGCTGGCAAGACCAGATGAAGATGGGATCAAGAATGACATAGGCAGATAGAAGATATAAGTCAAAACGATAAAGACTTGTGAAGATAGACCGCTCAGGCCTTCTTTACCCCAGTTGAGGATAGTATCTGTAATCATACCATCGTTCATGATAACTTGGATACCACGGGCAATTGCTACGATCAAGGCAACACTGAGCAAGTCAGCAGCACCATTCATGAAGGCAGAGATAATCTTGTCTTCTTTAAGACCATAAACAACACCAATAAGGATACCCATGAAGGCAAAGAGCATTGCTCCTTCTGGGAAGTACCAAGTACCCAAAGCAGCTGTAGATGAACCAATAATCTTACCGATAACTGGAAGACCAGTCAACCAAGTGTTGAAGTTACCAAAAACAGTTATCTTCAAGTCTGTCCATGGAATGAAGCTCAATACCATCAAGACAAAAGTAAGAACAAAGAGTACGAAGACATGTTTTTGTTTCTTAGTAAGAGTTGAATTGACGTTTTCTTCATCTTCTCCAACATTGAAGAATTTCATATCTTCTTCACGTGTTGCATAAGTAAGTGATTTAGTTGGATCTTTTTGAATCTTATCAGCATACTTGTAAACGAACCAAGTGCTAAGACCAGTCAAGGCAAACCAGAAGATCAAACGAAGGATAATTCCTTCCCCAAGACCTACACCAGCAGTTGATGAAGCGATACCTGTTGCAAATGGGTTCAAGGTAGATGCCAAACATCCAATTTGAGAACCGAGCAGGATAATGGCAACCCCCGTCAAGCTATCAAATCCAACGGCCATCATAACTGGCACAAGGAGAGGATAGAAGGCCATGGTTTCTTCACCCATACCATAAGTTGTACCACCGAGTGCAAACAAAGGCATGAGAACCAAAATCAACATCTTTTCGCGGCCCTTGTATTTCTTCACAATAGAAGCAATACCCGTATCTAGCATACCAGTTTCATTGACAACGCCAAGGAAACCACCAACCATGAGGATGAAGAAGGCTACATCAATCGCTGCGCTGGTTTCTTTAATCAGCGAGCCTTCCTCTGGATGAGTACCTAGCATAGCCCGAATCGGTGCCATGAGAACATCCCAAATCCCTTGCGGATTTTGAGGTTGAGCCTTGTAAACACCATCCACAAAGGCACCTGCAGGGATGATCCAAGTCAACACTGCCATAATAGCAATGATTATCAACAAGACGGTATAAGATGAAGGCATCTTAAACCCTTTTTTAGCTTTTTCACTCATTTGTTTTTCCTCCTAATGTCTAACAAAGTGCAAAAAACCAACCACTTTCTTAAATAAATATTTAAGAAAAACGCTTTCTATTTATAATTATTTTACCATATCAAGGTCTAAAAAACTAGTATTTTTTGAAAATATCACACTTATTTTCAAGAATTATTCCTAATTTGATATAAAGATGTTAGAAATTAAATACATCTTATCAGTAAAATAACTTATCCTTTTTCAATAATTGTTCCGCTTTCAGATTCAATCAAAGCTCCAAGGTTTTCAAGGGAAGTAATAACTGCTTTTCCTTCTGGACGGCCATTGACAAAAGCGATAGCTGCTTCTACTTTTGGAAGCATGCTTCCTGGTGCAAATTGGTCTTGTTTGATATATTCTTCCAGCTGAGCAACATTCACATGTTCCAATTTTGCTTGGTCTGGTTTATTGTAGTTTACAAAGACATAGTCTACACCAGTTAAGACGATGAAGAGGTCAGCTTCGACTAATTCTGCCAAGCGTTGAGAAGCAAAGTCCTTATCAATAACAGCTTCCACACCAGCCAAATGACCGTTGTCTTCCTTGATGACTGGAATTCCTCCACCACCAGCAGCAACGACCACTTGACCAGCATTCAAGAGGGTACGAATTGTTTCGATTTCCTTGATGTCAACAGGTTTTGGTGAAGCAACAACCTTGCGCCAACCGCGGCCAGCATCCTCTTTGAAAGTCGCTCCGCTCTTTTCAGCTTCTGCTTTTGCTTCTTCTTCTGAGTAGAAAGGACCGATTGGTTTGCTCAAGTTGACAAAAGCTGGGTCATTTTTATCTACAACAACTTGTGTCACAACTGAAGCAACATCTTTTTCGATGCCTTCATCCAAGAGGGCATTTTGCAAGGCATTTTGTAGCCAGAAACCGATGCTACCTTCTGTCATAGCAACAAGTGAATCAAGTGGGAAGGCAGGGTTCTTTTCAGAATCAGCCGCCAAGTGTTGGAGCAAAAGATTTCCAACTTGAGGACCATTACCGTGAGTGATGATCAAATCATCCCCATTTTTGATCAGTTTTACAAGGTGCTTAGCTGTTTCTGCCAAAGCTTCCTGTTGAGCTTTTGCTGATGGATCAGAAGAAAGAATCGCATTTCCTCCCAAAGCTACTACAATTTTACGATTTGCCATAAGTTCTCCTTTATCACATTCAATCGAATGGCTTTAGATTTTTGTTTAATATTTTTTCAAATTTTTATAAGAAATAACAGATTTCCATCATATAAAAGAGGACTGGACTAAAGCTATTAGTCGCAGCCCTCATAGCTGTTGGTAGACGGTTTCTTATGT
>NZ_CALHWC010000070.1 GCF_938036805.1 uncultured Streptococcus sp.
TTGAGATAGATGAGACTCAAGAAAAAGAGTTACTACATCAGGTTCAAACAGAATTGAATCAGTTCTTTGAAAAAATGAAACAGCAACTAGCTTCTAAATAAAGTGTGAGATATTGCGGACAGGGAAGAGTGAAGCCTTTCTTGTAGAGCATGGCAAAACTGTTGAAGAGGAACAAAAGAAGAATCAGGAAGCCTTTTTTGACTACTTAGAAAGAGGTGTAGAGAGCAATGTCACATAAATTGAAACAGTTTAAATGGTTGATAGTATTATTTTTGGTTGTATTAGTACCTTCGTATTTCACTTACAATCATTTTCAACAATCTAATACATTGAAAGTGGCTTTTGAGAAAAATGATAGAATTGAAGTTCTTCATCGTTTGCTAGAATCAGAGAAGTACGCACCTGATATTCGCAAAGCAGGCTTTACCATTCCGCCAGATGGAGCCATTCGGTTAGAAGGGGTTATTTATCCACTGGAAATAGAAGGAGATATACATTTGAAAATTAGTCCTCCTCAAAAGCAAGCCAAGGATTTTCAGTTATTTTTCATTACACAAGTTAATGAAAAACAAACACATGTAGCTTTCGTTTTAGATAAAAATCTGAATTTACTTTATTCTAGCTATTCTCAGGAAAATGCTGAGGGAACAAGAGAAATAGTTTCTATCTCACAATCTGAAGAAGCCCGCTTGTTGAAAATTGTTCAAAGTGAGATTAATAGCTTCATTAAAAAGATGTATCAAATCTTGTATGGTTAGTTTTGTAGAAGAGTTAAATACCAATAACCCCCTATACTAAAAAAACCGGTCATACAGAGAAGACTATCCTTTCTCAATTTGGGGTCGCCAGTGGGAAGAAGGTATGAAATCAGACTACATGGGAAATTATCTCTTTGGCTATGTTGGAAAAGGATATCTAGAATCAAGTGATGACTATTTAAAATATGGTGCAGGAAAGGCACAACAATTCTCGGATTATTTGAAGTTTGATAAATATTTTGTAGTAGGCGCAGATATAAAATACGATCTGAGTCTATTGCAAGGTCAGTATGGAGATAATTTTGGTGATGCCGCTGCAATTCAAGACGGCGCGGATGCTTATAAGGGAGGAAATAACTAACATGTTCACTTCATTAGTATTTATCATTTCTTTAATCCTACTTTTGCGCTGTTTTAAAAGTAGGCGTTCAAGGATTATTATTGGCGTGCTGTATAGTCTGTTTGTTGTCTGGTACGTTCAGGCAATTTTAAACTACGGTAAATATACCCTACAACCTGGACAGTCGATCAGCCTAACGGTCAATCCTCGGATACAGGATGTGGAATATTATTCAGAGTTAATTCTAAAGAAAACTGATAAAAATAAACTAGAGTTAAATGGCAGAGAGTATTGGTCTGTAAGTGGTAGTGAGTTGCATTATGATTTAAGTAAGCAAAATGTGTTCAAATGGGTCAGAGATGAGTCGGGAGAATTGACTGAATCTTATGTGGAAAATAGTGATTTAGCTGATATTTATATAGAAAAATCAAATTTAATTATTCAGTATCAAGGAGAAAAAGTTTTTGATGTCACGAATAACAAACCCTACACCATCACCATCACCAATGTAGATGATAAACCGGTTCAGTTTGAAGCTCAGGTGGCAGACAAGTAAGATAAAACATTAGCGACAACTTATAAATTAGCAATCAAGTAACAGACCTTCTGATTAAAAGAGCGTGACTGCCTGATAGTTATCCTAGACTATGGAAAATATACAGCAGGTGGACAATTTATCAAGCACGGGAAAAGATGGGATTTCTTATGGAAACCAGATACGGATGAGCATAAAAAATCAAAAGAAGATTTTTATGATTATTTGAAGCGAGGAGAAGATAAAAATGTCGGTACGTAAAAAAATAATAAGCATCCTACTTTTGATAATAACTGCTTTTGCCATTTGGTTGCTCTTTTGGCCAGATGATAAACCTGAACCAGATTTTTCCTCTGCCAATAAAATTGAATTACTGGCAAGTATCCTCGCAGGTAACAACGAGGATATTATCCGAGATGCTGGCTATGGAATTCCGGATGACCCAGTGATTCGCCGATGGGGGATAAATAAACTTAAAATATCTGGGAAATTAAACTTGGATGTACGCCCACCGACTAGTTTGGAAGACAGTGAGCTTCTAGTTCTTTTTTCTACTATGCTTAACGGTAAAGAAACAGATGTAGCGTTTTTCTTAGATAAAAAATTGAATTTAATTGATTCGAGTTATGAATCTATAGAGGAAAATGATACTGGGAAAAAAATTGAGATAGATGAGACTCAAGAAAAAGAGTTACTACATCAGGTTCAAACAGAATTAAATCAGTTCTTTGAAAAAATGAAAGAGCAGCTAGCTTCTAAATAGGAAATATAATAAAAGAATCATAAAATAAAGATTCGGAAGGCTGTTGATGAGCCACTCTGGGAAGAATTGGATAGGAAACATGAAGGATACATCAAAATCCAGGGTTAACATGTTCATGACGACGAGGAAGTGGATGAGAGCGACTTAAAATAAACATGCTTCTATTTCAAGATTAAAGATGAAAGTGCCCTGGAAATTAGATAAAACTACTTGAATTTTTACATAAATATGGTATAATGGTATCAATAATTTGTCGTGTGCTTTAATTGAAATATTGTCCGATTAAAGCTTGCAGCAGTTAAATCAAACTTTTTATAAGTCAGATTTAGCTGCTCTTTTTGTGTCTATTTTTCAGAATTCTAAGATTTGTAACGCAAATTTAAAGATTCTAAAAACTTAGCAAAAGGGACTGATTGTAGCTGTTTTGACGAGAGTCAATGGCGTAGAAGGGGTCTCCCCTTGGTAAGAGTGAAGAAGAGTGTGATATGAGAGGCAAATGGTTAGTATTCCAATAATCAGAAAATCTCAATCTCTCCGATTCCTCCCTCTGTACTTTATAAAAAAGGAGTTAGAAACTTGGCAGGACATGACGTTCAATACGGGAAACATCGGACCCGTCGTAGTTTTTCAAGAATTAAAGAAGTTCTTGATTTACCAAACTTGATTGAAATTCAAACAGACTCGTTTAAAGATTTCTTGGACCATGGTTTGAAGGAAGTTTTTGAGGATGTGCTTCCTATTTCAAACTTTACCGACACCATGGAATTGGAATTTGTCGGCTATGAAATCCGTGAGCCTAAATATACGCTGGAAGAAGCTCGTATCCACGATGCTAGCTACTCAGCGCCAATCTTTGTGACTTTCCGTTTGATTAACAAGGAAACTGGTGAAATCAAGACTCAGGAAGTCTTCTTTGGCGATTTCCCAATCATGACTGAAATGGGAACTTTCATCATCAACGGTGGTGAGCGGATTATCGTATCCCAGTTGGTGCGTTCTCCAGGTGTTTACTTCAACGATAAGGTTGACAAAAACGGTAAAGTGGGCTACGGCTCAACCGTTATTCCTAACCGCGGAGCTTGGTTGGAGCTAGAAACAGACTCTAAAGACATTGCCTATACTCGTATTGATCGGACGCGGAAGATTCCGTTTACGACCTTGGTTCGTGCACTTGGTTTCTCAGGTGATGATGAAATCCTTGATATCTTTGGTGACAGCGACTTGGTGCGCAATACCATTGAAAAAGATATTCACAAGAATCCAATGGACTCTCGTACAGATGAAGCTCTGAAAGAAATCTACGAGCGCCTTCGTCCAGGTGAGCCTAAAACGGCTGAAAGTTCACGTAGCTTGCTTGTAGCTCGTTTCTTTGATCCACATCGCTATGACTTGGCTGCCGTTGGTCGTTACAAGATTAACAAGAAGCTCAACATCAAGAACCGCTTGCTCAATCAAACATTGGCAGAGCATCTGGTAGATGCTGAAACAGGTGAAATCCTTGTCGAAGCTGGTACGGTTATGACTCGCAGTGTGATCGACAGCATTTCAGAGCAGCTGGACAATGGTTTAAACAAAATCACTTACATTCCAAACGACTCAGCTGTCTTGACAGAGCCTGTAGAATTGCAGAAGTTCAAGGTTGTCGCACCAAGCGATCCAGACCGTGTTGTGACCATCATTGGTAACGCAAATCCGTCTGACAAGGTTCGGACTGTAACACCAGCTGACATCTTGGCTGAAATGAGCTATTTCCTCAACTTGGCAGAAGGTATCGGTCGTGTGGATGATATTGACCACTTGGGGAACCGTCGTATTCGTGCGGTTGGTGAGCTTTTAGCTAACCAAGTTCGTCTGGGACTTTCTCGGATGGAGCGTAATGTTCGCGAACGGATGAGCGTTCAGGACAATG
>NZ_CALHWC010000071.1 GCF_938036805.1 uncultured Streptococcus sp.
AGAACTAAATCCTTTACTTAAATTAATGGTCTAACTTTTTGGGGTCAGTACAAAAATAGAACCGTGTTTATTTCTCTATTCAATCTAGCTGAGAATTTGCCTGATCATGAATCATGGCACTCTCCTTGCCCCAAATTATTTTTTTGTTTGGCTACATCTTCATCGGACTTGAGTCAGCACTCCGTCTTGCATTTCATAGACCTTGTCAACCTCGTCCAGTAGGCGGGTATCATGGGTAATCATGACCACGCTCTTATTGAATTTCTGGGTCACTTCTTTGAGCAGATGAACCACGCGCTTAGCCCGCTCCGTATCTAGACTAGCTGTCGGCTCGTCAGCCAAGATAATATCTGGGCTATTGTAAAGCGCTCTGGCGATAGCAGCTCGCTGCCTTTCCCCACCGGACAATTCTTTGGGATACTGCTTAAGCGTGTCTTTTAGATCTAACAGCTCAATCAGACTTTCTAGATCCGTCCTTTCCTTTTTAGATAAGCGGTCAATCAGCTGAAACTGGTCTTCGATTTTCAAAAAAGGAATGAGATTGGAAGCCTGCAAAATAAAGCCAAAATCATTGAAACGCAGGGCAGCTCGTTCCTTTTCCTTGAGCTGGGAGGTATCTTTCCCATGCAGGAGAATCTGGCCTTTTGAAGGAGTTTGCAAATGCCCCAGCAAGGTCAGAAAGGTTGTCTTACCCGAGCCTGACGGCCCGATAATAGCTACAAACTGCCCTGCTTCAAGTTGGAAATCAGTTGGTTTCAGGGCTTGAACTAGCGTATGCCCCTGGCCGTATTCTTTTGTAACCCCTTTTAGTTCTATGATTGCCATTTACTCACCTCCGATCGCTGTGATAGGGTCAATTTTCAGAACTCGATGAATGGACAAGAGTCCGCCAGCCAGTGACATGAAAACAATCAGGACAATCAATCCAGCATAAGCTCGCCAGTCACTGTAAAAAGGCATAGAAGCCGGCAAGACTAGCTGGGTTCCCAAAAGAGCCAAGACAGCTAAGCTGATTCCCAGAGTGGACAGGATGAAAATCTGCCAGAAAATAGAAGCAATAATCTTACCACTGGCAATACCTTGGGCGCGCATAATACCGTAAAGTTGAGTCTTCTGAATGGTGATGATGTACATGAAAATCCCCAATACTAAAAAGGTAATCAAAACCATAGCCCCAATCATAAAGGAAAAAGTCAGTACCTGAGGCTGATAACCAGGGATGTTTTCTATAAAATCACTAATAGAAAGCTGACTAAGCCCAGTTTCTTCAATTTTTTGACTATCTTTGACTACAAGTGCGCTGATATTCTTAACCTGACTAGAGCCGTACTTTAATTCCCTGAAATCATCTAGAGCCATAAAAATTACAGGTTGCGTAAAGAAGCTATTATCCTCTGTAAAACCAACAACCTGATAGAGGCGCTCACTGCCATTGAGCTGAAGCTGGTCGCCTAGTTTCACTCCTTTTTGACGCAGGCGCTTATCCGCAATGACTTCATAAGCAGTCTCAGCAGGACGTCCCTCAATAATGTCAGGCGCTAGAAAACTATCCCAAGAGAGACCAAAAACCTGAGCATTGAGTTTATCAGTCCCATCTTCATAATTGGCCACTGCTGACGTTTGTCCCAAAGCAGCGATTGAGTCCCCTTGAAGCAGGCGGCTATACTCTTCTTCCTTGAGAGTCGAAGCTATTAGATTCTTATTGGCGTACTCTGACAAGACGATCGACTCAGCATGCCATTGGTCCAAAGCCAAGCGATTGAGCCTAGCCAAGCCGACGGAAAGACTGGATAAAAAGAAAACCATATAGGTAATGAGAAAGACCACAGCAACCACTAAACGATAGCGTCCACGGCTGTAGACAATCTCTTTAAAAGCTAAAAACAAAGCTGTCCTCCTTTGAGATATTAAAGATCATTATATCATAAAGAAGCAAGCTAGAAAAACATATGAGACTAATGGTAACTAGATTCACACAAAAATCACTAAGTCATATAGCGATTCCCTAAATAAGAAACATTTTTTGAAAGAAAATCAGAAAATAAAAAGAAACAAGGGCTTCAGTTCATCTACCGAAACCGTTCTTGTTTCTTTTTCTTTACGCTTCGCACACTCTTTTTCTGAGCAGATTGAGAAACGCTTCACTGCTTAGTAAAGGTCAGAGTATCTGGATCATCATCCAGTTCATCCACAATCAGCTGATTGCCATTTTGTCGATAGCTTTTGACATCGTCACCGACAATCAATCTTTGACTAGCCGTATCTACTTGTACCTGTTTGATCTCCTTACTGCCGTCGATCTCGATCTCAGTCCAAGTGCCAGTCCTACCGTTGATTTCTAGGACGTGCTGGTCACCATCATGGTCGGTTGCTTGGTAGCGTCCGTCTAAATTACTGGTCTGACCTGCATTGGAGGAAGAAGTCTGTTCTTGCGCAGGCTGTGATGTTTGGCTTTGGGTATTTTGTGATGAACCAGTATTTCCTGTCTGGTTAGCATTGCTTGAGCAAGCAGCCAGTGAAACTGCTGCTGTCAGAGATAGAATGCCGATAAAGGCCTTTTTTGAAATAGTCATATTGTTTTCTCTTTTTTCTACATTTGTATTTTATAATTATATTCTACAATTGTCTGTTTTATTTGTCAATCATATAGCATTTTTTTAGAACTCAAAAATTCCCCAGCCTTATTGGACTGGAGAATACAATCTATTGCTTCTAACCACTACAAGCTCTATGCTAGTCATTTTCGATATCCGAGCCTCACACCTTATCCCCAAATAACAAAGTCGACTGCTGCAGGTAAGAATTGGGGTACTTTCGAAGCAAATCTTTTACAGCTTCTACCAAAACCTTCTGCTCCACCTGACCTACTTGGTATCGCTCTAAAAGCAGCATAAAGTTTTCTTTTTCAGCTGGGAGAGCTTTTTTCTTAAAATAGCCCCAAACATGCTGAAAAGCATTGCAGACCTGACCGCGATTTTCAGGCAGGGCTACCGCCTGGTCAATCAAGTCTTGGACATGTGCTGCTTCCACCAAGTCACTTTTTAGATATTGGCGGATTTCCAGATAGATCTTACTGGAATGACTGAGCACCAGATACTTATTTTTAGCCCAAAGAGTCTGACATTGGGAGATTTGTCTTACATTTTCCATGATTACTTTTCCTACAATCTTTCCTTTTATTCCGGAAAAATCTATTCGATATGCGGAGCTCGTTTACTGATTTCTTTATAAATCGTATTGAAATCAGCATCAACAAGATCATTCAAGTCAATCTCTTCCAGTGTTTTTCCTTCTTCGTCTTTAAAATAAAGCATGCGATAAGTTCTTCTTTTATTATTAGTACGATAAACCTTTATTTTATACTATATCTGTTTAATCGTACCTAGATTCATGTGTTTCATTTCGCGGAAAACCGTTGCTTTGATATCAATCTTGTCATCAGAGATGGTCAGGGCAGAGGGCTCATTTGCCTTCGTTAAAGCTGATATAGCCAAAATAGTAATGAGGACACCTGCACCAATCAGAATTGGGCCTGCATATTGATTATTTTGGTTGAATAATTCTTGCTCTGTTTCCTTTTCTTTTCGGATAGAAGCTTGCTCAGACTCTAATTGTTTATTATAGGTATCTACAAAAGATTGCAGTCTTTTTTGCTCTTCTTCTGGTGTTTCATTCTCAGGTGCAAAATCCGATCCAAAAAAATATTTAGCCTTTTCAATAGTCATTGGGCTTTCATCCAACCTTGCATCTTTTATTCCCGTATCCAACTTCTCGAGACTATCGTTATAGCTAGTACCACTACTCCTTGGTGATTGAATTGTCACAATTAACATAATTACAAGAACAATAACAATAACAATGATAATTCCAGTGATTTCACCCGCATAACTTCTTTTATATTCCATTAAAATATTCTTTCTGTAAAATCATTATGGGACTAGAATACCATAAATCACGACTTTTATAAAGCTCTTTTATAGCCAAAAGCAGCCCAAAGGACTGCTTCTCTCTGTATATACTAGCGCACTTCTGCGCCGACATTTTCTTCCAAGGATTTTTGGATTTTTTCCATGTATTTAGCGACTTCATCATCGGTTAGGCTGTCTTCTGGATTTTGGAAGGTCAGTGTGTAAGCCATAGACTTGAGGCCAACACCCAGCTTTTCACCTGAGAAGATATCGAAGAGCTTGATATCCGTCAAACGTTTCACTCCGGCAGCTTGAATCGCTTCAACCACCTGTCTGTGGCTGATTTCTGTTTTGAGCAACAAAGCCACATCGCGAGTAACAGCTGGGAATTTGTTGATTTCTGCAAAAGGCTGTTCTGGCTCAAGGCTCGCCTCAATAGCCGTCAGATTGAGCTCCGCCACATAGGTTTCTGGGATGTCATAAGCCTTGGCCGTCACTGGATGAACCTGCCCAACATAACCCACTAGTTGACCTTTGATCCAAATCAGCGCTGTCCGACCCGGATGCAGACTCTTGAGCTGGTCAGTTGCTTGATAATCAGCTGCTAATCCTAGGCGGTCAAAGAGCGCTTCAACCACTCCCTTAGCGTAGAAGAAGTCCACAGGAGTCGCTGGCGTTTGGAAATCTTTTTCACTTACCAAGCCAGTTAGGGCAAGGGCAAAGCTATTGATTTCGTTAGGCAATTCTTCCTTCGGATTGCTAGTTTGTTCAAAGATTTTCCCAATTTCATAAAGGGCCAAATCCTTATTTTTACGAGCAACATTGTAGCTGACAGTATCCAACATGCCTGAGAGCATATTTTGTCGGAGAACACTGCGCTCCCTTGTCATAGGCCACATAAGCTCCGTTAGATTTGTAGGATTAAGCGTAAATTCGACAGCTTTTTCTGGCGTGGTCAAGGCATAAGAAATAATCTCGGTTAATCCTGCTCCTTCAGCCACCGTCCGAACCTTGCGACGTAGCTTCTGAGTAGCCGTCAATTCACCAGCTGTTCCAGCATCTTGAGGCAGGGAAACCGGCAAGCGGTCATAGCCATAAATACGAGCAATTTCCTCGTAAAGATCTGCTGGAATACTAATATCCCAACGACGAGCAGGCACGCTGACTGTGAACAAGTCCGCAGAACCACTGAGGCCAAAGCCTAGACGGCGGAAAATATCTTCAATATCTGCATAAGTCAAATCTGTTCCCAGGACTCGATTGACATCAGAAAGGCTAGTCGAAACTTGCTTGTCAGTCGTATCTAACTGTCCTGCTTGGACAATGCCAGCATGAACAGTGGCACCAGCTAAGTCAGCAATCATGCTCGCAGCAGCATCGAGAGCCTCGGTTACTGTTGCAAGGTTAATCCCTTTTTCAAAGCGTGAAGAAGACTCGGAACGCAAGCCCAGACGACTACTTGTCTTACGGATTGACTTGCCATTGAAGACTGCTGCTTCCAGAACGACACGAGTCGACTTGTCAGAGATTTCGGTTGCTGCTCCACCCATGACACCAGCCAAAGCCACTGGCTTGTCTGCCACAGTAATGACTAAATCGCCGACTTCCAGCTCCCGCTCTTCGCCATCCAGCGTCACCAGTTTCTCACCAGCACGCGCTTCCCGCACGACAATCTGATTGTCCTCAAATGTGTCCAGATCAAAGGCATGCATGGGCTGACCAAAGTAGAGCAAGATGTAATTGGTCACGTCCACTACATTGTTAATCGGACGGATTCCTTCGTTCATGAGGAGAT
>NZ_CALHWC010000072.1 GCF_938036805.1 uncultured Streptococcus sp.
CCAGAGCTTTTTGAGCTAGGTCGATTGCTTCTTTTGGACTTTCGGCTAATTGACTGATCCAGCCTTGTGAGTGACGGGTTTCAATCCGAGATTGGTCTACTTCAGCTATGATTGCTACCGCTTTAGCAATTTCAGCTGCTTTCCCTTGAGCTCCACTCATGCCACCCAGACCAGAAGAGATGAAGAGTTTGCCAGTCAGGTCGCCATCATCAGCTACACCCAGTTTCAAACGTCCAGCATTGAGGAGAGTGTTGAAGGTACCATGGACGATACCTTGAGGGCCGATGTACATCCAGCCGCCAGCTGTCATTTGACCATAGTTGGTCACGCCCATTTCTTCTGCAATTTCCCAGTCTTTCATATTGTCGTATTCACCGACCAAGAGGCCATTAGTGATGATAACGCGAGGTGCTTCTGGTTTGGATTTGAAAAGTCCGAGCGGGTGGCCAGATTCTACAACCAAGGTTTGATGGTCTGTCATGACTTCCAAGTATTTCTTGATCAGGTTGTACTGCATCCAGTTAGCGCAGACAGATCCAGTTTCTCCGTAGGTAACCAATTCATATGGATAAAGGGCGATTTCAAAGCTCAGGTTGTTGTCAATCATGACCTGCATAGCTTTGGCTGCAGTACAGTTTCCTTTATACTCATCGATTGGCTTGCCGTAGATGCGTTCTTTTGGACGCCAGCGGTAGCCATAAATCCGTCCGCGAGTTTTCAGCTCTTCCAGAAATTCTGGAATTACTTCCTCATGGAATCTCTTTGGAATATAGCGAAGGGCATTTTTAAGAGCAATTTCGGTTTGAGCTTGAGTCAAACGGAAGCCCCGGTCAGGTGCGCGACGGATGCCTTCTTGGAAAACTGTTTTTTCAGGCAGTACATCGTCTAATTTGACGGTCATTGCTGCTGCAATATCTTGTTCGCTGTAGAATGACATGTTTATTTCCTCCTTGTAAAATAACTTAAGATTTGACCTTATTTTATAACAGCGCCGTCAGTACAAAGTCAAGAAAATATTCCTAGAGATAAAAAATATCAATATATCTAATATATATCGGTTTTTGACTATAATTTGACGATAGTGTATTATGATGGAAAGCGAATAAGTTGGAAAATGAATGGAGGAACAAGCATGACTGCTGATTTACTATTAACTCACTTTAATCAAGTCTTCTGTCCCAAGGATCTCGGACACCCCCTTTTTGGTGAGGAGATGAAGGAAGCTCAGGTCTTGGAGGACGGCTACATTGCAGTCAAAGACGGTAAAATCCTAGCTGTTGGTAGTGGAGAGCCGAATGCCAGTCTAGTTGGATCAGATACTAAGATTCAGTCTTATGAGGGTAAGATTGCGACGCCCGGCTTAATCGACTGTCACACTCACTTGGTCTATGGCGGTAGCCGAGAGCATGAATTTGCTAAGAAATTAGCCGGTGTCTCTTATCTGGAAATTCTTGCCCAAGGCGGTGGTATTCTCAGTACGGTCCGGGCGACGCGAGAAGCTTCTTTTGATACTCTCTACGATAAGTCTAAGAGACTGCTGGACTATATGTTGCTTCATGGGGTGACGACTGTTGAGGCTAAGAGTGGCTACGGTCTGGACTGGGAAACAGAGAAGCGCCAGCTAGATGTCGTTGGGGCTCTGGACCGTGACCACGAGATTGACCTCGTTTCTACCTTTATGGCTGCCCACGCCGTTCCACCAGAATACAAGG
>NZ_CALHWC010000073.1 GCF_938036805.1 uncultured Streptococcus sp.
GACCTGACTTAGACTTTTCAATCGCGTCAATTCCTAAAAAGCGAATGGCATTAACAGATAATTGTGACATTGAGTTCTCCTTATAAAAAATTTAGCGGGCTGCTACAACCAGCAGACATTCCTACGCTCATTTTTCTTATTTCCATTATATGAAATTTTTGCCTTTCCTGCAATAATGGAAAGGTCATTCTTTCCTTCAGTAAAAGAATCCCACAAGCAAGCACTCATAGAATTCCAGTTATATATATTTCCCAGTAAAATCGGCTACTTATTGAATAGTAATACCATATTTTTCATGATTTTCTTCATACCAATTAATCAGAGCAATAGCCGTTTGATAAGTAATATTCTTAATCTTGCTGCTACCTTTGACCAGTGTCAAGATGCTCATTTTGCTGATGTTGGCATCTGTCGCCACACGATAGCTGGTCAAAACTCCATCAATTAGTAATTGAATAACAGCTTCTACCTTTTTATAATCAGACATTGTAGTAATATCCAATTTCTCCATTTTGCATTCCTTCCATAACATTTATCTTTTCCTAACCATTATACACTTTTCTATGGTATTTACATATATAAATGCTTGGAGCGTTAGAAAAGAGGAAATTGGCTGATTATTTCTGGCTAGTTTAGCTAGATTTTGAAAAGGTTGACAAGCGACAAAAGTGAGTATTAGTCCATATAGGATAGCAGGTAGCCGTAGCCTTCCTCTTCCATTTGCTCTCTAGGAATGAAGCGCAGAGCTGCTGAGTTGATGCAATAGCGCAGGCCACCTAACTCCTGCGGACCGTCGGTAAAGACGTGGCCCAGATGGGCATTTCCCGAGCGACTCCGTACTTCAATTCGCTCCATGCCATGACTCAAATCTTGATAATATTTGATAACTTCGCGAGCGATAGGACGAGCAAAACTAGGCCAGCCACAACCAGATTCAAACTTGTCAGCCGCAAAAAAGAGTGGTTCGCCAGTTGTCACATCAACATAAATCCCTGCCTCAAAAGTCGCGTTGTAAGCATTATGGAAAGGGCGCTCCGTTGCGCTCTGCTGGGTCACCTGATACTGCTCCTCACTTAGCACTGCTTTGAGTTGCTGCTGGCTAGGCTTAGGATAATGGCCCGCATCGACCAAAGGCTGCTCAGCATCCTTGACATTGATATGGCAATAACCCGTCGGATTTTTCTTGAGATAATCCTGATGATAATCCTCGGCCAAGATATAATGGCGCAAGGGCTCTAGCTCTACAGCCAACTTTTGTCCTAATTGCTCCTCCTGTTCAGCAAAAACCTGCTCGATAGTGGCGCGATCTTCCTCACGGACATAGTAAACACCTGTTCGATACTGACGGCCAATATCATTACCCTGTTTGTTGATAGACAGGGGGTCAATGACTCGGAAATAGTAGAGCAAAATTTCTCGCAAGCTGATTTTATCTTCATTATAAATCAAGTGCACCGTCTCCGCATGGTCCGTCTGGTGAATAAGCTGGTAGTTAGTGGACTCTACTTGTCCATTGGCATAGCCTACTGTCGTCTCCTCAACGCCTTCAATCCGAGAAAAATATTCCTCCAAGCCCCAGAAACAACCGCCTGCTAGATAAATTTCCGCCATAAACATCCCTCCAATCTTCTCCTCTATTTTCTCATAAAAAGGAAAACTTTTATAGGATTTTGATTGGGACTTTCTTAAAAATCATATCAAATACTGCACCTCTATGGATTAGCCAAATTCAATTGTTTCAGCAAAATATAAAAAGACAGGAAATTTCCCATCTTTGATTACAGGTTTAATGCCTTGTATTCGGTCCGATAGCCAACTTGCACAATCCGATCATCTTGGACTAGCAGTGGTCGCTTAATCAGCATGCCGTCGGTCGCCAAGAGTGCGGCTGCCTCCTCAGCAGAAAACTGAGGGACCTTATCCTTGAGCCCCAATTCTCGGTACTTGATACCACTGGTATTAAAGAAAGACTTGATTTCCAAATCAGAATTGGCCATCCATTGCAAAAGTTGCTCTTGGCTAGGCGTTTCTTTGACAATATCCACCGCTTCAAACTCCACTCCTAATTGATCGAGCTCAGCCTTGGCCTTACGGCAGGTAGAGCATTTTGGGTATTCGATAAATTGTAACATACTTACCTCAATTCTTATTTATCTCTAGCCTTTGTGGTCTAAAATTCCAAAATAGCTTGAAATTTCTATGCTTACTGTTAAAGAAAGCAAATGCTTCCTCTACAAGACATCACCCTCATCCAATATTTTCTTGAAGTGCTGCGAATACTTTGTCGGATAAAACTCGGTGAAAGTATATGCTGCAATCTCTTGAATATAAAAAGGATCTTCTGAAATAATCTTTTGAACAGTTTCTTTACTATCTGTATTCACTAAAATAATCCCACCAATCCGAGGATTCTTCCGTCCTGATGCGATAAAATGGCCAGATGCATAATATTTATCTAAAAAAGAAATATGCTCTGGTAAATATTTTTCAACTTCTACTAGGTCTTTTTTATAAGTTAAATCAATAATAAACATAATAACTCCTATGATATTTTACTTATGATATTTAGCATATAAATCACTTTTATGTAAGCCGTATTTTTTTGTTATTTCTTAATTAAACGCACGCGCACAATATTATCGCTATTCTCAAATTTATCAACCAGCTCCTGAATCTTGCTTTCGTCTGACTCATCCAGATCCAGCAAAGTATAAGCATAATCAGCCTTGGAACGATTGATGATATTGTCAATATTGATATTCAAATCACTGACCGCTGTTGAAATCCGAGCCACAATATTCGGTACATTTTTGTTAATCAGGGTAATGCGATAAGGGGCTGAGAGTGCTTGACGGACATTAGGGAAATTCACTGAGTTGATAATCTCCCCCGTTTCCATGAAGCGGCGAATGGTTTTCCCAGCCATAATGGCACAGTTGAGCTCAGCTTCCTCTGTCGAGCCACCCAAATGAGGAAAGACTGTAATCTGCGGATGACGGAGTAGCTCTTCCACACCAAAGTCTGTGATATATCGCTTGATAACACCTGTTTCCAAAGCTTCAAAAAGGGCAGCATTGTCCACCAGCTCTCCACGGGCAAAGTTGATAAGGGTTGTTCCCTTTTGCATAAGACCAAAAGCAGCCTGATCAAAAGTAGCGCGTGTATCCTCAGTCAGAGGGACGTGGATAGTGATATAATCACTCTTCTCAAAGATTTCCTTAATGTCCGCTACCCGCTTGACATGGCTAGAGATATTCCAAGCTGTTTCAATGGATACATAAGGATCATAGCCAAGGACATTCATCCCCAGACGATAGGCATCGTTGGCAATGCGGCCACCGATTGCTCCAAGCCCAATGACTCCCAAAGTCTTCTCTGCAATTTCTGTACCCGCAAACTGCTTTTTGCCAGCTTCCACTTGCTTGGGAACATCATCACCAGAAAGACCATTAGCCCAACTGTTAGCTGCGATATAGTCACGCGCAGACAGAAGAATGGAAGCCAAGACAGCTTCTTTCACCGCGTTGGCATTGGCTCCAGGCGTATTGAAGACCACGATTCCCTGAGCTGTTGCTTGGTCAACAGGAATATTATTGGTTCCTGCGCCTGCCCTTGCAATGGCTTTTAGATTACTTGGAAATTCCTGTCCATGCAGGTTTTGACTGCGCAGGATATAAGCATCAGGATTGTCAGACTTGTCTCCGTCAATCTGAAAAGCATTGCCCAGCTCCTTGAGCCCGATTTGATTGATATTGTTAAATGTTTTGACACTAAAGACCATAGCTTCCCTCTCTTAAGAATTTTCTTCTTCAAATTTCTGCATAAAGGCAATCAAGTCCTTGACACCTTGGAGCGGAAAGGCATTGTAGAGACTAGCTCTCATGCCGCCCACGCTGCGGTGCCCCTTGATATTCTTGAAGCCTGCCGCAGCAGCCTCTTTGTTAAACTTGGCATCCAGCTCTGGGCTAGGAGACACAAAGGGAATATTGGCCACAGAGCGCTGCTCCTTGTAACGGACTGGACTGCGGTAAAAGTCTGACTGCTCAATGAAGTCGTACAAAAGGCCAGATTTTTCACAATTGCGCTTTTCCATTTCTGCTACGCCTCCCAGCTCCTTGACCCACTCAAAGACCAGCTTGGCCATGTAGATGGCGAAAGTCGGTGGTGTATTGTAAAGAGAGTCATTGTCCGCCTGAATACGGTAGTCCAGCATACTAGACAGAACGGGCTCATCATTGAGCAAATCCTCACGAATGATGACCACTGTCACGCCAGCAGGTCCGATATTCTTCTGAGCCCCAGCATAAATCAGACCGAAATCCTCTACTCGGTATTGAGCAGCCAGGATATTAGAAGACATATCCGCCACAATCGGCACACCATTGGTCGCTGGCAGGTCGTAGATAGACGTTCCTTCGATAGTATTATTGGTGGTCAGATGCACATAAGCCGCATGCGGATCAAGCTCCTTTTCATCAAAAGAAGGAATTTCCGCATAGTTCAAGTCCTCTGACGAAGCCAAGAGAATAGGTTCAAAAGGCACGGTCTTAGACAGCTTAACTGCTTCTGTATAGGCTTTCTTGCCCCAAGATCCAGCTACTAGGTAGTAGGCCTTGCCGCCCTTAGCGAGATTGAGCGGAATCATACTAAACTGGATAGAAGCTCCCCCCTGCAGAAATAGCACGCGGTAATTGTCTGGAATAGCCATGAGCTCACGCAGCAAGCTCTCCGCTTCTTTGATAATGTCGTCAAATTCTTTGGATCGGTGGGATAGCTCCATCACGCTCATGCCGCTTTGGGCATAGTCTAAAAACTCGGCCTGAGCTTTTTTCAAGACTTCCTTGGGCAATACTGCCGGTCCAGCAGAAAAATTGTAAATGGTCATATCCTACCTCCAAAAATGTATTTTGTCTATCATATCACAATGTTCAGAAAATTTCTATAATTCTTTCAAAGATATTTTTCTTTTGGGGAAATTCCCGAACAAAAGGAGGATTTTTAATAAAAAACTAGTCGAATAGGACTAGTTTCTGTCTTCTTCATGATAAAGGGCATAGAGTTGGCTTTTATTACGCCCGTATTTTTTGGCCACTTCTTTAATAGCCTGATTTTTCTTACTACCGGATTGGACCAAGCTATCAATTTCAGCCAAGAGATCCGCATCCGCTTTGTCTTCCTTCTCCAGACTTGCACCAGCCACAATCAGGAGGCACTCGCCCTTGAGGGAATTTTCCGCCAGATAGTCTATCAACTCAGAAATCCTTCCTCGTTGGTATTCTTCATAAATTTTGGTTAATTCCCGAACCAAGACCACCGAGCGGTCGCCGTAAACTTCCAGCATATTTTCCAGCGTAGCCTTGACCCTGTGGGGAGATTCGTAAAAGATCTGTGTCTCTGGATAAGCCTTTTTACTCTGGAAAAATTCCTTCTGCTGCCCAGACTTACGAGGCAAGAAACCATAAAAAATATGAGGCTGAGGCGCTAAACCACTGGCAATCAGAGCGGAAATCCCGGCGCTGGGGCCCGGAACCGTCACCACAGCAATGTCCTCAGCAATAGCCGCCTTGACCAAATCATGACCCGGATCCGAAATACTAGGCAAGCCTGCATCGGAAACCTGGGCTAGATTTTGACCTGACTTGAGCAAGTCCAGCAAGACCGGTATCTTTTCCTGAGCATTGTGCTCATGAAAGCTGATCTGCCGCGTCTCAATCCCAAAGTGTTTGAGCAGAAGACCCGTATTTCTGGTATCTTCAGCCGCAATGACATCCACTTCCTTGAGGGTATTGACCATGCGAATGCTCATGTCGTCCATATTTCCAATGGGAGTCGCTACCAAATACAGTTTACCGTAGGGCGACTGTCCCTTAAAACTCTTTTGAATCTGCATTTCTACTCCCTGAATAACAACTCATCGCAGAACATGCACTCTGCATCGTTTTCTCGGCGCTGACCATAGAAATCCGTGCACACATGAAAGCCATCGTAGTACAGTTTGCGGAGATTGTCCCGATTTTTATTGATTTTAACCGGTGCTGCTTGCTCTACCTCACCTAGTCGCTCTCTCAGCTTGTCATTTTCTAGCTGGAGGACGATATTTTCCTCAACGACACTCTTGAGATTTTTCTTGATGGCCTCTACCTCGGCAAGGGTTACTAAAAGCGTCTGAGAAAAATCATCCAAGGCATCAAATAGTTCTTTTTTATTCATTGTCTGCTCCTATCTTGCTTGGGCACTGGCTTTTAAAATCATGTATTCCAGAGCATTTTGAAAAGACACATTGGCTCGCCACATCTTCTTTGCTTCTAAGAGATCCTCCAGTTTCTTGCGACCTGCCTCGTTTCCAAGTTCCTTGGCCAGCAAGACTTCCAAGATTTTAAAGATCTGCTCCTGTTTATCCTTGTCATCAGCCAGTTTAGCTAGCTTGGCCACTTGGAGATAAGCCCGATTCTCATTGGTCAGGGCAGCCTTGACAAATCGCTGACTCTCACTGACCAGCTCAAAGAAAGACTTGTTGGAAGCCAACTGATCGGCTTCTTCCTGGGTCTGGCTATAAGCAGCCAGTAACTCAGCCTGACTTTTGATTAAACCAGCCTCTTCCAGCTGGTGCTGGAGAGCTGCCTGATTCTTCCGAAAGTGGAAAATCTGCGCTCGGCTCTTGATGGTGGGCAAGATCAGATGCTCATCAGCTGTCAAAAGAAAGATGTAAATCTCACTCTGGGGCTCTTCGATGACTTTGAGGAGGGAATTAGCGGCATTGACGTGCATCTTATCTGCATCACAGATGATAAAGACCTGTCTGTTGCCTTCCATACCGCTCTGGGAGAAATTTCTCACTAACTCACGAATGCGCTCCGTTTTAATAATGCCATTCACCGGCCGCAAAACCGTCACATCTGAGAAATCCTCACTCTCAATCAAGCGACAAGCTCGGCAAGTACCGCAGGGCCAAACTCCCTGACGGTTCTCACAAAAGAGACTCTGGGACAAGGTCAAAGCCATGGTAAAACTAGAAAAATTCCCCGAAAATAAATAAGCATGATTGAGACGCCCTGATTCCAAGATTTGCTGAAAAGTTTCTGTAAGCTGAGGCTGGGCCTGACGTAAATCTTCTACTGTCATTTTTCTTTAATCAAACGTTCTTTGATAACTGCCAAACTGTCGGCCACGACTTGCTCCAGTGGCTGACTAGCATCTATCTTGACGACACGTTCTGGTTCCTTTTCTAAAATAGCCAGATAGCCTTGACGCACGCGCTCATGCAGGTCGAGACCTTCCAGATCCAAACGATTGACTTCGCGCTCTTGGTCTCTAGCAATGCGAGCCAGACCTTCCTTGACATCAATATCGAAATAAAGGGTCAAATCTGGCTTGAGTCCATCAGTCGCAAACTGGTTAAGCCATTCCACATCGTCAACTGCCAAGCCCCGTCCATAGCCTTGATAAGCCACCGAGCTATCAATAAACCGATCTTGCAAGACCCATGTCCCTTGCTCCAAAGCAGGCAGAACCTTCTCCGCCAGATGCTGACGTCGGCTAGCAATATAAAGCAACAACTCCGTCTTAGAGTCCATTTGTGTATGGCTCTTATCTAGGATCACCTCGCGGATTTTTTCAGAAATAGCCACACCGCCAGGCTCTCTCGTCGTCAGCAACTCACAGCCCATCTCTTTCAGCTGAGGAAGCAAAGCCTCTAAAACACTGGTTTTCCCAGCACCTTCTGGCCCTTCTAGCGATATAAAAACACCTTTTTTCATCGTTTTCCTTTTACATTCATTCTGCCAATGGATACAGAAATTCCTATTTTAGTCTATGCTTTATTGTACCAAAAATTATCCCAAAAGCCCATAGAAGAATTTCTCGAAAAATATTTCATATTATTTTCAAAAATGAAAACTTTTGATAAAATAGAGTCAGAAAATTCTTAGGAGAGTCTGATGTTTAAATTTAAAAATATACTGGCCATCATTCTGGGGGCTGGAATTTTTTCTTTTGGGATTCATTATTTGGTGATTCCTTTTCACTTGTATGAAGGCGGAGCAACGGGGATAACCTTGATTGTCTACTACCTCTTCAAGATTCCTGTATCAACCACCAATTTGGTCATCAATATTCCACTCTTTATTCTCGCTTGGAAATTACTGGGAAATCGCACCCTTTACCTTAGTATCTTAGGGACTTTCTCTGTATCAGCTTGGCTGAAACTATTCGAGTTGCTACCTGCTTCCAAACATTTACAAGACTATTTCTTCTCTTCCTTGGATGGCGATGTCTTACTAGCCTGCCTTGGAACGGGAATTATTCTTGGAGTTGGCCTAGGCATCATTTTCAATGCCGGAGGGACGACTGGTGGTACCGATATTGTAGCTCGTATCTTCAATAAATATACCAGCATCTCCATGGGCCGCCTCATGCTGACAGTGGACTTCATCGTTATTTCTCTGGTTCTTTTAGTCTTTAAAGATCTACGCATGGTTTCTTATACACTCATGTTTGTCTTTATTACCTCTCGTGTTATTGACTTGATTGCTGAGGGTGGCTTCGCTGGCAAAGGCTTCCTGATTGTCACCAGCAAACCAATAGAACTAGCTGAAGCTATCAATGAAAAACTTGGAAGAGGGGTCACCTATCTGCAAGGACAGGGCTTCTATAGCAAGAAAGATTTGCAAATCGTTTATTGCGTTGTCTCTCGTAACGAAATGCAGCAAATGAAGAAACTCATCAATGACATCGATCCGTTTGCCTTTACAACCATTACAGAAGCCCATGAAATCTTAGGAGAAGGCTTTACCTTAGACTCTAACAAACAGCCTATCGTCAAATAAATTAATCCTATACAAAAAGACTTCAGAATGTACAAGCATTCTGAAGTCTTTTTTACTCTAAGTTATTCAATAATTGAATGAGGGTTTCAGCTGAGCGCTTACCTGCTTCTAGGATAAATTCATCAAAAGTGATATTGGCATCATGGCTGGCTGTATCGCTCATTGCGCGGATGACCATAAAAGGTAAGCCAAGAGAATGCGCGGCTTGAGCAATGGCTGCTCCCTCCATCTCTACTGCCAAAACATCAGGAAAATGCTCCTTAATTTGGTCAATCTTGTCCTGCCCAGCGATAAAGCTATCTCCTGTCGCAATCAAGCCAACTTGGCTCGTCTGCTGGGTCTTTTTCAGCACTGCTTTCATCTCCTCAACTAAGTAGCGACTGGCTTCATAGTAGAGGGGTTGCCGTGCCATTTGACCATAATCATAGCCAAAGGCTGTCACATCCACATCATGGTAGACCAAACGATCTGCCACTACTACATCTCCGATTTCCAAGCTCGAAGCCACTGCTCCAGCGGAACCCGTATTGATGACCGCCGTCACCTCAAAATCATTGGCTAAAACAGCCACACTCATGGCTGACATGACTTTGCCGATTCCACTTTCCACCAGGACAACCTCATGATGGCCAATCCGACCAGTATGGTAAACATGCCCTAGGCGCTGGTGTTTCTCAGCCATCTCCAGATGCTCTACCAACAGCTTCAACTCCTCAGGCATAGCTGCGATAATTCCGATTTTCATGATTTATTCTTTCCTTTTTACATTAAAAAGAGGGAGAGGAAGCAGAGTTTCATTTTCTCGTTTCCGTCACTCCCCTTCTTTATCATAGCCAAATAATGGCCGCAATTAATCCAATCAAAAGAAGCACAATCCAGAACAGGATTTTGTTTAACTTAGCCTGAAAAATACTTCGTTTTTGATTTTCGATTCGACGACTTTTGATAACTGTCGGTTCAACTTCAATCTGCAAAGTATCCTGATTGACAGCTTGCCGTGGAGCAGCATAGCCGAAAGTTCCTTTTCTAGCAATAGAAATGACCTTAGTTTCTTCATCGTCCATCAGCAAGGGACCATCAATATGTTCTCCACGATTGGCCCGCTCAATGATTTCATCTGTTAATAAAGCTTTTCCCATTGATCTACGTTCCTATTTATTCAGATTTTTTTGTTGCCAGTACTGAAGAGCCATGATGGTCTTGGCATCGCAGATGTCACCGTTTTGCAGCAACTGATGTGCCTCCTCTAGACTGACTTCAAAAAGTTCCAATGTTTCATCCTCGTCTTGGGGACGAGGGTTTTCGACCTTTGTCAAATAACTGGCGCTGTAGAGCTTGATTTTTTCATTGCAAAAACCAATGGCAGAGTAGAAATCATAGACCAACTCTAACTGCCCAGTATAGCCCGTCTCTTCTTCTAATTCTCGGAGGGCAGCCGCTTGCGGATCTGCATTCTCTCCTAGCTCCAACTTCCCAGCTGGAATCTCGTATGAAGTCGCTTCAATCGCCTTACGGTACTGCTTGACTAAAATCATCTTATTTTCTGGTGTGATAGCAATCACAGCCACCGCGCCATTATGAAAAATCAAATCCCGTTGGGCCTGGCCTTTCCCTTCTGGCAGCTCTACCTGATCCTGAACCACTTTAAAAATCGGCCCCTGATAAATCTCCGTCCGTTGGACGGTTTTTTCTTCAAATTCCATGGCTGAACCTACTTATTTTGAGGATGATGAGGAAGACGCTTAGCATAATCTTCCTTGTTAATCTGACGGCCACGTCCCAGAGCGATAGCATCTGCTGGCACATCCTTCGTAATCGTAGAACCCGCACCGACCAGTGAATTGTCACCCAGCTCAACTGGGGCAATAATGGTCGAGTTGGAACCAACAAAGACATTATCGCCAATGATAGTCTTGTACTTCTTCTGACCATCATAATTGACCGTAATTGTTCCCGCACCAAAGTTGACATTAGCGCCAACCTCAGCATTCCCGATGTAGGTTAGATGTCCAGCCTTAGTATTTTCACCGATAGAAGAACCCTTAACTTCTACAAAGTTGCCGACATGGACATCCTTGGCCAGACTAGAACCTGGACGAATGTGAGCGTAAGGCCCGACCGTCACTCCATCTGCAACGATAGATTCTTCAATCATAGAGCTGGTGATAACAGCTCGCTGACCAATTTCTGAATCTACAATATAAGTCCCATTGGTCAGGATCGTCTCTGCCCCAATCTTGGTGTGACCTTTCAGAGTCACATTGGCTTCGATTTGAACCTCAGGCGCAATTTCCACATCCACATCGATATAGGTCGCATCTGGATTGACAAAGCTGACACCGTTAATCATGTGCTGCTGGTTAATCCGGCGGCGCATAATGCTTTCAGCTGTTGCCAAAGCCACGCGGTCGTTGACACCGAGGCTTTCGTCAAAGTCTTTCAGCGTATAAGCACCAACTTTTTCCCCATTTTCACGGAAAATGCCAATCACATCTGTGATATAGTATTCTCCCTGCGCGTTGTTGGTATTGATATTTTTGAGAGCCTCAAAGAGACGGGCATTGTCAAAGACATAAGTCCCTGTATTGATTTCCTTGATTTGCTGCTCAAAGTCAGAAGCATCTTTTTGCTCAACGATCTTGATGACTTCTCCGTGCTGATTGCGCACGATCCGGCCATAGCCAAAAGGATTGTCCGCTTCAGCAGTCAGGATTGTCGCAACATTCTTGTGATTGATATGAAAATCAATCAGGTTTTTCAGGCTTTCTCCCGTAATCAGGGGAGTATCGCCAGCAATGACTAAGGTTTGACCAGTTAGATTTTCTAAAACAGGCTCAGCCATCATGACCGCATGGCCTGTTCCCAGCTGCTCGGTCTGACGGACAAACTCGGTCTGATCTGCCAAGACTTGCTCGACCAGCTCTGCCTTGTGCCCAATAACAGTAACAGTCTTCTCAGGCTCAATCGCACTGACACTGCGGAAAACGTGCTCTAGCATGGAAATTCCTGCCACCTTGTGCAAGACCTTTGGTAAATCTGATTTCATGCGAGTACCCTTACCCGCAGCCAAAATAACGGCATAATTTGTCATAAATGAACTCTTTTCTCTAAGATATTACCCTTATTATACCACTAAAAGAGAATTTTTTAAAATGCAAATTGCAGAAGCAGAAACTAGCGCTTAGTAAACAAACTTCAAGCCATTGAGCGAAGCACTGTCCTAATCCGCAATCCACTCCATCCAGATCAATTCTTTAACGTCTTTTTGCGGGTCTAAAAATGATTTTTTCGTTCGTTTATATTCACTGAAGCCCAGCTTTTGATAGCAGCGAATGACCAGCAAATTGTTCTCCTTAAACACTATAGGTCTATCGCTCCTATTGTCAAAATTTTGGCAGCGATTATACACTTAAAATTGATATTCAAAAAAATATTTGCTATAATGACCTAAGAATGAATGTTCGCTCCTACCTTATGAAGTACAGAAAACCCTACAAATCTGCTGGGACAATACTATTGTGACCCATTTTGGGATGATACTATTCAAGGATTGTGAGCTCCACTTTCTAGTTTTCTTGTTTTTACCTGGCCAATTATATATTTAAAGTTGTGAGGAGGTCTTGGTTATGCTTTTTATTAAAAATCGCAAGAAGAGAGATGAATACTACCAACAGATTGATAGGATCTATAATAACGATAGTATCGTCATTAGCTCAAAGCTACGGGAAGAGCTCCTAAGTAGTGCCAAAGGACTACAGAAGGGGGACCAAATTAGTTATTTGGCATTTAAGTTGTATCCTTTTGTATGTGACGAGGTGCTCAAGAATAAGTCCGATGAATTGATCGCATTCAAAAAATACCTTGAAAAAACAAGATGGAAATATTATTGGGGAAGTGTGGTTAAGGCATAAGTTGCAACTGACGCTTTTGAAAATATTAAGATGAAGACGCAATTCATCTTCCAATATGATAAGACGATAAAAACTCATAGAATCTCCTAGTGAAGCTGGTTGTCTAGTGACTTTCAGCTTACACTAGTTGAGGCTCTATGAGTTTTTTCTTGCATGATATTTACAAGCTAGCCATAAAAAAGAGGCTGGGACTCTTTTGTCCCAACCTCCTGAATGTAGGTACTGCTAGCTCATTAAAATGTGCAAAAGTCACATATAAATTGTTTTGTGACCAGCTGTAATCTAAGCTCTCACAGAGATAAACGGTGAACCTTCTGTATTATCTTCAGGCGCTCCGCTCTTTGAACCAAAGATATAATCCACTGAATACCAACCGTTATTATTAGCATTATAGGGATCATAGACCTGGGTTTGACCATTTTGATAGCCTCTTAAGACTATCTCATGGGTAACAAAATGGCTGGCAAAGACACTGCTACCAACAGCCGCCATGACATGATGACCTGCTGCCAAAGCTTCTTTAAGCGCTGCTGATGAATGCAAGACGTCTGTTGTCAGTCCCCAGTTCTGTGCCCCTTGGACAATCCCCTTACTTGATGTTCCAAATAGACCATTTTTGTTAAAGGAGTCTGTATGATGATAAAGGTAGTCCGCTACGGTTGTTGGTAAAACAGTTTGACCTGTAATACCAGAAATAGTCATTGCTAATGTAGTAGGAACACAGCCAGAAGCTGCTAAATTATATTTCCCATAATATAAACCAGCCCATCTAGGATCACGTTGTGAATAATATGGTGTGTCATAAACTCCTCTGTTGACTGTTGTAGTCGTTCCACCAACGCCTACCAAACTACCATCATTTTGAACATAGTAGAGGTGAATATTGTATTCTCCCGTAGAATATTTATGGCTAGAAGTGCGTACCAAGGCTTTATAACTACCATCGGCTTGCCTTTGAGCCCGATACCAAACAATGTCATCCTGACCATTGACACTAGACCAAGTTGGCAATTTGACTTCCTTGACTCCTTTTGGACTATAAACATTCGTTACTACAACTTCGAACGTGCCTAATCGAGGATTATTATTTTTAATGGTGATTTGTCCCGTTGGCTTAATGTGTTCTAAAGCTACATTTGCTGTTGTCTTCGTGCCTCCAACCCCGACCATACGGCCATCATTCTGAACATAGTAGAGATGGATATTGTATTCACCTGTAGAATACTTGTGGTCACGTAGATTGACCTGTGCCTTGTAAGTACCATCGACTTGCTTGACTGCTGTGTACCAAATAATGTCGTCCTGACCGTTAGCACTTGACCAAGTTGGCAATTTGACTTCCTTAACACCATAAGCATTCTCAACTTCAGAAACCACCACTTCAAAGGTACCTGTCTGTTGATTATTATTCTGGATAGTCAACTTACCTTTGGGAGTTCCTAGAGATACGGTCGTCTTGGTTCCTCCAACTCCGACCAACTGGCCATTATTCCCTACATAATAAAGATGGACATTGTACTCACCTGTAGAATATTTATGGTCGCTCGCCTTAATATTCATCTTGTAGGTACCATCAGACTGCTTGACTGCTCGATACCAGATAATATCGTCCTGACCATTGGTGCTAGACCAAGTCGGCAAAAGCACTTCACGAACTCCCTCTGGACTGCTCACTCCGCTCACGACAACATCAAAACTCCCTGTTGTTGCATTGTTATTGGCAATCGTAAGAGTTCCCTTTGGTTTAGCAACAGAAACTGTAGTTGTTGTACCACTAACCCCAATCATCTGGCCATTATCTTGAAGATAGTAGAGGTGGATATGATACTCACCAGTGGACATTTTATGATTACGAGCTTGAATGCTAGCCCTGTAGGTGCCATCGGACTGCTTAGTCGCTGTATACCAAACAATATCATCTTGGCCTTTATCACTAGACCAAATCGGAAGATGCACGCTCTTGACACCAAAAGGACTGACAACATCAGACACAACAACATCGAAGCTACCCGTATCTGGGTTGTTGTTCTCAATTTTCAAGGTTCCTTTAGGCTTGGCTGCTAGGCTGAACTGGGTGCCTGCTACACCGACTAATTGGCCGTCATCTTGAATATAGTAAAGGTGAACAGTGTAGTCTCCCAAAGAATTCTTATGATCGCGAGCCTGGATGCGAGCCCTATAGGTGCCATCGGCCTGCTTGATTGCTGTGTGCCAGACTAGGTCATCTTGACCTTTATCGTTAGACCAAGTCGGCAGTTTGACTTCCTTGACACCAAAAGGATTAGAAACGTTAGAGACAACGACATCAAAGCTACCAGTAGCTGGATCGTTGTTTTCAATTTTCAAGGTTCCTTTAGGTTGAGATACACTAACTGTTGTTCGAGTGCCACCTACACCAACCAGCTGACCGTCATCTTGAATGTAGTAAAGATGAACATTGTATTCGCCTGTTGATTTCTTATGATTTACTGCTTTGACGGTTGCTCGATAAGTACCATCAGCCTGCTTGACTGCTGTGTACCAGATTAGGTCATCTTGCCCTTTGTCGGTGGACCAGGTCGGTAATTTAACTTCCTTGACACCATAAGGACTGGAAACACCAGAAACGACAACATCGAAACTACCTGTATCTGGATTATTGTTTTCAATTTTTAGTGTCCCTTTAGGCTGAGCCTTAGAAACCACAGTCCTTGTACCACCTACACCGACCAACTGGCCGTTATCCTGAACATAATAGAGATGAATATTATACTCACCTAGAGAGTTCTTGTGGTGGGAAGCTTTGACTGTAACAGTGTAATTGCCATTGGTCCGGCGCTGCGCTTCATACCAGACTAAGTCATCTTGACCATTGACACTAGACCAAACAGGGACAACAACTTTTTTCACACCATAAGGATTAGAAACACCTGAGACAACAACATCGAAACTGCCTGTGTCTGGATTGTTATTAACAATATCAATTTTTCCTTGCGGTTTACCAGTCGTAACAGTTGTTGTAGTACCGCCTACACCGACTAGCTGATTGTCTTCCAGCAGATAGTAGAGATGGATATTGTACTCACCTGTGGAATACTTATGGTCACGAGCTGAAATGCTGATTTTATAAGTACCATCCACTTGTCGTTTAGCATCGTACCAGATAATATCATCCTGACCATTCACGCTGGACCAAGTTGGTAGGGCGACTTTTTTGATGGGCTTAGGGGATGAAATGTTGGTTACATGCACATCGAAGGTACCAGCATTTGGATCCACATTTGTAATATTGATAGTGCCTTGAGGCTTGTCATCAACTGCACGAGAAACTCTCACTTTTGGCTCAGATTCTGGCTTTGTTTCTGCCTCTTGTGGCTTATCAGAAGCAGCTGTCACAGATCTGAATGAAGATCTCCCTGAAGAAATATTTTCAGAAGAAAGTGATGCTAAATTGTCTTTAGGCAGTTCAAGCGACGAGTTGCCATCCTTTTCAGAGGGAGCTGAAGCGACTTTTTCATCTTTACCTAAAGAAGCTTCAGATGCACCACTATCTTTCTTTGTTTCAGAATCTACTTCTGAAGCCTTGTCAGCTAGTTCTGCCTGTTTAGAAGCATCTCGATTGGTCACAGCAACTGAAGGCTCCGTTTGCTGTCTATCATTTGCTACTTGATTTGTCTCGTCAGCAAAAACACTATTAGCACTGGCTGCTAATAAAATAGCTGTACTAGCTAAATAAACTAATCCTTTTGTTTTCATACGCTTTCTCCATCCTTTTTAGAGTTGCACACCTCTATTGTAGCATAATAGGATAATTATTACAAATTGGTAACAAATTTGTCTCGTTTAATCCGAAACTGATTTGAAACCTATTCTTTCTATTATTTCATTCGTAAACAAAAATGAAAAAGAGCTGGGACAGACCAAAAATGAATCATTTTTTGATCTTATTCCCATCCTCTTCCTCTTTAATGCTCAGTAATGTATTTATAAACTTCTTGGCCTGCTACTGCTCCGTCTCCAACGGCTGTGGTGATTTGGCGTAGGTCTTTCTGACGGACATCACCAATAGCATAAATGCCGTCAATAGCTGTTTTCATATGTTGATCCGTCACAATCCAGCCAGCTTCATCGCAAATACCCAGATCTTTGACAAAGTCGCTAACAGGATCTAGGCCGACATAAATAAAGACGCCGCCAAAGTCTGACTCGCTGATTTGCCCCGTTTTTACATTTTCAAAAACGACACTAGTTACCCTGCGATCGTCCCCTTTGATTTCTTTTACGACGGAATCCCAAATAAAGCTGATTTTTTCATTGGCAAAGGCCCGCTCCTGCAAGAGCTGCTGCGCCCGCAGTTGGTCACGACGGTGAACAATGGTCACAGACTTTGCAAAGCGCGTGAGGAAAATCGCTTCCTCAACGGCAGAATCGCCGCCTCCGACCACTAAGAGATCTTCATCACGGAAAAAAGCACCATCGCAGACCGCACAGTAGGAAACGCCGCGGCTATTGTATTCTTCCTCTCCAGGAACTCCTAGATGACGATGGTTGGCGCCAGGAGCCAAAATCACTGTCTTGGTTTCAAAGACCTCATCCTCAGTAATGATTTTCTTAAAGTCGCCATGGTCTTCAATTTTTTCAACTTGACCAAACAAATGCTCTACGCCTAGATTCTCTAGGGGCTCAAACATCTTTTCAGCTAGCTCTGGTCCGCTGATACGAGCATAACCGGGATAATTTTCAATCTCCGCAGTATTATTCATCTGGCCGCCGTAAATACCGCGTTCAAGCAAGGCCACTTTTAAGTTGCTTCTAGCTGCATAGAGGGCTGCTGTCATTCCCGCAGGACCAGCTCCAATAATCATTGTATCGTACATCATCTTTTCCCTTTCTCTTTGTTGTAACTACTGTTATTCTAACAAACTAGCGCATCTTTTACAAGTATTTAAGCTTTGAGAACAACCAGTAAGCCAAAAATCGCAAAAGACAAAATTGGAATCGTCATAATTGTAATCAAAAGAAGATCGTAAATTTGGCTTTGACCTACCGCAAGCGTCCGATCCTTGCGACTGAGTCTCTGCAATAAAAGCCACAAACCATCGGCAAGTCCTACCAGAATCGTCGTATAAATGAGACTTTGGATATAGAGAGAAAAAATCTTAATTAACATGTCAGCTCCTCAATAATCAGTTGCCTTAAAAAGGTTTTAGTCGAAAACAAACCCAGCTGGTCTAGCCAACTGAGCTTTCACTTTTTCTATTATATCAAATATAAGTCCGTTTGTAACTAGCAAAGAATTCTTTGGTTCTAGCTTCCTTGGGATGATTGATAATCTCCTCTGGACTACCTGACTCGATAATATGTCCCTTATCCAAGAAAAGTACTCGATCTGCTACCTGAGAAACAAAAGAGATATCATGGCTGACCAGAATCATGGTTTGTCCTGCTTTGGCAGCGTCAGCAATGGATTTCTCTACCTCACCGACTAGCTCTGGGTCAAGGGCTGAGGTCGGCTCATCTAGCAAAAGAACATCTGGCTTCATGGCCAAGGCCCGCGCTAAAGCCACCCGCTGTTTTTGACCGCCTGATAAATGCTTGGGATAATGATTCTCACGATCAGACAGACCCACCTTTGCCAACTCTTCCTTGGCGATTTTAGTCGCTTCTTGGTCAGACAAATTTTTAACTACCAGCAAACCTTCCTTGACATTTTCCAGAGCTGTCCGACGGGAAAATAAATTGAACTGTTGAAAAACCATGGCCAGTTTTCGACGTAGCGTCAAAATCTCATCTGGTGAAATAGTTGAAAAATCCACCTTGAAGTTATCAATTTCAATCCTTCCGCTGTCTGGTTGCTCCAGATAATTAAGGCTGCGCAGGAAGGTTGATTTACCAGCACCTGAGGAGCCTATTAGAGCAATGACTTCGCCTTTTTGAATTTCCAAACTCAGGTTATCCAAGACCTTTTGGCCAGAAAATTCCTTACTTAACTGGGAAATTTTAATCATCAAATCCTACCTCCTTGCGCTTGCTCCATTTTGTCCAGATTGGCTGGCGCCTTGATATCCATAGCCTTTTCAATCGCACGACCGATTTGCTCAATCACGATATTGACAATCCAGTAAATAATGGAAACGGAAATGAAGCGCTCAAAATAACGATAATCCGACCCACCGATAGCCTGAGCCTTGGCAAAGACTTCTACGACGCCCGCACTAAAGGCCAGAGATGTTCCTTTGGTCAAGCCAATAAGGGAGTTGATCAGAGTCGGTGTTGCCACAACTGCTGCATTTGGAATGATGACCCGCAGATAGACTTGGCGATTGGTCATTCCCAGACTACGAGCTGCTTCGATCTCACCCGGATCTACCGAAAGAATGGCTGCCCGAATCGTCTCGCTGGCATAGGCCGCTTCATTAAAGGCAAAGGCGATAATGGCAAAGACTGAGGCAGGGATGGTATTGATATTAAAAGCTGTCCCATATTTTTGATTGATAGCTTTCAGCAGGAGCGGAATCCCAAAATAGGTCAGCATGAGCTGAACCAAAAGGGGTGTCCCACGAAGGAAGCTCACAAAAAGAGCCTGAATAGGATACAAAATTCTTGTGCGGTTAATCTTAACCACTGCGAAAATCATGGCCAAGATGATGCCGAAAAATGCCCCACCCAGCGTCAACAAAAGTGTGACAGGCAAGGTTTTCAGAATCGCTGGAATGGCATCAAAAACAGCCCGTAAACTAAATAATTTGCCGTCTGGAAGGAGCTTCAAAAGCTCTTCATACCAGTTTGCAGCTAGGATATAAGTTGTAAACATTTCAATTACTTCTCTTTCTCGATAATGCATTATTCTATCATAATTTGGCCCAGATGAAAACTATTTGGCATCAAGAATAGGTAATCTTTAAACCTATAATAGCTAAGTGGGAAATAACAATAAAATAGACCAGTAATCCTAGTCTATCATAGTTTCACTGGTCTTTAAAATATAATTTTTCTATATCGTCCATAAAAAGAATTTATGGCTAGAATGTCTGGCGCTTAGCCTTACGCTCTGCCCGGCCACGTGCACGATTCTCTGCTCGCTTGG
>NZ_CALHWC010000074.1 GCF_938036805.1 uncultured Streptococcus sp.
CAAAGGTGGAACCAATCGGATGCTTTTCGCAATGAGGAACACCAACAAAACCTAACCGACCACCATTATGGAGAACACCAAGGGCTTGGTCGACAGCCGCTTCTGTTCCGACACATTCAAGCGCAGCGTCGGCTCCGCCACCAAGGAGTTCGCGCACCTTGGCAATGCCTTCTTCACCACGCTCTGCAACGACAGCTGTCGCTCCTGATTCAAGCGCCATCTTTTGTCGGTCTTCGTGCCGACTCATGAGCACAATTTGGGAAGCTCCCCGCATCTTAGCCGCGATAACAGCACATTGTCCAACAGCGCCATCCCCGATGACAACTATTTTGTCGCCTGGTTTAACATCTGCCACACGCGCCGCATGGTAGCCTGTCGGCATAACATCAGCCAGCGCCAAGAAGGACTTAAGCATCCCCTCTGAATAATCTGATGGCTGACCCGGAATCTTCACCAAAGCCCAGTTGGCATACTCGAAGCGCATATATTCCGCTTGCACACCATCTGACCAGTTATTGCCAATATGCCGGTCACAAGTCCCATCATATCCTGCTCGGCAAGCATCGCAGTCCCCGCATCCATGGGTAAATGGAGCAATGACAAAATCGCCTGCTTTCACAGTCGTTACTGCATCACCGACTTCCTCGACAATACCGATTGCCTCGTGACCACTGTTCATGCGCCCAGGCTTCACCTGCTCATTTCGATAACTCCACAGGTCAGAGCCACAGACACAGGTACGAACAATGCGGATAATGGCATCATCTGGGTCTAGAATTTGCGGATGATCCATTTCTACTAGTCCAACTTGACCAGCCTTGAGATAAACTGCTGATTTCATTGCATCTCTCCTTGTATTTTGCTAACTATATTATATCACCTTTCAGATAGATAGACGAAGAAAAGCCAAAAGAGCTGTGGGGAAATTTTCTTCTCCAGCAAGCGCTCAATCCCTACCTCATCGCTTTTTAAAAGCTGCTTTCTTAGTCTCTACTAGCTGAAGTCCAAACTCCACTAACAACTGCCCGAATCTATCAAAATGACCTCTAGCTTGACTCGGCTAGAGGTCTGACTTACCTTGCTGATATGGGAGCAATCAGTTTATCCTATTCGGAACTGACTAACAATTGATTGTTGATTATTTCATTTATTAAATTTTTAATTCCTTTAAGCGCTAATGATTTTCTTTTATCTTAGCATTAGAAATATTAATCACAAAGCAACTATCGGTTAACATCTCGAAGTCTGAAAACCATCTAAAAAGCTTCTACTTTCTATCCCACTGTCATAATCAGATAGGCTAAGCAGGCCTACCCAACGATTTAACCAATAGTCCAGTAAAGCAACGACGTATATGTTACAAATAAATATATCAGCAAAGCAAATCGAATGCGAAATTTAGTTTTTCCTTTCCCTATCTTTACTTATATTATACTCCTTCTAGCAAAAGATTGCAAGCGTTTACACCGTGTAGATTGAAAATATTTTAACTAAAAAGAATGAATATAAAAGTAAAAGAGACCCTAAAAGAGGTCTCCTTTAAACTGTAGATGATTTCTAGCCCCTACTATATATTAGCCTAGGCTTATTTATCATCGTCTTTATGAAGCATGTTTTTTACACCTTCAATAGCGCCTTCAACTGCATCTTTTGCATCTTCAGCAACTTCTTTGACTTTAGAAACAACTTTTTCAGCTGCTCCTTCTTTTTCAAGTTTTTCGTCACCGATTACTTTCCCAACACCTTCTTTGACAGCGCCTTTAGCTTGGTTGAATTTTTCTTCTGTTGACATAACTATGTCCTCCTTTATTTCTTTTTGTTTTAAATTAATGTACGCGAGCTTTTTCATTTGATGAAGCAGCATCTTTAACAGCTTCTACACCTTCACCAACTTTTTCTTGAACGGCTGAAAAACCACCGCTAAGACCAGATTTTGCTTTTTCAAATTGCTCTGAAGCGAATTCGCCTGTTGATTCAGCAACATCTGTTACTCGATCTTGAAGGCTAACTGAGTCAGCTTCATGTTGTTCTTTGGTCTTAATATCAACAACATTGACATTAACTTCAACAACTTCCAAATCAGTCATCTTTGAAATTTCCGCCACAACAACATCTTTAATTTCCTTGTACAAGGCAGGAACATTCTTTTGATATTCCACTACTACGTTCAAGTCAACAGCCACTTGTTCTTTACCAACTTCAACATTAACACCATTCGTTACGTTATCAGTGTTAATCAATTTATCTGCTAAGTTAGAGAAGAAGCCACCATCAACAGCTAGCAAACCTGAAACTTTCTCTAAAGAGAGACCAATGATTTTTTTAATGACCTTATCTTCGTAAGTCAATTCACCTTTTACTTCATGAGTTGCTTGCGCAACTTCCTTTTTAGCAACATCTTTGAAATCTTTATTTGTATTTGACATAAGAAACTCCTTATTATTTATTTAATATATTTTTTTGTTGTATATAATATCCGATTCCTGCTCCTATGGCAGCGCAAATCAAGACAAATAGCGTCTTAAAGAAGCCAAAGGATAGGATAAAGCAGGCTAGAACACCGCCCGCTAATCCAGATAGGATTAGATATTGATATTTTTTAAACCATTCCATTTTGGTACTTCCTTACTTTACACGACTAGTATTTTTTTCAGCCTGCGATTTTGGTTTGAAATCTGATACAGATATTTGAAGCTTGACATCATGATTGAGACCGAAGAATTCTGTTAATCCAGTAGCAATTTCATCCTGAATCAACTGACTTCTCTTGATGATATTTTCTGAAGGAACAATCGCTCCTTTAACAGAAACCATACATTTATTTTTCCGACTATTTACGGAAACTGTAGGATCTTTAATAAAGTCATGGTCTGTCACCAGACTACGAACAAATCCCTCAATCGCTGAATTTTTCAGCATCAGTTTCCCATCCGCATCAGCTAACTGAATTTCCAAACGTCTCTTAGGATAAAAAAGTATGACCAACATCAATAGCAATATTAAGCTTGATAAAACCAATGTTCCCCAGAAGACGTATCTAGAAAGAAAGTATCCTACAAAAGGAATATTCTTCCAGGTAAATAACTGAAGACCTAAACCGCTAACTTTATGAAAATCTAGCAAAACAGGAATCAAAATAGTCAAGATTAAAATACAGATAATAAGAAAAAGTATTTTTCTTGATTTTGACATATTGAATCCTTTCATAATTCAAATAAAATTGTATATAATTGTATATAAAAAGAATTCTTATGCCTTTTTACCTACAAAAAACGATACAACTGCAACTACAATAACCGCACCAATGATAGAAGGAATCAAAGCCATGCCAGCCAAACTAGGCCCCCAAGTTCCTAAAAGAGACTGACCAACAGCTGAACCAACTAAACCTGCAACAACGTTGGCGACAATTCCCATAGAACCGCCTTTTTTTGTTATTGATCCAGCAACCAGACCAATAAGCCCACCGATAATAATTGACCACAACATAGTGATGCTCCTTTCTAAATCAAAATTATTTAATATTATTTTTGATTAATATAATTATATAATTTTTCATCAAAAAAACATAATAATTCAGCTTGGAATTGTTCCCAAGTTTATGTATTATGGGTACGCAAAAATAATAGAACGCTTTCATTGTTTATTTAAAAGCGTATCGCCTTTTTTCTTTTTTTAAAAATACTATTGAATAAGTATAATCACTCATAACATGATATAATTGTATAATAAAGAAACAATATAGGAACTATAATAAGAAAGAAAAAATATTATGAGAGAATTATTATCTAAAAAAAGCCTCAGGCAATTAGAATTGTTAGAATTACTCTTTAAAACTAAACGTCGGTTTTATATTTCTGAACTAGCCGAACGATTGAACTGCTCAGAACGGTTGGTAAAAGATGACCTATCTTATGTCAAGTCCTCTTTTCCTGACTTGATCTTTCACTCTTCTAATAGTGGTATTCGTATCATGAATACGGATGACAGTGATATTGAGATGGTCTATCATTATTTTTTCAAGCACTCAAGTCATTTTTCCATTTTAGAGTTCATATTCTTTAACGAAGGGTGTCAAGCTGAGGATATTTATAACGAGTTCTATATTAGTTCTTCCTCGCTCTATCGTATCATCAGTCACATCAATAAAACTCTAAAAAAACAATATGATTTTAAAGTTAGTCTGACCCCTGTTCGAATCGTTGGGAATGAGATTGATATCCGTTACTTTTTTGCACAATATTTTTCGGAAAAATATTATTTCCTGGAATGGCCCTTTACAGATTTTCCCAAAGAGCCTTTGTGTCAGTTGTTAGAGATTGTTTATAAAGAGACTAGCTTCCCTATCAATGTATCTACTCATAGGATGTTAAAGTTGCTGCTCGTTACGAATCTCTATAGAATACAGTTTGGACATTTCTTGGAAGTTGAGAATGATTCTTTCAATGAACAATTGATGGAATCTTTTATGCAGGCTGAAGGGATAGACGAAGTAGTAGATAGATTTGCTACAGATTACGGTATTTCTTTGACTAAAGAAGTAATCGGTCAATTATTTGTTTCCTACTTCCAAAAAATGTTTTTCATTGATGAAACACTATTTATGGACTACGTAAAGTCTGATAGGTATGTGGAAAAGTCCTATCATTTATTAAGTGATTTCATTGACCAGATATCATCCACATACAATTTTAAAATAGATAACAAGGACAATCTGATTTGGCATCTACATAATACCGCACAACTGCATCGGCGGGAATTATCAACAGAGTATATTTTGTTTGATCAAAAGGGCAATACAATCCGAAACTTTCAAAATATTTTCCCTCAATTTGTTTCAGAAGTAAAAGAGGGAATCTTAAATTATCTTGAAACCTTGGGTATCCATAGTAACCAAATGCATGTCAATCATTTATCCTATACCTTTATAACTCACAGTAAGCATTTGGTTTTGAATCTGTTGCAAAATCAACCTAAATTAAAGGTGCTAGTGATGAGTAGTTTTGATCAACATCATACAAAATCCATAGCAGAAACCCTTTCATATTATTGTAGCAACAATTTTGAACTGGAAGTTTGGAACGAATTAGAATTATCCATCGATTCTTTAAAAGAATCACCCTATGACATCATCATTTCTAATTTCATTATCCCACCGATTGAAAACAAGAAGCTGATTTATTCCAACAACGTTAATACGGTTGAGTTAATATCCTTACTTAACGCCATGATGTTTATTCAAATAGATGAGTGAGTCAGATTTTCACAAGATAAAAAACCGCAATCTAGCGGTTTTTCTTGATTTGTTTGAGAAAATGTTAAAAAGATACAGTCCTGTGGAAAACAGAACTATATCCGTTTAATAACTATTCACTGCTTATTCCCTTTGTCAGCCTTACAAGAAACTGGTCAACTTTACTCAAACAAGCCATAATAGTCCGCTATGGTCATCTTGGCTTTTTCTTCCTGCTTGAGGTCTTGGATTATCTGACCTTCCTTCATGACAATCAGTCGGTTGCCGTATTTGAGGGCATCCTCCATTTGGTGGGTAATCATGAGAGCCGTCAGCTGGTCTCTGCGGACAAAGTCGTCAGTTAGCTCCATAAGAGCTACACTTGTCTTAGGATCAAGCGCTGCCGTATGCTCGTCCAAGAGAAGTAGCTCTGGACGTTTAAGCGTCGCCATCAGCAGACTCAAAGCCTGTCTCTGACCACCTGATAGAAACTCAATCGGCGTATCCAAGTGTTTTTCCAGACCATTGCCAATTTTATCAATAGTCTCCTGAAACTCCTGCCGATAGCTATTCAACCGACGAGGGACTAGACCGCGCGATTCACCACGAACCTTGGCAATCAGCAGGTTTTCCGCCACTGTCATCCGAGGGGCCGTTCCCATCTTGGGATCTTGAAAGACCCGCGACAGATATTTGGCTCTCTTTTCAGGAGAAAAGTTGGTTACATTTTCGCCCAGGATGTAAATGCTGCCGCTGCTCAGAGAGAGCGTCCCGGCAATGACATTAAAAAGAGTTGACTTCCCTGCTCCATTGCCACCCAAAATCGTGATAAAATCATGCTCATGAATCTCCAGCGACACATCGTTTAGGATGACCTTTTCTTCATCAAAGCCGTTATTGACCCGCTTGCTGGCATTTTTTAATTCTACAATCGCTGTCATTTGCTTAACTTAGCTCCTTTAAAGAATTTATTTTTCAAGGTCGGAATCATGAGGCAGACCGCTAAGATAACCGCACTATAGAGGCGGAGATAGCTGGTGTTGAAACCAAGAGCGATGACACCCCAAATCAGAAACTGATAGGCAATAGCACCAACTACAATAGTAATCAGGCGCTCAGCCAAGGTCAGGCTCTTAAAGAGAACTTCCCCGATAATCAGACTCGCCAAGCCGACGACGATAACCCCAATCCCGCGGGATACATCTGCATAGCCTTCCTGCTGGGCAATCAGAGCACCAGACAAGGCAATAACGCCATTAGACAAAATCATGCCCATCAATTCCATGCGTCCAGTATTGATACCGAAACTACGTGCCATATCAGGATTGTCTCCAGTCGCGATATAGGCCTGCCCTAGCTTGGTATCTAGGAAAAAGAGCAGGGCTGCAATGACCAGACTGACAAAAATCAAGCCTGTCAGGAGATTGTTTATTTCTCCAGAGAAGGGCAAAAAGTCCTGAATCTGCCGAGTTCCCAGCAGACCTAGATTAGCCCGCCCCATGATCATAAGCATAATGGAATGGCAAGAGGTCATGACCAAAATCCCTGATAGCAGGGTCGGAATCTTGCCCTTGGTATAGAGAAGGCCTGTCGCCAAACCTGCCAGACAGCCTGCCAGTACCGCAGCTGCCGTTGCCAAAAAAGGGTTCACCCCTTTGGTAATCAAGGTGACAGCTACCGCCCCACCTAGAGGAAAGGAACCTTCCGTCGTCATATCTGGAAAATTCAAAATCCGAAAAGTCATGAAAATCCCCAGACCTAAAATGGCCCAGACCAGACCTTGTGAAATAATGGAAAGAATCATCTTATTGTCCTAACTAAATTAAAATCGTATTCTATTTTAACATAAAAAAGCAGCCAATTTCAATGCCGAAATACCGACAAACAAACTGGCTTCCTAATAGTCACTGAACGATGGTCATCCGCCCTGTATCCACGTCATACACTGCTCCCGAGATTTCTACATCGGCTGGGATCAGGGGTGATTGGCGGAGAAGCGCTACGTCTTCCCGCACACTTTCCTCCACATCTGTAAATGGAAGAAAATCCTGACCGCCGACATCAACGCCCAGTTCTTGATTGAGAAAAGCAGTAAATTCTTCATTTTTGAAAGTCTGTGCGCCACAATCCGTATGGTGCAAGACTACAATTTCCCGCGTACCCATCTGCTGCTGAGAGATGACCAGCGAGCGAATCATGTCCTCCGTCACCCGACCGCCAGCATTGCGCAAGATATGAGCATCTCCCAGCGCCAAGCCCAGAGCCTGAGCCACGTGGAGTCTTGAGTCCATGCAGGTCACGATTGCCACCTTGGTCTTGGGCTTAATCGGCAGGTGGGAGGTTCCATGCAGGTCCACATAGGCTTGATTGGCCTTCATAAAATTTTCAAAATAGGACATTCTTTCCCCTTACTAGAATTTATTTGATGGGCAAATTATTTCCTACCATCTTATCATCTTTTAGGTATTTTGTCAGTTTTTAACTCCCTATAAAACAAAAATGTCCGTCTTTTATGAAAAAATGAAAGAAAAATTTAAAAAAGGTGCGGAAATTCATCCGCACCTTTTTATGATCCTTTTGCGATATAGCGACTGAGTGAGCCTGCAAAGCTTTGAAGATTGAGACTTTGAACATAGATTTCCCCAGTTCCTCGGAAGGTGTTCACAACTCCCTCTCCCGTTCCGATAGACTGCCAGAAACCATTTTCCAGATGGATATTATAATCCAAGGACTGGCTCCAAGCTACGACATGGGCATTGTCAATGGTTACTTCTTGGTTATTTAGTTCAATTTTCCTAATCGATCCATATGCATTGGCCAAAAGTGTGCCTTGCCCCTGAGTCGTCATGACGAAGAGACCGCCTTGACCGCCAAATATCGCCTTGCCAACAGACTGGCGCTCCATGGTATAGTAAGCTGTACCATCCAGAGCCAGAAAGGCACCGTCATTGAGCCGGTACTGCTTTTCTCCCAGATAAAGAGGGATAACTTGGCCGGGAACTTCTGGTGCTAAAGCTAGGAAACCATTGTCAGACTGGGCGACAGCTTGAGTGATGAAGGTACTTTCACCCGACACCATGGAACGGCCGACTGCCTTGACAAAGCGGCCCAAACCTGAACCGTTAGCATTGAGCTGAGTGTTCAAGGTCACATTAGGGGTGTGATAGACCATACTGCCACGCTGGATAAAGACTGTCTCTCCTTGATTGAGGTAGAGGTCAACGAGTGGAAATTGCATGTTGCTATCCATGGAAAATTGCATAAGAGTTCCCTCCTTGTTTTTTAAGAAAATTATAGCAATAATAAAATATTTTTGCAATCTAAAACAAAGAAATCATCAAGCAAAGACTTTTTTCAAGACTTCTCCAATTGTTGTCACACCGATGACTTGGATATTGTTTGGAACCTTGAGCCCGTTCAGAGAGTTTTTGGGAGCATAAATCTTGGTGAAGCCCAGTTTTGCTGCTTCGTTAATGCGCTGCTCGATGCGATTAACCCGACGAATTTCACCAGTCAGGCCAATTTCGCCGATAAAGCATTCTTGAGGATTTGTAGGCAGATCCTTGTAGCTGGAAGCAATGGCTACTGCTACTGCCAAATCAATCGCTGGCTCATCTAGCTTGACGCCGCCAGCTGACTTGAGGTAGGCATCTTGATTTTGCAGGAGGAGTCCTGCCCTCTTTTCCAGAACTGCCATGATGAGGCTGGCTCGGTTAAAGTCCAGTCCAGTCGTGGTTCGCTTGGCATTGCCGAACATGGTCGGTGTCACCAAAGCCTGTACCTCTGCTAAAATCGGCCGCGTTCCTTCCATGGTCACAACGATGGATGAGCCTGTCGCACCGTCCAGCCGCTCTTCTAGAAAGACTTCACTGGGATTGATAACCTCAACTAGCCCACCAGACTGCATTTCAAAAATGCCGATTTCATTGGTCGAACCAAAGCGGTTCTTGACTGCTCTCAAGATACGGAAAGTGTGCTGGCGTTCGCCCTCAAAATAAAGCACGGTGTCCACCATGTGCTCTAGCGTTCGGGGGCCAGCTAAGGTTCCTTCCTTGGTCATGTGACCAACGATAAAGGTCGCGATATTATTGGTCTTAGCCAGCTGCATGAGCTCAGCTGTCACCTCGCGAACCTGAGAGACAGAACCTTGAACACTGGAAATTTCTGGTGACATCACCGTCTGAATAGAGTCGATAATCAGAAAATCTGGCTTAATTTTCTCAATCTCCGTGCGGATGTTTTGCATATTAGTCTCGGCGTAGAGATAAAATTCACTGTCAATATCACCGAGACGCTCCGCCCGCAGCTTAATCTGCTCAGCTGATTCCTCCCCGCTGACATAAAGGACGGTGCCCTGATGAGAAAGCTGGGTGGATACTTGTAGAAGTAGGGTGGACTTCCCGATACCAGGATCCCCGCCAATCAGAACCAGACTGCCAGGCACTACGCCACCACCCAGCACACGATTGAACTCGTCCATTTCTGTCTTGGTCCGGTTAATATCAATCGAAGTAACCTCAGCCAGCTTCATAGGCCGAGTCTTTTCGCCTGTCAAGGAAACACGGGCATGCTTGACCTCAGCAGCCTCTACCTCCTCAACAAAAGAAGACCAGGAGCCGCAGTTAGGACAGCGCCCTAGGTACTTAGGCGAATGGTATTCACAATTTTGACAGACAAAGGTCGTCTTTTTCTTAGCGATGATAAACCTCTTTCTATATCTCTATCTCACATTCAATCACTTGGCAAAAATCAATGGTTTCATTTGGCACAAACTGACGGATCAGCATACGATGAGCTACAAGAGCTACTGTCTGGTAGTCTCGATACTTTGCCATACAGTCTACAAAACGAGCCTTCATCTCCTCAGCCGTCTCATACTGAAGAGGGCTATTGGGAAGTAGCTCTCCATTACTTTCTAAAAACAGACTTCGAGCTTTTTCAAAGTTCTCTCTTCCCCTTTCATAGACCTGCCATTCGTGTAGTAAAGGCTCTACTCTCAGAGGAAGTCCAGTAGCACAAGCCACATAGGATGCCGTTTCTAAAGCCCGCGTCACTGCAGAAGACACCAGCAAGTCAGCTGAACGCAGCAAAGGATGCTGACAAAGTGCCTGAGCTTGCCGTCTGCCCTGCTCGGACAAGGGCGCCAAATCTAGACCAAAGTCAGTATAAGAGCGTTCTTCTAACTCACTGTAATCGGGCTCACCGTGGCGCACAAAGATGACCTTCATCTTAATGCCCCGTCGATCCAAAGCCACCTGTTCGCACGCCATCGGCCTCATCTCCATCCGCAATCAAAAATGGTGCGAAAACAGCTTGCACAATGCGGTCACCCACTTCCAGTACAACCTCTTGGTCTGTGATATTTTGCATCTGAGCAAAGATATGCCCTTCATTTCCAGGATTGCCATAGTAATCACCGTCAATGACCCCAACGGAGTTAATCAAGACCAAGCCTTTTTTACGAGGATTGGACGAACGGTCATAGAGATAAAGCACCTCTCCCGGCTGCATATAGGCCTTGACACCCGTCGGAACCAGCTTAATCTCCCCCGGCGCAATGAGGGTGCGCTCCGCCACTTTCAAATCATAGCCAGCTGCGTGAGCCGTCTCTCTCTTGGGCAGCAAATCTTCATTTGGAAAGCTGGAGACCAGCTCGAATCCACGAATTTTCATACATTTCTCTTTTCTATTTTTGCTGTTCCTATTATACTAAATTCGCAAAAAACAAGCAAAAAAACCGCCAATTGGGCGGTTCTCCCTAGTATTGATCTCTGATGATCTCTCCATTATCCAGATAGGTAAACTGCTCCGTCAAATCTGATGTGAAAACCTGATACATTTCCTTAAAGCTCAAGGCCAGCGAGTGGCGATCAAGATCTTCGCGGTTAATCCAGAACACTTCTCCTTCGTCGGACGAGACCAGTTCTCCCTCAAAACGATTGGTCTTGTAAAGAAAAACGACATAACGTTCATCCTTTTCAGTATAAAACTGCTTGACACCGCATAACCTAGGCTCATAGATGGTCAAACCTGTTTCCTCCTTGATTTCCCGTATCACTGATTTGACAAAGGATTCACGATGTTCAACATGACCACCTGGAAAGCAAAGGCCGGTCCAATCATCATTTACTTTATTTTGTACTAAAATGCGGTTCCCATCGTAAACCATACACATATTTGTTAGAATAACTCGCTCCGCTCTTGACATCTCTGCTCCTCCATCTACCGACCGATTCGCTCGGCCTACTTGTGACTCATTATAACATAAAAGACATCAAATTGATGAAAATCCAGATTTCTCAGCCCTTCCAGCAAAAAAACCGCCGATTGGGCGGTTTTTATAGGGAGATTATTATGAAAAAGAAAAGTTTTAGGATTTCATCAAACAAAGTTAGGAGGTCTTCATTTGATGGTTATATTATATAAAGCTTATCTTAAAATTAGCTAAAAATAATTTAAGAATTTATAATTCTTGCAAAAGATATTGAAATAGTTCTAAATTGCCCTTTTCTTCGTTGATCAAAAACTCTGGATGCCACTGAAGGCCGATGATGCGATGATTGTCAACCGATTCAATCGCTTCGATGGTATTATCCCTTGGGTCAAAGGCAGTTGCGCGAAAATTCGGTGCCAAGTCCTTAATGCTTTGGCGATGGACAGAATTAATCTGGCTGGCTTGACCAAATAACCGCTCCACAACGCTACCTTTCTCTGTACGAATGGAGTGCGAAGTTCCAAACGGTTGCCCCTGCCAATGATTGTCAATCTGCTGATTAAGCGTGCCGCCAAAAGCAACATTTACCAACTGCAGACCGCGGCAAATAGCCATGACTGGCTTATCCTGACGAATAGCCTCCTTCAAGAGAGCCAACTCAAACTCATCCCGATCCAGATTGTAATCATCGCTATCGATGGCCTTTTCCTCTCCATAAAACTGCGGATGAACATTTTGACCGCCTGATAGGATCAGCTTATCAATGGTTTCTATATAGTCCTTGACTAGACTTTTATCCCTAACAGGAATCACCATGGGCAGACCGCCGACTAGCTTGATGCTTTCGGCAAATTTGCAAGATACAGATGAATGAATGTTTTTGCCCGCCTGATCCACTGGACAAAGATTAGCCGACACTCCAACAATCGTTCTGCACATAGATGATCCCTCCTTAACTTGATATAGAATATCTTACCATTCCACCTCTCAGCCGTCCAATAGTATTTTTTAAAGCTGGCCATAAAAATTTTTTATGTCAAGAACAGCTTTCCACAAAAAGAGATATAGTAGCGACGGACAAGGAAAAATCAGCAGAAGTCCGCTGATTTCATTTTTCTAATTCAAGCATGACACTGACTGCGGTCAAGGCATAAAGCGGGGCAGTTTCAGCCCGCAGGATACGTGGACCTAGACCGGCGGAGACAGCCCCTGCTTGACGAAAGGCTACTATTTCCTCTGGCGACAGACCACCCTCCGGTCCGAAGATAAAGAGGACTTTTGCGCCGGCTGCTAAGCCTGATAGAGCCCGGATTAGAGCTGCAGATTCTCCCTCTTTGGCCGATTCCTCATAGGCCACGATGATGGAGTCAAATTGAGCCAGCTGAACCAGAAAATCCGCCTTTTTATCAAAGAGCCGAACCTCCGGAATCAGATTGCGCTTGCTTTGCTCCGCTGCTCCCTGAGCAATTTTCTCCAGTTTTTCGCTCTTTTTGGCTAGCTTTTTGCCATCCCACTTGGCCACCGACCAGTCAGCTGGGAAAGCCCAGATAGCACTGGCTCCTAGCTCCGTTACCTTTTGAGTGATAAACTCTAATTTATCACCCTTGGGAAAGCCTGAAGCAATGGTCACTTGAACCGGCAGCTCGGTATTGTCCGCCAGCTCCTCCAAGATTTCCAAGCTCTGCTGGCTGGGATCCAACACCTGAGCCAGCCGTTTCACGCCATCATCAAAGACCAGTGTAACTTGGTCGCCTTCTTTGAGCCGCATGACTGAAAACATATGTTTGGCCGTGTCCTTATCCTTGACCACCAGAGGAGACTGAGGACTTCCTTTTATAAAATACTGCTGCATCTAACCACCTATCACGCCTGAAATGTCCTTCGTTTTCTTAAAAACACAGGCATTCCATTCGCCCTGAATCATATGTGTTTCCAGGAAAAATCCTGCCGCTTCTGCTGACTCGCGCACCATTTCCCACTTCTCAGAAATGATCCCACTCATAATCAGATAGCCCTCATCCTTGACCAGACGATAGGCATCCTCAGTCAGATGGATGAGAATATCGGCCAAAATATTGGCAACAATGACATCTGCCTCGATTTCCACACCTCGGAGAAGATCCCCCGGCGCCACATGGATGTTCTCCATCCCTGGATTGAGCTCAATGTTTTCCTGCGCCACGCGCACAGCCACCTCGTCCAAATCATAGGCGTAGATGTCCTTAGCGCCTAAGAGAGAGCTAGCAATGGACAGAACGCCGCTGCCTGTGCCTACATCCAGCACCGTTTCTCCGCCCCGCAGGACCTGCTCCAGCGCAAAGAGGCTCATCTTGGTTGTCGGGTGAGTACCTGTCCCAAAGGCCATGCCAGGATCCAGCTTGATGATCTTCTCACCAGCTGTCGCCTCGTAGTCCGTCCAGGACGGCACAATAGTCAAGTCATGAGTGATACGAGACGGCTCAAAGTATTTCTTCCAATTATCCGCCCAGTCTTCCTCAGCCAGTTCCTGCCGAGTCAGCTGAATATCGCCCGTCTCCAAGCCAAAGCCATCTAGCTCAGCCAGTCGTTCATTGGCCTGGGCTGCAACAGCCTCTATATCTACAGAAGCCGGATAGTAGCCCGTAATCTTGACCCGTTCGCTCTGCTCAACTTCTGGAAAAAGCTCACCGTACTGGTCAACCTGCCCCAGATAATCTGCGCTGTCATCGATAGCCACGCCCTGACTGCCCAACTCAATCAGAATATTCGAGGCTGCTTCCTCCGCCTCACGCTTCACTTCAATCGTTAATTCCTGCCAAGTTTCCATGTTATTTATCTCTCATCTTTCTATCAGTTCAAAAATACTTTTCCCAATAACAGGAATAAGATTTTCTCGTAACTTCTTTTCAAATTCTGAATCAATACCACTATTTTTTATAAACTTATCTTCCACTTGCCTATATAGACGACGCACTCTATTCGGATTCCCAGCATCAAAATCAGGAGCATAGTGATAAACAACTACTGGAACCTCATCATCAATTGAGCGTTTAGCAATCTGATTCCACAGATATTTATCAGTAATACCTATAGACACTCCATAAAGAATAATTATGTCTGAGTTTTTAATTATTTCGCTATTCCTAACATCCATATTTTCTCTATATTCTTTCAACATAGACTCTTTTACAAGAAAACCCTTTTGTTCATCACTAAAGACATCTGAAATTTGTGACTCGTCACTGACACCTAAAATTGTACAAGCATCTAAAATACCATGCACATGGATTGGTTCTGATATATGAAAACTATAAACACTATTCCGCAGATTATTATTAAATGATACTGTTGATGATTCATATAACTTATCAAATATACTAGTATAGTTTAAACTAAGAATTTTCACATAATCACTTTCAACTGGTTTGTCACTGTACTTTTGGCTAATAATTTCTTGATTTGATAGAGGTAAATCAGCTCTAATTCGATTTAGTGTCCCTTCAAAATCAATTTTATAATTTTCAATATTAAAGTTCCCCTCTACCATTTTTAAATAAGCGATTAGATCATCAATTACGTCAGTAAAATCATCAATAAATTTATTCTTTGTTTCTTCACTTACAATAATTTCTGAATTCTCTTTTGTTAAATTCCCAATAGATAACTCAAAATCTGACCAATTTTTATATTCATTGACTTCGTCAGCAAAAAGTGATTCATATATAAAGTTTAAATATCCTTCTTTTGCTTTTCTATCTGAATAAAGTTTATTCTGATAATCATAAAAATCTCTATATCTCGTTTTTAGTCCATATTGTAAATCTAATCCATTGCCAACAATATATGTAATATTCATATCTAAGTTCCCTTGTAATCCTGATATATAGGATAAGGATAAAATACCCACTATTCAAATTCAATTTCTTCATTTAAGCTATTATACAGCTCAACTTGTGCTTCAACTTGTAACCTATTAACAAGCCAACCTCGTAATTCGGCTTGTTGAATAAAATCTTCGATTCTATTGACACCATTCAACTCCTTTAGAGTAACAACTACTCCAAAACGAATACCATAACCATCACCAATTTTTAACCGTTCAATTGTTTTTACACTCATTCCCCATTGAGGATTAGAAGGATTCAGAATCGGCTTAGCTTTTTTACGAGAAGAAAATTTTTCTCCTAAATGTTTGACATTATCCCATTTCCTAAAAATATTTCGTGCCGACCTTTCTCTCACATATCCTGGTGCATTTTCAGAATATTGATTGTCGTTATTAATTGTTTTGATGCCTTTCTTATCTAAAACTCCCAAACTAAGTTGCATTTCCGTATTAGTATAGTCAACTCCTTGATTTCTAGAACACTTTGGGAAATAGCACATAGTTGCCTTTGCTACATATGGATAGTGTTCTTTAGAAATTGGAACTGGGAAATCATAATTATAAGTTTCATATGCTCTAGAAACATCTGAGACTATAAATTTAATTTCATCATCAGGTGTAGACAAAATATCTTCTATTTTGATTGGCACAATCCCATATCCAAGTAAAGAAATGTCTGCGAATGTTTTTTTATCATTCCATGGTATCGCTGAATCAATTAATAAAGCCTTTGCTTCTTCACGACTTAATCCCATAATATGAATGAGGTAAGCCATTTTTCTAGCAATAAATGGAGCCGCAAAACTGGTCCCAGCTACTCGAGCCAGCCCTAGTGGTTCACAAACATTTATGAAGTCTCCGTTTCCCCCGCCATAGTATGAAACATCAGGTTTGATAAAGAAAGACAGGACAACTCCTTCGCGTGAATAAGAAACGACTTGATTGCTAAAATCAACAGAATTTACAATAATTGAATTGAGTGAATCTGCTGGTGCTCCAATCTTTTTTCGTTGTCCATCAGGGGCTATTCCATTAGTGCCTGCAATAATAAAAATTACATCATTATCAAATTGAATCTCATCTAACAACGAACCCTCTACAGAAATAAAGTTTTCCCTAATTTCATCATTTGATCCAAGCGAAAGGTTCCAAACCTTAATATCAGTATTTTGAGACACAATCTCTCTAATCTGTTTGATAATTGTGAAGGAGTTGAAACCACTCTGTAAAGATATCCCAAAATGTCTGACTCTAAATCTTCCACATCCGTCATCTAGTTTTGGATTCAAACTAGCTCCATCTACTATTAACGAGGAGACTGCTGTACCGTGCTTATAGTCTTGACTTCCTTTGCTAATATCTGGTGAAATCAAATCATGATACTCTACCCACTCATTGAAATAAACTCTATCATCAAACAACGTATCGATGACACCAATAATAGGCTCATTAGTTGGAAAAGGGAGATTATTATAAAAAGTGTTCTCATCATTATAAAAATTCTCTGGTGACAGGGTAGAAAAATCTTCTACTATCATTGATACTAAATAAGGTGCTTTTAGCAGTAGTAACTCAATATTTTTTTCGTCAAGTAAAACAGTGGTCTGGTCCATGATGTTAGCTTCTGAAACATCAATATCAAGTTGTTTAAGTAATGTTAAGAGATTAGTTTTTACATCGTAGATTGTTACAATAGAATTACGTACAGTAGACATATCTGCTTGTTCAACACCAAATCCTTTGACAAAACAAGCGTCTCTTAAGTATTGTTTGAATTTTGATTTCGACAGACCATACTTAGAATAATCAATTTGATTAAATTTTGAAGAGTCGGAGAACACCATACTCGTCATGGGAGCACTAGCAAAATAATCTTTGAATATTGTTATAACTTTTTTAGTATGCTCAATTGTCTTATCTAACACTTCCTTTGAAATGTAGTGTGTAATAATATGCCTACTCTTATCATTACTAAATTTTGCACCCACAATCGTTTCATTTGGAATTGCATTTCCGCCACCCACATTAAAAAAACCATCGATACGATTGCTCTTAGCTAGGACACGATTATAATACACACTAACAAGTACTCCATCAATGATTGTGTTATTAGACCAATATTCTTTTACTCGTTCAAGAGATGTATAAAGTTCATTTAAATGGTTTAGCGTAACAATAGAATCTGCGGGAATCGTTATCGGTCCTCTCCCCTTTGCTGACTTTGGTGTAAAACTTTTACCTCGTAATGTCAATAATGTATTCATTTTAATCCTCGCTTAACTCTCGTGATACACTACTCTTAGAAACACCTGTCAAAATCTCAATTTCTCTAACAGTAAAACCTAGCTTCGATAATTTAGAAATAGATAAATTTCTACCATTATGCAAACTTCTTAGCAGGCGTTTTTGATAATCATGCGGATCTGATGGATCACTAAATGCCAATGACGTTCTTATTGAGTTTCTCAAATCACCAGGATTCGGTATTACATTGGCACTATTGATAATTTTTTTAAATAATTTTAAATCTCTAGCTACATTCTTAAATTGCTTTAATAACTCATTTAAAATAATAGTAGCTACTTCTACTTTATCTTCATCAGTATAACGGTCAAAGTCAATTATGGCATCGAATCTTCTCGTTACTGCTTTATCAAGATTTTCAAAAAGATTTGTTGTTGCAATTAATACAATTTCTGGTGACAGCCTATCCAACTCCTTTAAAAAGGCAGAAGTCACTCGTCCCATTTCTCTTAAATCATTCTGATTAACCCTATCCAACACTATGGAATCAATTTCATCAAATAGGATGATATAATTTTGCTTGAAAGGAAGATTATTGATTTCATTAAAAAGAGTTGCTAAGTTTTTGACTGTTTGCCCTAGCTTACTATCTACTAAGTGACTGAAATCTACTACAAGTAATTCCTTGCCAATAAGTCTAGCCACCTGCTTTACACTTTCAGTTTTTCCAGTACCTGGAGATCCCACAAATAAAAATTTATTTATTCCAATATGATGATTGACAGCGTTTATTATTCCTTTTAAATCATTCATAATTGAAAGAGGTAATGGGAGAGGACCAATATCTAGTTTAGCAGGAGTCAAATACTCACTAGGATTTTCTATTTGTGGCATGAATCTATCACTTTGAGACATTAACCCCATAATATATTGTGCTAATTGAGTATCACCATGTTTATTGAAGTTCCGAGCAATTGCTATAGATTGATTTCTAAATTCTGTCTCTCTGCCCTCATAATGATACTTTATTAAATCAAGAACATCTGATTTTTTCATGATTCATTCCTCCTTACACAAATAATACTATATTTTTGGGACAAAATCAATTATTTTGGGACAAAATAAAAAGAATACCCTTGAAAGGATATTCTTGTAAAGCAAAACTATATCAGATTTTCCCTGACACTCTTTCCACCACCTGGCAGTTCCCACATATTGGGCCACGGGATATTTTCCTTGTCATCACGTCAGATGGTGAGTAACGTATCATCACAGAGCAAGGCAATCTTGCAGCCAGAAAACTCGAAACTTCGACTCAATAGATTCTTCATTTCTTCTCCTTTTGTACATTTGGATTAGTTATTTAGGTTATGAATCAGCCTGCTAACATCCATTTGTATCCATCAGGATCATAAGACACAAGACAACCATCCCAGATAAAAGGATAACCATGCTTTTCAAATGGACCAGGAGCATACTGGTAACCCCTACCAACATTTAAAATAAATTCTACTCCTGTTCCTAAAGGTTTCGATAAGGATGCTAGTTCTTCCTCCCCTACTTGACTGATTCTCAGAATAACCTCATCAGAATTACCCCAGCTATAACATATGAGTCTGCCATCATGAAATTCATGTTGAACTGTTAACTTTAATAAGCTCTCATAAAAAAACGTGATTTCTCTATATCTATCACAAGCAATGTCGCATTAATACTTCCTAATCTACAATCCGTCATTCTCTAATACCTCGGATAGGGATAAAAGTCTGTTTCAGTCAAGTCAGCTCTGCCATTTTCAAAAGCTTCCGCATTCCAAGCTAGCTCAAACTCTGCTGCCTCTGGGTCTGCTAAAAAGTCCATGAGCGCATCAAGACCAGACTCAGCTGTTTGGGTTAGAAAATCCACGAAATAAGCTAGAAACTCCCGTGACAGACCCTTTTTAGGCTCATAAGGCAGGGATGCCAGATAGTCCTCTGCCTCAAAGTGAGACTTGGTTGGATTATAGAAAAGCACAGCTTCCTCAAAGTAAATATCCTCAGCCGAAGCATTGCCTTCAGCATCAACAGTCTCAATCCCGCCTGGATTTTGAACCTCAAGGAGGAAGGCCACTTCCACTGCGTGGTTCTTCTTGTCCCAGTTAATCTCATAGTCAAAAGGAAAATTCTTCTCCATTTCCTCGTCTAATATATCTAAAAAACCGTACTTAGCCATGATTTCCTCTTTTCATTGTGATAAAATATTACTAT
>NZ_CALHWC010000075.1 GCF_938036805.1 uncultured Streptococcus sp.
GCTGTCGGAGCAGCTCTGACCCAGCAAATGCATAAGACAGGTAAGATTGTTGTCTGCTTCTTTGGTGACGGTGCGACCAACGAAGGTGTTTTCCATGAAGCAGTCAACATGGCTTCCATCTGGAATCTACCGGTAATTTTCTATTGTATCAATAACGGCTATGGTATTTCTGCTGACATTAAGAAAATGACCAATGTTGATCATATTCATCAACGTAGTGCAGCCTATGGCATTCCAGGTATGTTCATCGAAGATGGCAATAATGTTCTGGATGTTTATGAAGGCTTCCAAAAGGCTGTCGAGCATGTTCGCAGTGGTAAGGGACCAGTTCTGATCGAGAGTGTGACCTATCGCTGGTTGGGACATTCATCTTCTGACCCTGGTAAATACCGTACTCGTGAAGAAGTTGACGAATGGAAGAAGAAAGATCCAATCGAAAATCTTCGTAAATACTTGCTGGAAAACAAGATTGCAAGCGAGGAAGAGCTGGAAGCTATCCAAGCTGAAGTCAAAGAAGCAGTAGAAGCATCTGTCAAGTTCGCAGAAGAGAGCCCATTCCCGCCGCTTGAATCTGCCTTCGAAGATATTTACGCAGACTAAAGAGAGGAGAAAATCAAAATGGAAACTAAAACTATGTCTTTTCGTGATACCATTATCCTCGCTATGTCTGAGGAAATGCGTCGCGATGAAAATGTACTCTTGATGGGAGAGGATGTCGGGGTCTTTGGTGGAGATTTCGGAACATCTGTTGGTATGCTGGAAGAGTTTGGACCTGAGCGTGTACGTGACTGTCCGATTTCAGAAGCAGCTATTTCTGGAGCAGCAGCAGGAGCAGCCATGACTGGCCTTCGCCCAATCGTCGATATGACCTTCATGGACTTCGCTGTGATTGCCATGGATAATATCGTCAACCAAGCGGCTAAAACTCGCTATATGTTTGGCGGTAAAGGGCAAGTTCCAATGACCATTCGTTGTGCGGCTGGTAATGGAGTTGGCTCTGCGGCTCAGCACTCTCAGTCTTTGGAATCTTGGTTTACCCACATTCCAGGATTGAAGGTAGTAGCACCAGGTACTCCAGCCGATATGAAAGGGCTTCTCAAGGCCTCTATTCGAGACAATAATCCAGTTATTATCTTGGAATATAAGTCTGAATTTAACCAAAAAGGGGAAGTGCCAGTCGATCCTGAGTATGTTATTCCGCTTGGCGTTGGCGAAATCAAAAAAGAAGGTACTGATGTAACAGTTGTTACCTACGGAAAAATGCTGCGCCGTGTCATGCAGGCAGCTGAAGAATTGGCAGAAGAAGGTATCTCTGTAGAAGTCGTTGACCCACGTACATTGATGCCGCTTGATAAGGACATTATCATCAACTCTGTTAAAAAGACTGGTAAGGTCGTTCTGGTCAATGATGCTCACAAAACCAGCGGTTTTATTGGTGAAATTTCAGCGATTATTGCCGAGTCTGAAGCATTTGACTATCTAGATGCACCAATCCGCCGTTGTGCAGGTGAAGATGTGCCAATGCCTTATGCACAAAACTTGGAAAACGCAATGATTCCGACTGTTGAAAGCATCAAAGACGCTATTCGGAAGACATATCATAAAGAATAAGGTATAATAAAGAAAAGGCTTTCTCGTGGATTAGATTACATAGAATTATTTATGTAATCTAATCTTGTGTAGAGGGTCAAAGAAGTTAAAACTTTTGTGATGGCTGCTAGTCGTTACAAATAGCATTAAAATAACTTGTAGGGTTACGACTGTAAGGAATTGAAACTATTTTTCTTTGCAGTCAGTGCCCTTAGTATCATAATTAGAATTGGAGAGGTCATGGCTGATGATAAGCTAAGAGCGACTCCTGCTGCTAGAAAGTTAGCGGATGATTTGGGAATCAACCTCTATGATGTTTCTGGCTCAGGCGCGAACGGTCGTGTCCACAAAGAAGACGTGGAAACTTATAAAGATACAAACGTGGTGCGGATTTCACCACTGGCAAAACGAATTGCCCAAGAACATAATATCGCTTGGCAAGAAATTCAAGGAACTGGCCATCGTGGCAAGATTATGAAAAAAGATGTCCTTGCCTTTCTGCCTGAAAATATTGAGTCGGATACGATTAAGTCTCCTGCTCAAATCGAGAAAGTGGAAGAAGTTCCAGACAACATCACTCCTTACGGTGAAATTGAGCGGATTCCAATGACGCCAATGCGGAAGGTTATCGCACAACGGATGGTTGAATCTTACCTAACTGCGCCAACCTTTACCCTCAACTATGATGTTGACATGACAGAAATGTTGGCTCTGCGTAAAAAAGTTCTGGAGCCAATCCTAGAAGCAACTGGCAAAAAAGTAACTGTGACAGACCTGCTTTCTCTTGCTGTTGTCAAGACATTGATGAAGCACCCTTATCTCAACGCTTCATTGACGGACGAAGGTAAGACGATCATCACTCACAATTATGTGAATTTGGCTATGGCGGTCGGTATGGACAATGGTCTGATGACGCCAGTCGTCTACAACGCAGAAAAAATGAGCTTGTCAGAATTAGTTGTGGCCTTTAAAGACGTTATCGGACGTACTTTGGATGGCAAATTGGCACCGAGCGAGCTGCAAAACTCAACCTTCACGATTAGTAACTTGGGAATGTTTGGTGTACAGTCTTTTGGACCAATCATCAACCAACCAAACTCTGCTATCTTGGGTGTCAGCTCAACGGTTGAAAAACCTGTCGTTGTAAATGGAGAAATCGTTATCCGTCCAATTATGAGCTTGGGCTTGACCATTGACCACCGTGTAGTTGATGGAATGGCAGGAGCTAAGTTCATGAAGGACTTGAAGGCTCTGATTGAAGACCCAATTTCAATGTTGGTATAAGATTTTCTTTGCTAGTCTGAAAAGCAAAGAAGCGCTCAGGAAATGAAGAACTAATTAGAAAAGGAAATAAAAATGGCTTTAGAAGTAATTATGCCAAAAGCCGGCGTGGATATGACCGAAGGACAAATTGTTCAATGGAATAAAAAAGTCGGCGAATTTGTCAAAGAAGGGGAAATCCTTTTGGAAATCATGACTGACAAGGTCAGCATGGAATTGGAAGCAGAAGAAGATGGCTACCTGATTGCCATTCTCAAGGGTGATGGCGAAACTGTCCCTGTAACGGAAGTTATCGGTTACCTTGGTGAAGAAGGCGAAAATATCCCAACGGCAGGAGCAGCAGCGCCAGCAGCTAGCCCTGCACCTTCAGCTAGTGCCTCAAACGACGATGGTAAGAGCGATGATGCTTACGATATCGTTGTTATCGGTGGTGGTCCTGCTGGATACGTAGCTGCCATCAAAGCGGCCCAACTCGGTGGTAAGATTGCCCTTGTTGAGAAATCTGAACTCGGTGGAACGTGCTTGAACCGTGGCTGTATCCCAACCAAGACCTACCTTCACAATGCTGAAATCATCGAAAA
>NZ_CALHWC010000076.1 GCF_938036805.1 uncultured Streptococcus sp.
CCTTTGACCAACGTGGTGCTTTGAAACGCCTCATGGCTCAATACCAAACAGAAGAACCAACAGTGGCTCAAATGGAAGAACTCAAAGTCTTGGTAGCAGATGAATTGACTAAATACGCATCCTCTATGCTTCTTGACCCTGAGTATGGACTTCCAGCTACAAAAGCGCTTGATGCTAATGCTGGTCTTCTTCTTGCTTATGAGAAAACAGGTTATGACACAACTAGCACCAAACGCTTGCCAGACTGCTTGGATGTTTGGTCTGCCAAACGTATCAAGGAACAAGGTGCAGATGCAGTCAAATTCTTGCTTTACTATGACGTAGACAGTTCTGACGAACTCAACCAACAAAAACAAGCCTACATCGAACGCATTGGTTCTGAGTGTGTGGCAGAAGATATTCCATTCTTCCTTGAAATCCTCGCTTACGATGAAAAAATCGCTGACGCTGGCTCTGCTGAATACGCAAAAGTGAAACCACACAAGGTTATCGGTGCCATGAAGGTTTTCTCAGACCCACGCTTTAACATCGATGTCTTGAAAGTGGAAGTTCCAGTCAATGTCAAATACGTTGAATGCTTTGGCGATGGTGAAATCGTGCATACTCGTGAAGAAGCAGCAGCTTTCTTCAAAGCACAAGATGAAGCAACTAACTTGCCATACATCTACTTGAGTGCGGGTGTATCAGCTAAACTCTTCCAAGAAACTCTTGTCTTTGCCCACGAATCAGGCGCAAACTTCAATGGAGTTCTTTGTGGCCGTGCAACCTGGGCAGGATCAGTTGAAGCTTACATCAAAGACGGTGAGGCAGCAGCTCGTGAATGGCTTCGCACAACTGGATTTGAGAACATTGATGAACTCAACAAGGTTCTTCAAACAACAGCGACTTCATGGAAAGAACGCATCTAATTTAATCTTGAATGTAGAAATCAAAAAACGTAGTAAGTTTCAGGACTTACTACGTTTTTCTTCTATATAAGCTAGTTTTTCAGCTCGTTTCTTCTTTTTGAAAAGAGCTTCAGCCGACATGGCTGCAGATTTGTCGGGATGTTCCTCTTGATAGATGAGTGTGACGGGCAATCGGGCGCGAGTGTACTTGGCTCCTTTTCCAGACTGATGTGTTTTGAGACGAGCTTCTACATCGGTAGTATAGCCTGTGTAGAGGGTGCCGTCTCCGCATTCAAGGACATACATATAGGCTTTATTTTCCATAGTAAATCTCTTGAATTTCTGGTGTATAGCTGCCGTCTTGCTCGTGGATAAAGAGAGGTGGGAGGATTTTCAGGCCGTCTGGTGAACCATCTTTAATAGCCTCGATTAAGAGCATATTGGCTTCTCTCCCCTGCTTGGGATAGACAAACTGGATGCGCTTGGGCGCTAGATTATGGTTTTTCATAGTTTCTAAAATATCCAAAAATCGGTCAGGACGGTGAACCATTGCTAAGCGACCATTGGACTTGAGAACTCGCTGGGCAATCGTGCAAATTTCTTCTAAATTCGTAGCAACTTCGTGACGTGCTAGCAGATAATGCTCACTGCCGTTGAGATTGGAATGTTCATCGACCTTGAAATAGGGAGGATTGCAGAGAATGATGTCAACCTTACTGCCAGAGATGTGGTTGCCTAGATTTTTCAAGTCGTCATGGATGACCTGCATCTGTTGAGTAAGGTTATTTAATTCAATGGAACGCTGGGCCATATCTGCCAAACGTTCCTGAATTTCCACCGCTAGAATCTGGGCCTGAGTCCGTGTGCTAGCAAAGAGACCAACAGCCCCGTTTCCAGCACAGAGATCAACGATGAGCCCTCGTTTGGGTAATTTTGGAAAGCGAGAAAGCAGGACACTATCGACTGAATAGCTAAAAACCTCGCTATTTTGAATGATTTTAATATCAGTGGAAAAGAGCTGATTAACTCTTTCTCCGTCTTTTAATTTTGTTTCTGTCATACCAACATTATAGCATGATTAAGTGCCATTCCAAAGAAGAAAGAGAAATTTTATAGGAAAAAACACCTGACAGAAACAGTCAGGTGCGAATTTTAGTTGAATTCATATTTTTGCTTGATGGTGCAAGCGATGAAAATTCCGATAAAGAAAACCATGAGAATCAGATAGACTGGCAAGGTTGCGGCTGTCAGCGTTGCAATTTCCAAAAGGTGTTGCAGGACAAAGGCGGATAGATAGAAGCCTGCGACTGAAAAAATGATCAGAAGAGCGCGCCAGAGGTTGAGTGGCAGGCAGGCCCGAATGACTGACAAGAAGCTGATGCTGCCTAGCAAGTAGTAGTTCAGGGTGGACATTTCTATGTTGCTC
>NZ_CALHWC010000077.1 GCF_938036805.1 uncultured Streptococcus sp.
TCAATCGAGGTTTTTGAATTAGACAAGGCTGTCTTTTGTTCATAAACCTCTTTCATATCGATTTTCATCTATCTCCTCCTTCGATACTATGGGTCATAGAAAGGATATTATGCTGAAAGTAATCTCTACGATACTGCTGGTCCACATAGGTTTGATCTAGAGTATCGCTATAACCTTCTTGAATAACCCGTGAAATCAAATAACTCGGTATAAACAAAGGATCTACATCTAACCTTAGACCATAGGGATAGATGCTGGCTAGATAATCAATATATTCCCGATCATCTGGTTCAGAAAGCAGTCTGCGTCCCATAATCATCGCCATAAAAGGAACTTTAGCTTTCTCCATCTCAGACACCAGCTCTTCTGGAAGCAACTCGCGATCTAACTCTACCAAGGTACCTAAAGGAAGAATGGGAGACAAGAGTAAATCGGTGTAGGCTAACCAAATCCGAAAGTCTTCCATTGACAAAATGAGCTCTGATTCTAAGTAAGTTAGAGTCACTTCCTCTTTTTCCCAATCAAGCTTCATCGTCACAGATGTACCAAGCAGACTATTGTAACTATAAAAAGACTCGTTCTTGAGAAGCATCAACTGAAGTCTACGGAAAGCATCACCTTGACTGACCAAGGAATGACCAACTTGCTCCAAGATAGATCCTTTATCCTCTTCTACTTCAACTCGAGCTAAAGAAGTTTGGTATAAAGCACTTATTTCATTCATTTATATAGCTCCTTTCTAACACTTTATTTGGCATTCGCCTGATTTCGGTCATCCGTCACCTTGTTCTCAGCTGCCTGATTCATACGCGTTACATCGGTTGTCGTGAAAGTCTTGAGACTGCTAATTGCTGTATTAAATGACTTAATATCATTATTGAAGGATGTAAAAGGTGTCATTGTCGTTGCTGAAAAAGTTAACTCTGCCATATCTGAAATGCCAGAGATGCTTGTACTGACTGTAGAAGTAAGTCCTGTCCAAACTCCATAATCCGTTCCTGTATTTGCCATTTATCTTCCCATCCTCTATTCTGAACTAGCTGAATTTGCCATAGACTGATAATAATTCATATTTTCATAAGCTGTTTTTACATCTATTGCTAAACGATCCGATTCAGCTTGAAGATTAGCAATTTCAGTATTTATACTATCTAAATTTGCTTCATGGCTTGCTTTATTGGTTGTAGCAGCAGTATTAGCAGAATCATACTTTTCTACGTACTTAGTTTTTCGATCCCCTTTAAACTGGGATTCATCTTCTACTTTAACTTTCTCTAAAGCATCTATAATACCTGTTTGAAAATTATTTATCTGTGTTGACAAGGATGTTTTGGCTTTCTCTAGCCTATCAATCTTTCTATCTACTGCCTTCTGTTCAGACTTCGCATTACTGTATTTCTGTGATTCTTCATTCGCTAGAGTTTGGTAATCAGATTCAATCGACATGTTTATCCTCCTCTATTTACTTTCGACTAAAATAAAAGAAGGATAGGAAGCAATCCTATCCCTCCATTTCAGAGCGCCCTTATCCTTTGAAACCAAAACTATTTGCATCCGCTGTATCACGTTCTGATACAGTGTTTGCATAACTAACCAATTGTTGATTAATAGAAGTCAACAACTCTTGGAACTTAACCACATCTCCGTGCAATTGTTGATATTGCTCAAGATAAGAATTAAAGGCACTACCTTGCCAGTGTGCTTGCATTTCACCATTAGCGCTATTTACCGCTTGAATAGCTGCTTCAATTTGATCGCGAGCATTAGAATAAACCGAAGCTTGCGAGGTGAGTTCTTCTGGGGATAATGAAATTTCTGCCATAATTGGACTCCTTTTTACATTTTTTGTTCCTAATAGAACAGTGTACAAGGGTATTTTACTTCTTTTATTAATAATTGTCAAGTTTTTCCTAATCAAATTTACTTTCCGTATGTATAATGATAATGCTTCAATCTTCAAAATTAAAAACAACTAGCGTTCCTCTCAGAAGAATCGCTAGTTGCCGTATTAGCTTATTTACCTAATTCTTTATTTGTTACTTTCTATTTTATCATGAACACTCGAGGTCAGAAAAACCACTTTTAAAAAGGAAGTTCCTCCTCCTCCAGTACCAAATCCGCCAGATCTGCTCCTGTATTATTCTCACGGAGCGCTCTCTGGGCTCGGCTTTCTAAAAGCTGAAAACCACTGCAAAGAACTTCTGTCACATAATGGGTGGTTCCATCCTTTTCATAGCGACGACTCCGCAATTCTCCATCCAGAGAAATCAAACTCCCCTTGCTAGCATAACTAGCCAAGGTCTCAGCCAAACGCCCCCAGACGACAAGGTTGACAAAATCCGCTTCACGCTCCCCATTTTGGCTCTTGTAACGGCGATTCACAGCAACTGTCGCACGCGCGACCGACTTGTCATTTGCTGTCTTGTGTAACTCTGGTGTAGCCGTCAACCGGCCAATGATGATAACTTTATTATACATATTCTTTCCTCCTATCTATTTATTCGCGAGAAAAGACAAAAAAATCGTGAAAATCACGATTTCCTTTTCTATAGTAAGTCTTAAGACTGCCAGTGTTTAGCTGGATCAAAGGCCGTTCCGACCGTTTCACTATCCGCCAATTCAATGATACCACGTTTCTGTGGTGCATTTGGCAACTGGAGCTCCCGTGGGCTGCACATCATACCAAAACTCTTTTCGCCACGGAGTTCTCCTGGAAAGATGAGATTACCCTTCGGCATCATAGCACCAGGCAAGGCCACGATCGTCTTGAGACCGACACGAGCATTCGGAGCGCCAGCCACGATTTGAACCGTCCGATCAGCCGCCACCTGCACTTGGCAAATATTGAGGTGATCACTATCTGGATGGGCCACCATCTCAAGGATTTCCCCCACAACAAACTTAGGCTCTTGGTCCCTAACCAGCTCCGCTTGGAAGCCTTCTTTGGTTAATTCTTGATTGAGAATCGCAACTTGCTCATCTGTCAGCTGAACTTGTCCGCGCTCTACAATTTCAAAAAGGTCTGACAGTTCAAAAATATTCCAAGCTACTGTTTGTCCATTATCTTCGCGGTAAACACGCGCAACATTTTCCTTGCGCTCAGCAGCCAACTTAGCTCCCTGATCATCAGCAGCGATGACCATGAGAACATCTCCAACATGCTCTTTGTTGTATGTAAAAATCATTTCTTCCTCCAAAAATACTTTAAATCTTCTTACAAATTTGCTAAAAAATCATTGATTTGACTCTTGGTCTTGCGGTCGCGATTGACATAGCAACCAATCTCTCGACCATCTTCCACGACAACCAGACTAGGAATTCCGTAAACGTCCCATTTTTGGGCCACAGCCATATACTGATCCCGATCCACCTCGACAAAGGTAAAGTCAGGATTCTCCGCTTCTATCTCTGGCAGAAAAGGCTTGATAAAGCGACAGTCTCCACACCAATCTGCTGTGAAAAAGAAGACAGTCTTCCCCTTGTACTCTACACAAGAAGCCAGCTCCTCCATGCTTTGCGGCTGAATCATCACTCTTCCTCGTAGGTCAACTGACCATTTTCATAGACGAAGGTGAAATGACGGTCGTCTTCTAAGACAACCCCTCCAACTGTACGGTTGTCGGTTGATTCATAAAGTTCCACATAAACCGTTGCAATCGGTCCTCGGCTGAAAAAAAATTCCCGCACGATTTGAACAATTTCTTCTCTATTACGCAGTCTTTTTTGCTCCTGCACAAGCTTGGCAGCTCCAAAGGCCACGGCTCCTGCTCCCAAAAGAGCTGTTGTTGTTAAAATGATTTTTTTAGCTTTCATGTAGAATATTTTAACACAAAAGCGCAGAGGCGACAAACAATATTGCAGATTTCTCAGCTTCTTCTAGTTCATCCTGTTATTCCCTTTAAAAAAGTGATAAAATAGAGGCAGAAAGAAGGTAAATTTATGTCTGACTTATTTTCAAAAATCAAGGAAGTGACCGAGCTTTCAGCAATCTCTGGTCACGAGGCACCTGTCCGCAGCTATCTGCGAGAAAAACTCACTCCTCACGTTGATGAGATTGTTACCGACGGTCTAGGCGGCATCTTTGGGGTTCGGCATTCCCAAGCTGAAAATGCTCCCCGTGTATTGGTTGCGGCTCACATGGACGAGGTTGGCTTCATGGTCAGCGAGATCAAGCCCGACGGGACTTTCC
>NZ_CALHWC010000078.1 GCF_938036805.1 uncultured Streptococcus sp.
TTCCGGGCTATTCTTATCATGAAAATGCTGAAACCTTTGCCATGGTCTGGGATTCTTATGCGGACGAACCGCCTCATTCCATCGTGCATGAGCTGACCTTCTTTGTCCAAGACGAAGATGGGCGCTTCACGCGCCATGATGAGGTGCATGAGGAGCGGACCTATGAGATTCTGACCTATGATATCTTGCTGGAGCAGGCTGGCTTTAAGAATGTCAAGGTTTACGCGGACTTTGAGGACAAGGAGCCAACTGACAAGAGCGCTCGCTGGTTCTTTGTGGCGGAGAAATGAGATGACAGTCACCGGTATTATCGCAGAGTTTAATCCTTTTCATAATGGGCACAAATATCTGCTGGAGCAGGCTTCTGGTCTGAAAATTATCGCTATGAGTGGCAATTTTGTTCAGCGAGGGGAGCCGGCTATCGTGGACAAGTGGACTCGGGCACAGATGGCTTTGGAAGCTGGAGCGGATTTGGTCCTTGAGTTGCCTTTCTTGGTCAGCGTTCAGGCGGCAGACTTTTTCGCTAAGGGGGCAGTAGACATCTTAGAGAGGCTGGACATCGAACAGCTGACTTTTGGGACCGAGGAAGTGCTGGATTATGAGAGTATTTCCAAGGTCTATGGTGAAAAGGCAGAGCAGATGGAGGCTTATCTGGCTGGCTTGCCTGACTCCCTATCCTATCCTCAAAAGACTCAGGCCATGTGGCAGGAATTTGCAGAGCTCAATTTCTCAGGCTCTACTCCCAACCATATCTTGGGCTTGGCCTATGCCAAGGCTGTGGCGGGAAAGGCTATAAAGCTGTGTCCGATTCAACGTCAGGGAGCCGGCTATCATTCCTTGTCAGCTAATCAGGAATTTGCTTCCGCAACTGCCCTTCGTCGGAATCTGGATCAGCCAGACTTTCTCAAAAAATTCACTCCAGCCTATGACTTACTCGAGACGGCAGCAAAGGTGACTTGGTCGGATCTCTTTCCTTACCTTCGTTACCAGATAGTGACAAGTCCGGATTTGACAGACTTTTATCAGGTTAATCAGGAATTGGCTGTTCGGATTAGAGAGGCTCTGAAAAGCAGTGAGACCATAGAAGAGCTGGTCGAGCAGGTAGCGACCAAGCGCTATACCAAGGCTCGGGTTCGACGTCTGCTGACCTATATCCTGGTCGGAGCTAGACAAGAAGAGCTTCCGTCAGGAATCCATATTTTAGGCTTTTCCGAGCAGGGGCGCCAGCATTTATCTAAGCTTAAGGGAAAAGTTGAACTCGTCAGCCGTATCGGCAAGGAGCCATGGGATAGTTTGACCCAGCAGGCTGACAAGGTCTATCAACTAGGAAATCCTGCACTGATGGAGCAGAATTTTGGCCGCTTTCCACTACAAAATACCCACTGATAGTATAGATAGATTTGAGAAATTTACTTGTAAATAGAAGAGAGTGGGACAGACAGCCATGACGACATAGCCGTCACCCACAGAAACATGAAAATAAAGACAAAAGCCCTCATTTAGAAGTATAATCTAAGTGAGGGCTTTGTGGTTGATAATTTCTTGAATATCACTTTCGCGGGACAAACTAATCCACTCTACCGACGAGTACCCCAAAATATCGCCTTGAGCATGAGTATAAAAATACGATAACCTTATCGGTAGATAAGCTCTCTGACTTTATAAATGGAGGGAATCACAATGGATGTTCTCTATCAATCTTGTGCAGGTATTGATGTCCATCAAGCTACTGTTGTGGTTTGTATTCTACATGGGCCGCTCACTTCTACTCGTCCAAAGCGTGAAATGGCTCAGTTTGATACAACGACAAAAGGATTAAAAGCCTGTCATGATTTTCTCAGTCAATTTCATGTAGAAGCCGTCGGCATGGAAAGCACAGGAGTTTACTGGAGACCTGTCTGGCATGAACTCTGTGATGACTTTGAACTCATCCTAGCACAGCCTGCTCATATGAAAGCTATTCCAGGTCAAAAAACAGATCAGAAAGATGCTCACTGGATTGCCCAATTAACACGAATCGGCCTGCTCCCTCGCAGTTTCGTTCCTGATGAAACCATTCAAGAATTGAGAGAGTTAACACGACAACGGAAACACTATGTAGAGAGCCGTAATCGTGAGACCAATCGGATCCAT
>NZ_CALHWC010000079.1 GCF_938036805.1 uncultured Streptococcus sp.
CACGGCGGCTTGGCTCTAGGCTTAGATCGCTTGGTTATGATTTTGGCTGGGGAAGAAAATATTCGCCAAGTCATCGCCTTTCCGAAAAATGGTACTGGCTTTGACCCTATGCTGGAAAGTCCAAGTTTGGTGGATCAAAGACAGCTCAAAGAACTGCATTTGGAATTGAAGAATTAGCCTGAAATATGGTAAAATGAAATGATGCGAATTCCTGAAGAAATCAGGAAGAAGCCAAAGAAAGAGGTCGCAGCTACGAGAGCTTGACACCCCTATCTTAGCAAAACAATGCGAGTTTAACCTCGAAAACAAAGATTTTTCTTAGATTTATCGTTTTCGGTCGGTATTCATGCTCGCCTATCTTATGAAAGGAATCAGAGATGAAGATTACTCAAGAAGAAGTAAGTCACGTTGCAAAACTGTCAAAACTGGCTTTTTCACCAGAAGAGACAGCTGAGTTCGCGACGACCTTGTCTAAAATTGTCGACATGGTCGAATTGCTCAATGAAGTGGACACGGAGGGTGTGCCTTTCACTTCCAATGTGGCAGCTAACATCAACTATATGCGAGAAGATGTGGCTCAGCCAGGCTGGAACCGAGAAGAGCTTTTCCAAAATGTACCTGAAAAAGAGCGGGGCTACATCAAAGTGCCTGCCATCCTAGATGACGGAGGAGATGCCTAATGACTTTTAATCACAAGACCATTGAAGAACTGCACGACTTGCTGGTCAAGAAAGAAATTTCTGCAGTAGAGTTAACTCAGGCAACTTTGGCAGACATCAAAGAACGTGAAGCTGCCGTGGACAGTTTCATCACTATCAGCGAAGAAGAAGCTTTGGCACAGGCTGCGGCTCTGGATGCTAAGGGCATTGATGCTGACAATCTTATGAGTGGAATTCCGCTGGCAGTTAAGGACAATATCTCAACCAAGGGGATTTTGACGACTGCTGCATCTAGAATGCTCTACAACTACAAGCCAATTTTCGATGCGACCAGCGTGGAGAAACTCTATGGTAAGGATATGATTATCGTTGGGAAGACCAACATGGACGAGTTCGCCATGGGGGGATCCAGCGAAAACTCTTACTTTAAGACGACTAAGAATGCTTGGGACAGCAGCAAGGTTCCTGGTGGGTCATCTGGTGGATCAGCGACAGCGGTTGCCTCTGGTCAGGTTCGTCTGTCACTGGGTTCAGATACGGGTGGCTCCATTCGTCAGCCTGCTTCCTTTAACGGTGTAGTCGGCCTCAAACCAACTTACGGACGGGTTTCTCGTTTTGGTCTCATTGCTTTTGGTTCTTCTTTAGATCAGATTGGGCCTTTCTCTCAGACGGTTAAGGAAAATGCCCAGCTTCTGAATGTTATTTCTGGTAATGATCCTAAAGATTCTACATCATCACAAGAAGCAGTGCCAGACTTTACTAGCAAGATTGGCCAAGACATCAAGGGCATGAAGATTGCCCTGCCTAAGGAATACATGGGTGAGGGAATTGACAGCAAGGTCAAGGAAACGATACTGGCAGCTGCCAAGCACTTGGAAAGCCTAGGTGCGATTGTTGAAGAAGTTAGTCTGCCTCACAGCAAGTATGGCGTGGCTGTTTACTATATCATCGCTTCCTCTGAAGCTAGTTCTAACCTGCAGCGTTTTGACGGCATTCGCTATGGCTACCGCGCAGAAGGCATTGAAAATCTAGAAGATGTCTATGTCAAATCTCGTAGCGAAGGCTTTGGTGAAGAGGTGAAACGCCGCATCATGCT
>NZ_CALHWC010000080.1 GCF_938036805.1 uncultured Streptococcus sp.
ATAAGACGAGTAACTAATTGTGAATTGTAAAGCGGATCTGGCAATACTTCGCGCTTAGGCGCACGGTTTTTACGACTCATTTATCTTTATCCCCTTTCCTTATGCTTTTGGACGCTTAGTACCGTATTTAGAACGGCCTTGCTTACGGTCAGTAACACCTGCTGTATCAAGTGCACCGCGGACGATATGGTAACGTACCCCTGGAAGGTCTTTTACACGTCCACCACGAAGAAGCACCACGCTGTGCTCTTGCAAGTTGTGTCCGATACCTGGGATGTAAGCTGTAACTTCGATCAAGTTGCTCAAACGTACACGGGCAAATTTACGAAGGGCTGAGTTAGGCTTCTTAGGTGTCATAGTTCCGACACGAGTTGCAACACCACGTTTTTGCGGTGAAGATACGTTTGTTTGAACTTTTTTGTGGCTGTTGTAACCAACGTTCAAAGCTGGTGATTTAGATTTTTCTACTTTTGATTTACGCGGTTTGCGAACCAATTGGTTAATTGTAGGCATCTACATTCTCCTGTATTTTTTTAATTTTGGTGATGATACACTTGGTGACAGCTATCATCTGTGTGTACTTTTGCAACATTTGTCAGCACGTCTCTGTACACTTTTGAGAGACCAAAAGTAAAAAGTACCGTTTATCATTGTAACACAGAAGCATATCCTCGTCAATAGGTTTTCTTAATTTTTTGCTTATCTTCACTTCTTAATCAACCCTTTACTTGATTATTATCATCTTAAAGATCTGAAAATATGCTACAACTGATTGTTGATAAACACTTAAATACCAATCAAAATATGTATTCAATTCTATTTTTCACTTGAAGTCTGGGAAGGAACCACCGTATTTGAAGAAGCGCCCGAAGTATCTGAAGACAGGCTTGGTATCTCCGAAGATGGACTTGGGGTAACTTCTGGACTAGAGGATGGTGCAGGAGTCGAACTTTCTTGTGGCTGTATTCGTGGTTCGATGGAGATGGCAGGTGTTCGATAAACTGGCGCAACAGGCGTAGGAGAGAACGACTGCTGCTGGTCTGAATCAGGTTCAGTGGATTCCTCAGGTGTCTTCATTGCATCTTTTACGGCTTGAATTCGACCTTGGAACTTAGCTTTGGCTTCCTCATCTTTTACCTTGTCAACCGCTGCTTGTGCTTGAGTCAAACTTTCATCGGTACGCTCTTCTTCTAACTTTTTAACAGCTACTTCAGCATCCTGAATCGTATTATCTTCTGACGATGCTTTCTTAGTAGAACTGGCTTTACTGGAGCTTGAACGTCTACTGTAACTGACTGTTTTGGTGGAGCCCGTATTCTTCTGAGCTGGTTTTAAAAATATAAGTCCAGAAACCAAAATAAGCAGCATTATTGCCAGGATTCCTAAACGAACAAGGTTAGAAGCTCTCTCTAATTTATCAAAAATATTTCTCATAATTCTTTCCTAAAGTTAATCAAATATATTCCCAATCTCAACATCAATCATATTTGATTTAACGTCGATATTGGTCACCTTTAACAGCGATTTGTATTCCAGATGATCGCGATTGGCTTGCGCATTGTCTGCAAAGACCGCTACTCCTGCCAACTCCGAATCAAACTCAGACAGAAGACTAATCATCCCATTAACCGTTCCGCCTCCCTTGAGAAAGTCATCGACAATCAGCACTCGACTTCCAGCCTTTAGGCTACGTTTTGAGAGGAACATTTTCTCAATCCGATCTCCGCTAGAGCCAGAGACATAGTTGACACTGACCGTAGAGCCCTCAGTGATTTTCAAATCGCGACGGACAATGACAAAGGGAACATTCAAGACATTAGCGACAGCATTGGCCAAGGGAACACCCTTGGTCGCCACTGTCATAACGGCATCAATCTTTTGATCTTTAAAAGCTTTGGCAATGATGCGGCCAATATTATTGAGGATAGATGGCGTACTGAGCAAATCTGATAAGTAGATATAGCCGCCAGGAAGGATTCGATTACTCTCAGACAGCTGATCGCGGAGGTCTTGAACGATAGCCTTGGCCTCCTTTTCTGAAATGGAAGGAGTGAAGACGACACCTCCTCCAGCACCGGTAATTGTCTCAATCGTACCAATTTCGATTTCTTCAAAGGCACGTTTGATAATCACAATGTCTTCTGAAATGGAAGACTTGGCAGACTCATATTTCTCTGCAAATGTGTTTAAACTTGTTAATTGGTAAGGATGGTTAATCAAGTAATTGGAAATAACCACCATGCGCTCACTTCTTCTTAATTTCATTTTTTCACCAATTCGACTCCACCAAAATCAGCTACAAACTAATCTATGAGCTAGGATCTTCTCGCACAGAGCACAAATCAGCTCTTTCGATTTCAAAGTTTGGAGTGATTTCTATGAATATTTATTTTATTTTTTTCATTATATCATACTATATCAAAAAAACGAACATTATACTAAATATAATGCCCATTTTTCGTATTTCACTTATCAATTTTTGGTTTATAGAAGGAACGATTTTCCAATGCGAATATTTTATTGGTCATTTCTCCTGGAGCAACGAGAGACAGAGCCGTGGTCATCATCATCATTTCCGCATCCAGATTGTCAATCATGTGTAGGATTTCTGCTTCCATAATCTTTGGACGAACGGGACTGCCGTATTCAAGGAGACCGTGGTGACTGAGGAGGACATGGCGCAAAACGATGACATCTTCCTTGGTATCATCAATTTTCAGCTCCGCCAAGGTTTTGGTCAATTCTTCGTCAATCAGCGCAATATGGCCAATCAGATTGCCTCGCACGGTGTATTCCGTATTTTCCGGACCGCTCAACTCAATGACTTTGGCCAAGTCGTGCAACATAATCCCCGCAAAAAGAAGGCTTTTATTGAGCTGAGGATAGATGTCACCAATTGCATCCGCTAGCTTGACCATGGTAGCTGTGTGAAACGCAAGTCCTGATTCAAAAGCATGGTGATTGGTTTTCGCTGCTGGGTAAGAATAGAATTCCTTATCGTATTTGCTGTAAAGCGAACGGACCACGCGCTGCCAGACTTGATTTTCAATTTTGAAAATCATTTGCGCCAGGTATTCCCGCAGTTCTTTTTGATCAACAGGTGGTTTTTCTTTGAAATCCGCAGGATTATTGGGCTCACCAGCTTTGGGTAGGCGCAGGGTCAACTGATTAACCTGCGGGGTGTTATTGTAGACTTCGCGACGGCCTTGCATATGGACGACTTTCCCCGCTGTAAATTCTGACACATTATGAGGCTGGGCATCCCACAATTTCCCTTCAATCACTCCAGTATCATCTTGGAAAGTGAAGGCGAGGTAATTTTTCCCAGCTCTGGTCTGTCGGACTTCGGCCGACTTAATCAGATAAAATCCTTCAAACAATTCATCCTTTTTCATTTGATTAATTTTCATAATCTTCCCTTTCATCTGGAATATCTAGCAAGTGTAACTGAAGGTCTTGGTCCGACAATTCAATATGTCGCAGCGTTCTCTCAATAGCATTGGTTCGGCGAGTCAGTAGCTCGTCAATGCTTCCAGAAGCGTTCTTCAAGTGCTTCTGAGCCTTGGCTAGAATGCCGCCAAATTTATTAAATTCCAGCTTGACGCTGCCCAGAACCTTGCTGATGTCATCTGCGCTACGCTGGATGTTCAGTGTTTTAAAGCCAACTGAGAGAGAATTAAGCAGGGCTGACAAGGTAGACGGTCCAGCTACGACAATCTGCTCATCTCGCCGCAAACCGTCGAAAAACTCTGGATTGCGAACCACTTCAGAATAGAGTCCCTCCGTTGGCAAAAACATAATCCCAAAATTCGTCGTAGCTGGCGGAGCCAGATATTTACTCTTGATATCCTTGGCAAAGCGCTTGACGCTAGCCAACAGCGACTTACGGTAAAGTTCAATCTCTTCCTTGTTGCCCGATTCATAGGCATCTTCCAAGCGATAGTAATCCGCCAGAGGAAACTTGGAATCGATGGGCAGGTAGACATAGTCCTGCTCTGTCTGCCCAGGCAACTTGATAGCATACTCCACGCGCTCACTAGAACCTGCCACTGTGGCAAATTCCCGCTCATACTGGCTGGGCGTCATGATGTCTTCGATAATTTGTCCCAGCTGGAGTTCGCCCATAATGCCGCGGGTCTTGGTATTGGAAAGAACCTTATTGAGACTGCCAACATCCCGAGCCACTGTCTGCATCTCTCCTAAACCACGATTGACAGACTCTAGCTGCTTGGACACCGTCTCAAAGGAGGTCTGCAGGCGACTCTGCAAAGTCTTCTCCAATTTTTCCTCAACGGTCTGGCGCATCTGCTCCAGCCGCAGGTCATTGGACTCCTGAATCTGACGCATCCGCTCATCGGTTTTATCTCGATTTTTGCTGAAACTCTCCGCCATTTCGGTTCGCAAATCCGTCAAATGGAGGTGCAAATCTGTTCGAACTTCGGCTAACCGATCGCCCAGAACCAGTTCCAACTCTTTTTGCCGAAGAGCCTCCTGATGTCTTTCCTGCTCAAAGCGGTAATCCAGCTGGTCGGACAAGTGATCCTCCTGCTCTTCTAGCAAGACTCTGATTGCCTGCTCCTGCTGCCCCTGTCTCTGCCAGAAGAAATAGAGAAAGACCAGATTGATGATAAGCAGGATGATGATGACGATATACTCCATATCAACTCCTATCTTTACTGTAAATAACAACCGTATAACCCCCGTCAAAGGATAAAAATACAGGTCTATCTATAAATTCGTTAGAAGCATAGACTTTTTTAAAGAAAAAATTCGTTTCATTTAAAGGATATTTGGCTCCTTCAATGGTCAAAGGAACATCTTCGGTCGGCAGAAAGGCCAGATAGTCCATGCCTTCCACTGGCTTGATTTCATGACGGCCAGAGGGCACATAGCGGAGGCAATTCTGGGCATCAACTAAGATCAGCTGTTCCATATAGGGAGCGATTTTATCATTGCTGGGTAAGAAAACATTGGCCAGAGCATGGTCTAAACGACCGCCAAAGGCGCCGAAAATCGTCAGATAAGCATCTGGATAGCGCTCAAAGCAAGCCAGAACAGCCAATTCTAAGTCCGTATCATCCTTTTCAGGCTGAGCCTGAATGACTTCCTTGGCGCCAGCTTTTATGCGCAGCAATTCTTCATCGGAAACAGAATCAAAATCGCCAATCGCTAAGTCCAGAGGCAAGCCCTGCTTTAGCAGATAAAAGGCACCACGATCAACTCCGACAAAAACATCAAAATCCCGATTGACCGCAGTCAAATCACCGCCAGCAAACAGAGCAATTCTAGGCATCTAACGCATCCCTCAAGGTCTGAACTTGATGGCTGACATCACCTTTGAAGACATAGCTACCTGCTACGAAAATATTGGCGCCAGCTTCTCTAGCCATCTGAAT
>NZ_CALHWC010000081.1 GCF_938036805.1 uncultured Streptococcus sp.
GGAGCATTTTACTCAGACCTGGTCCATGGTAAATATTATCCCCAAGAATCAGCGCTACATTATCATCTCCAATAAAATCAGCCCCAATGATAAAGGCTTGTGCCAGCCCGTCCGGACTTGGCTGTTCTGCATAAGAAAGCTTGATACCAAACTCAGATCCGTCTCCCAGCAGATCCTCAAAACGAGGCAGATCCGTCGGAGTGGAGATAATCAAGATGTCCTTGATACCAGCCAGCATAAGAGTTGACAGCGGATAATAAATCATGGGTTTGTCATAAACCGGCATGAGCTGTTTTGACGCAGCGCGGGTCAATGGATACAAACGAGTACCAGAACCACCTGCAAGAATAATACCTTTCATATGAATTTCCTCTCTTAATGTATTCCCTTTATTTTACCATTTTTGAAAGCGGATGTCATCCTTTTCACTTCCCTTAAACAAAAGAAAAAGAGCAGAATTTCCGCTTTCTTATGCTCTTTGATTCAAATTTGGCGTTATCCCAAAGCGACATCCAAGACCATCATGAGAACGAAACCCACCATGAGACCTAAAGTCGCCACATCGGTATTGCCATTGGTCTGCGAATCCGGTATCAGCTCCTCTACCACCACGAAAATCATAGCTCCTGCCGCAAAGCCCATCATAATATTCAGCAGCTTGCGACTGACCTGTTTAAAGAAAAATACAATTGCCGAGCCCACAATGGTACACCCCCATGTAAAAAGCCCAGCCAAGAACGCCTGCATAACCACAGGATGCGATCGTAACTAGTCCATAACTTCTCCCTATCCTCTAAAATAAATCATACAAAATCGTCTTGGTTTCGCCGATACAGTGAAGTCACTAAGCAATCGACGAACCATAATATCTTATCCGATATTTCATCATTCTATTCAGTCAGATAAGATATTTTCTTCTATTTCATATATAATTTTATCTCGCATTTAAGCTCCAAATCGAATAAATGCGGCTTTCAATTTCACGAAATGATAAATCCATAAACTCTTCATTTGATTCCGCTATCAACCCATGATAACCCCAGACAGCCACCCATATTTGGACCTTATCACTGATGATTTTTCGGTACAAATAATATCGTATGCTATCAAATTCTCCTTTAATAAATACATCGTTTGGTAAAAAATTTTTCATCTTTCTCTCTCCACATAGAACTAGTAACTTTAAGAAAACCTCAATCATGACACTTGCACAACTACAAGCTGTAATTGAAAGCAATACCCAAAAAGAGTTATTCCAACTCAATATTCTTTATTTTGGATAGAAAATCGAACGATCTGATGATTTTGAACAATGACTTCGTATTTACCAAATCCAGAATACTTACTATGTTTCCCGACACCAATGTCCATAAGATAACGTGCATTTGGTAGCTTCGTTAAATCTAGCTGCTCTTGTAAAATCTGCTTGATTTTATCATCATTCTTCTGGTCTTGGCCAATACTAATGATAGATCCATCATCTTGCTCCACGTTAAAAATTACCTTCATTTCAATGGCAAGAGCCTCTTTTTCCAACATGTCAGAAATAGGAATTGGATACAAGCCCTGCAAAGGCTGGCCTTCTGCCTGATTCTTCTTTATCAGAGCCTCGTATACATCAATATGTGGCGCATCCTTATCTATCATAAAATCAAGGGATTCTAGATATAGTTTCTTCTTATCCGCCCTTGTAAAACTATATTTTACAGTCTCTAAAGTTTCACTAAAACCCGGACTCAGCTCAAGTCCTTTATAAGCGATACTAGGGAAAGCTTGATAAATAGCATCTCCCTTTTCAAGCTGTAGGTCAATATCCGTTTTTCCATTTTTCGTATCCCGAGAGGTATAATATTCAATTCGGTCACCAATCTTAACCGTTTGCCCCTCAATCTCCTCAGAATACTCAGCTCTGATTAAATAACCAGCGAAAGAGGTATAGTTTTTATCAGCATCTAAAACTCTGACCGTTCCTTCAAAACCACTCTGCTTATAAGAGCGCTGAATAGCCTGTACCATTTCATATTTCGGCACTCGTACAAAAACTCCCCACATATCTGCAAAACTCAGAAACATAGAGACGAGTGGTATGGACATCATAATCACCATACTAGATAAGAAACAGCCCAAAACACTAAAACCCATTTTATGTTTCGTATTCTTTGCTAGTTCCTGATTCCCTCCATTATTCTGAAAAACAAGAGGATCTTGAGAACGACTTTTGTGCCTAGTAAATAGAATAAGTGAGATTGAGATTAAGATTGATATTACTAATAAAAGTAAAATGAGAAATATTAAAAACATTTGTTCTCCTTAAGTGCTCTCTTTTCCACGTACCGCTCAATAGGATAGTCAGCTGGATTCAGCATCCCCGCTTCTCCTAAAACCATCTGGGCCAATTGGCGTCCGATGAGCGGACCAGTTGTCAGACCAGAAGAGCCTAGACCGCTGGCTGCGTAGGCATGCGGTAAGTCTGGCACAGCGCCAAAGAAAGGAGAAAAGTCGCTGGTATAAGCCCGCGTTCCCACGCGCTCGCCCAAAATCTCTGCAGTAGCCAACCTCGGCAAATAAGTTTCCGCTTCTTGCTGCAACTGAACCAGCACCGTCTTATCTACTGTCAAATCAAAGCCCTGATCATTTTCATGACTGGCCCCGACGCTGACCTTGCCTGCTAGAAAGGGAATGATATCCAGCTCGCTCTCAGGCATCACAACAGGGTAGTCATCCGTCTTTTCAGCCAGTTTAAAATCACGTAGCTGCCCCTTTTGCGGTCGAACATCTGTCACATAGCCTAGCGGCTGCAAGATTTCTCCTAGCCAAGCCCCCACAGCTAAGATAACACAGTCAAAGCTCTGACCATCCACCAGAAGTTGCTCTCCTTCTACTGTCAAGCTTACCTTTTTCTCAACTAGTTTTGCCTTACTAGCTTTCAGAAGCGTCTCCGTCAAGAGTGCTCCCTCCACACGGGCACCACCGGAAGCATATAGAAGCCACTCAAAACCTTGCAAGCTTGGAAATTTTTCCTGGGCCTCCTGACGGCTGAGAAGACTCAAGTCCCCTATTAAGGGCGACTCTTCCCGACGATTAGCAGCCAAATCATAAAGTTCCTTCAGCTTGCTCTCGTCCCTTTTCAGCAGATATACACCCGTCTGTTGGTAAAAGTCTGTCTGGATTCCAGCCGATTTCAGTTCTGCAATCAAGTCCTTATAAAAATCAGCGCCCAGACGCGCCATCCTGTACCAAGCCTTATTGCGACGCTTGGAAAACCAAGGACTGATAATGCCAGCGGCTGCCTTGGTTGCCTGCCCCTTGCCGTCATCAAAGACAGTCACTTCCACATCTGGGGATTTGGATAGATAGTAAGCGGCTGTTGAGCCAACAATCCCATCTCCAATCACTACTACTTTTTTCATGTCGCTCCCTCTCAAATATGCCGGAAAGGATTAGTCCAAGCCTGACTAGCCAGGATCTCAATCTCCCATCCCTCTTCTGCCTTCCAAGTATCAAGCTTTTCTTTTATTTTTTCCGTAAAAAGAACCTCGATATGGTGTCCAGGATCCAGCGCCAAAAGCCCTTCTGTCAGCATTTCCTGAGCAGTGTGATAGTAAATATCACCAGTTATGTAGACTTGCGCTCCCTTGGCAATAGCCTCTGAATAAAAGGACTGACCGCTGCCACCACAAATAGCCACACGATCAATCATGCGTTCGAGATCTGCTTCTTCATAGGTGACCAGACGCAAACAATCTAGTCCAAAAGTTGCCTTGACCTTAGCCGCAAAGTCCCCAAAGGTCTGAGGAGCAATCTTCCCCACGCGACCAATACCGTGTTCTGGGCTTGTCTGACTGAGAAAACTTGTCTCCTCAATTTCCAGAAGCTGGCAGAACCAGTCATTGAGCCCGTCCTCCACGACATCAATATTAGTATGGCTGACATAGACAGCAATATCATGCTTGATGAGCTCTAAAATGATTTGATTTCGCGCCTTATCTGCCACTAGGTCCTTGAGCGGGCGAAAAATAGGCGCATGTTTAACGATAATCACCCCAGCACCTAGCTCAATAGCCTCTGCCACCGTCTGCTCACGAACATCCAAGGCTACCAAAACCTTGTCTACTTCTTTGTCCAAAGTTCCAATTTGCAGGCCTGAGATATCGCCCTCTATGGACAGTTCTTGCGGGCAGTAGGCTTCATAACGGGCGATGATTTCACTTGCTAGCATGGAGTACCTCCTTGATACTTTCGATTTTTTGGGACATAGCAGAGCGTTCTAGCTCATTTTTTTCTGGGATATGAGCTAGAGCTCCTTCAAGTTTCTTCAGTTCTTTTTGCCATCTTATCTGAAAAGCAGGTGACTGTTGCTTCATCAGAAAAGGACCAAAACGTTTTTCTTTCTCTGTCAAAGTTTGCTGGCCTGCTTCCGCCACTAGGATTTCATAAAATTTGCCAGCTTCTTCTAAGATATCCTCAGCCAGCAAGCGAAAGCCATTAGATACCAGCCAGCTGCGGAGCTCATCCTCTCGGTTATTGGGCTGCAAAATCAAGCGGGAAATAGACCCAAGCTTAGCTCTGCCATTTTCCAAAATCTCTGAAATCAAGCGACCACCCATGCCAGCGATAACGATGGTGTCAATCTGATCCTCCGCTTCAACAGCCGCCAGACCATTGGCCAAGCGAACCTCAATCTGCTCTGTCAGTCCATGCTCTGCCACATTTTTCTGGGCAGACTGAAAAGGCCCCTCTACCACTTCTCCGGCCAGAGCCTTCTCAATTCGTCCTTCCTGAATCAGGTAAATAGGCAGATAGGCGTGATCACTTCCAACATCCAGCAGCTTTGCCCCATTCGGCACAAAAGCAGCTACTCGCTCCAAGCGCTGGGAAATAGTCTTTTTTTGCATTGCTTACTCTTTTCTAAACATTCTTCTATTTAGTATATCATTTCTGTATCATCAAGTGAAATTATTTTGTTTTAGTCACTTGTACCTTCTATCTAAATTAAGCTTCCCTATCAAATCGTTTAACAATTATAGAATAATGATTTTTTTCTTAATAACAAGAGGAGTAAAGTAATCGCCTTCAACATTATAAGCAATATCCCACCTCTTATCGGCAGTGCATTTCCTCAAGGATAAATTTGAGTAAGAAACTTACTCATCTTCTGGAAACCACATTTTACCAGCTAGTTCCAAATAACCATAAGGTACTCTTTTTGTATAATCGCCTTTAAGATATAGTCTCACTCGTCTTCCTCCTCATCATCCAACTCCACTTCACCATAGATTTTGATGTATTCTTCATTTCTGCGGTCATCTTCTGCCCAAACCGGGTCTCTCACATCGTCCATAAACGGAATTTCTTCCAAACTCAGCTCATTAGCCTGTTCATAACTCATCGAAAGGATATCCTCATGCCGGTTTTTAAATTCCTCCACACTTAACCAACTCTCTTTATCATCTTCGCTAATCTGACCATCAATGGCAGTCGCAATTTCAATCGCCATAATATAGAAGGCACGTTTATCAACAGTGAGAAGGTCAAGGTGGGTAGAAGCTAAACGTAGACAGTCTCCTTTTTCTCGATAGTCTGTTGCTGGATTATCTTCAAAATCTAATTCAAGGTTTTCATATACATGACTTCCAAATTCGTTGGTAATCCCTTCTTTCAACTGAACATTATTCCATCTATTATCATGCATCCACTTATTTAATTTTAAGTGAATAGTTGGGTCTGTTTTAAATGGGCGAGTATTTCCAAAATAAGAAAAATCTACTCGTTTACCATCTTTAGTATCAAACCACATTCTCTTCGCTAGTTCTAAATAATCAAACGGAATTTCTTTGGTGTAATCACCTTTTATATATAGTCTCACTCATCTTCCTCATTGTCATCTAACTCCACTTCTCCATGGATTCGGATATACTCCTCGCGCTTCCTATCCAATTCTTCCCAGATGGGATCGTCAATAGCTTCAATCGTCTGAATTTCTTCCAAACTCATCTCATTTGCTTCATCAAAAGTCAGAGATAAGATATCTTGGTGCTTTTCCTTGAATTCCTTGATTGTTAGCCATGTTTTCTTATCATCTTCACTAATTTGACCGTCAATCGCAGTCGCAATTTCAAGTGCCATAATATAGAATGCACGTTTATCAAGAGTGAGCAGTTCAAGATGGGTAGAAGCTAGACGCAGACAGCCTCCATTTTCTCGAAAATCTGTTACATAAGCATCTTCAAAATCTAAATTCAAACATTCATCAATTTGTGAATAAAAACGATATTTTAGCCCTTCTTGTATCGGAACATGCAACCAACGTTCATCATAATTCTGTTTATCTAGTTTTAGATGAATTGCTATATCATTCCTATCTCTGATTTGAAGAAAACCAGAATAGGAGAGTGGGATGCCTTCTCCTTGATAACTTTCAAACCACATTTTATTCGCTAGTTCTAAATAATCAAACGGAATCTCTTTAGTATAATCGCCTTTAATGTAAATTCTCACTCGTCTTCCTCGTCGTCATAAACACGTTCGCCATGGATTTTGATATACTCTTCGCGAAAGCGTTCTTCCTCTTCCCATAGAGGGTCTCTTACTGGTACCATTGTCTTTAATTCTTCCAAACTAATTTCAACCGCTTCATCATAAGTCAGTGAAAGAACAGCCTTGTGCAACTCCTTAAAAGTCTCTACATCCACCCAGGTCTCTTTGCCGTCCTCACTAATTTTCCCATCAATTGCACCCGCAACCTCAACTGCCATAATGTATAAGGCACGTTTGTCTACTGTTAAAACATCTATATGGGATGTTGCGATACGTAGATAATCTCCACGTTCTCTCCACTCTGTAATGAAAGTTTTTTCAAATTCAAGGGATATATTTTCATATTTATAGGAATTCCATGGATTTTTTAAATCATAAGAGGGAATATTATTCCATCTTGAGTCAAAAAAACGCCATTTATCAAAACTTACTACAAAGTAAAAATCATCTTGTAACATCTCATCATCACCGACGTTTGAGTATGTAATAGGATGACCATGCCACTCCTTAAACCACATTTTCCAGAGCAACTCTCTTGTTGTAAAGGTTATTTTTTTCTTAAAATCACTTTTGATATATAGTCTCATAAATCTGAGATATCGCCTCCATGTGCTAGGATGTATTCTTTTCGACGAGCAGCTTCTTCCTCCCAAAGAGGATCGTCCATAACATCCATCGTTTGAATTTCTGTCAAACTTAGTTCATTTGCTTCTTCAAAAGTTAGAGATAGAATAGCCTCATGTTTTCTTTTAAACTCCTCAATTGTCAACCAGCTAGCCTTGCCATCCTCACTAATTTGACCATCAATAACCTTTGCAATCTCAAGCGCCATAATGTACATAGCTCGTTTATCAACTGTCAAAACTTCTAGATGGGTGGTTAAAATACGGAGATAGTCTCCCTTTTCATTATAATCTGTAGCAAATGCATCTTCAAAATTAATTTCAATACATTCCTTAATATGTGAAAAGAGTCTTCGTACCCCTTCCTTTAGAGGGACACTAGACCATCTCTTATCAGCAGTGCCTTTCCTCAAGGATAAATTTGAGAAAAAATCTTCTTGTAATGCATCATTGTCTCCAGCATTTGAGTAAGAAACCTGCTCATCCTCTGGAAACCACATTTTACCAGCTAGTTCCAAATAACCATAAGGTACTTTTTTAGTGTAATCGCCTTTTAAATATAATTTCATTCATCCTCGTCATCATAAACTGGCTCGCCATGGATTTTGATGTATTCTTCATTTCTACGGTCATCGTCTTCCCAAACTGGGTCTCTCACATCGCCCAAAAAGGGAATTTCTTCCAAACTCAGCTCATTAGCCTCTTCATAACTCATCGAAAGGATATCCTCATGCCGTTTTTTAAATTCCTCCACACTTAACCAGCTCTCTTTATCATCTTCGCTAATCTGACCATCAATAGCAGTCGCAATTTCAATGGCCATAATATACATAGCTCGTTTATCAACAGTGAGAAGGTCAAGGTGCTTAGAAGCAATTCTTAAACATTCACCTTTCTCACGAAAATCCGACATGATAGCATCTTCATAGTCTAACTGTATATATTCTGACTTATGGGATAAAAAATCATATTTTATCCCTTCCTTAATCTGAACACTTTTCCATCTATCATCATGAGTTTTCTTGTCTAATTCTAAGTGAATAGAAAGTTTCTCAATTGGTAGTTCTAGATACCCAGCATATGACAAATCCGACTCTATTCCATCTTTTTCCTTAAACCACATCTTCCAAACTAGTTCTCTAGTAGTAAATGTTATTTTTTTAGCATAATCACCTTTGATGTATAATCTCACTCGTCTTCCTCTTCGTCATAAACACGTTCTCCGTGGATTTTGATATATTCTTCCCACCCTCTGTGTAATTCATCCCAAAGTGGTTCATCAACCGCCTCCATAATCTCTAGTTCCTCCAAACTAATATCAACCGCTTCGTCGTAGGTCAAATTCAGCAAGTCTATATGTTTCGTTTTAAATTCTTCAATACTCAGCCATGTTTCTTTGTCGTCTTCGCTGATTTGACCGTCAATGGCAGATGCTACCTCAATCGCCATAATATACATAGCACGCTTGTCAACCGTTAAAATATCTAGATGAGTGGAAATAATTCGCAAATAATCACCTTTCTCTCGCCCATCGCTTTCATAAGAATTTTCTAGATCCAATGTCAAGTTTTCATATTCAAATGTCTTCCAAGGGTTTATATTTGTATTAAAATTTGCACTCTCCCAACGTTCGTCATTATATTTAAATTTATCCAACCGTAAATTCAAATGTAAATCTTCATCCCAAGCATAGGAAAAATCGAGTGGAATTCCTTTTCGCTCTTTGAACCACATCTTTTGAGCTATTTCTTTAAACTCTTCATAAAAATCAGTCTTGGTGTAATCACCTTGTAAATATAACTTCATGCATACCTCCTGTTTTAATTCGCATAATACCTTTGATAAGCTTTCCAAATTCTATCAATAATTTGCTCTCTAACCCCCTTGCTGAGTTTACTTAAACTTTCATTTGAATTTACCCAGTCTACAATAGAATCTCTTCCTATTATTCTATCTATCCTTAGATGCTCATTTAGAGAATAGCCCGATTTCCCACTTCCAGATTGTACTTGAAATTTACCACTCTGTGGTTCAGAATCAACACGGATTTTTACATTTTTCCCTCTCACACGTGCTTCTATCTGCTTCCCATGAGTAATACTTGTCTTTTTATTAGCTTTCCAGCTGTCATAGCTCTGGGCAAAGCTGACATTCAAACTAGCATTAGCTGTCCAAGTCTTGATAATAGCATCATTAATGGCATATGTGCCACCAGCAATCATCGTCGTTCCTGTCACAAAACCAGCTGCTGCCGCTGTTTCTATGGGAATAGTTAAAGTCCCAAAACTTGGTATAGAAAGTACTAAGCCTGCCGCCCCTCCTCCTAAGCTTATTGTATCAATCATAGCACCAAGGGCAATACTTCCTAGGCCCGCTAAGAACTCTGCCGCATTTTCTCGGATACTTTCCCAGAATTGCCCACCTCGCTCATCATTCAGACGCTGAGTGTATTCTTCATCAAAATTACCATTTTTTAGAACAACCCACACTTCACCAACGACTGGGACATCACTAACTTTGGTAGGTATAAAAGTCAGTATATTCCCCTCATGGTCAAAGCGTAAAGATTGATTGAATTCTTGAATCAAGATTGGCCAATCGCTAGAAGGTTTCCCCTCTAAGTAGGCCAGCAAGTGTTTACGATAGTAAGCTGCTGCTTCATCAGGCAGCATCAATTCTCTGATACTCTGATTAATCAAAGAAATCTTAGGATCTACTCCTCTTCCATAAGTACGAATTTCTTCATTTTTCAGTTTTGAAACCCAAGACATGTCCGCACCATTTGTATAGTAGTTTCCTTCTGCATCAATTGTGATTTGACTCAATGACACTGCTCCTTGAATAGCTAGTCTCAAAATTTCTAGACTGTCTGTAAAGTATTTTGAAACATCTGCCACAAACCATTCAAGTTTGTCAATTTTTTCCTGAATTTCCCGAATGCCGATATTTAGCTGATTTTCCAGCACTGTCAGAGCATTCGTCTTGGACAGATTGTCAGCTAATTCCCCTGCAAGTCCATCAATAATCCGGCGAAATAGAGATTGATACTCTGCTAGCTGAGCTTGGGTTTTCACCAACATCTCCTGTTTTGTTTCCAACTGTTCTTTCAGCAAGTCAAGATCCAGTATCCCATACTCAGATACGGTGGAGTCAGCATATTTATAAGAATTCAGCTCCTCCTGAATATCATCAATAGCAGCTTGTAGCTTTTTGATAGCAGGGATTATAATTTCTGTAAATAAGCCTTTTCCCGCTGTATAAGCCGCTCCCTGCAGCTCACCCGACTCCAAAGAGGCGATCAGGTGATCGCAGCCACTAGATAGACGATCGGTCACCTGATTAGCTACCTGCAGGTTGCTGGTCATCGCTTGGATAAGCTGGGCCGAATCTGCTGCACTATATTTCACTCCCATGGCAGACTATTCCTTTCTTTGGTCAGTTTTTCTCGTTCTTCTTCCAGAGTCTTTCTTGCTTGACGATCAAGCTTTTCTAGTTCATCCATCTGAATATCCACATAGTTCTTAACCTGTTGGTTAAGATGCTGAGTCTCTGCTAAATCACGACTGAGAAAAGCAGTATTTTGCGGATACTCATAAAGTAGATTTTCCATTCGAGTCGTCAAATATTGGAAATCCGTCGCAAAGTTTACCAGAGAATCTTCGTATTGATGTTTGAGAGCCATAAATTCATCTTCTTTTTCGTCAACTTTGAGAATTTTTTCATAAAGTGCTTGGCGTTCTTTTTCGCTTTTGTCTGCCTTCATCTTAACTCTCCCAGCGCTTAGCCTGCTCTATATCGCGTTTCTCAATTTTTTCAGCAATTTCTGGAAATTTATTGGCCTGAGTTAGGACAGCCGAACTGAAGTCACTGATAGCCTGCAGCATTTGATTGCAGGCTTGACAGCCAGCTTCCATTCCAGCAATCCCTGTTGTGTAGAAAAATTTGACTTGTTGATTTTGTGCATTGCTAGTATCAACTCCAACTAGCTCGCTAATAGCAGATCCAGCTGAAATAGTGTTTGACTTAATTTGTCCCATCTTCGCTTCTCCTTTTATTTATAGAATTACCAAAATACCCTTTCATTATATCACAATCCTCAAAATCATAGGTTCTAAAACAAAAAAGAGACTGAAACAAAAATGTTTCAGTCGCGCCTTATTATGTTCAGCAAACTATTAATATAGTAGATAATTGCTCAATAGCCAGCGATTACTGAGAAACCACTCGGAGTTGGAACTATTTATAATGACTTGAAGCTCTTTAAATCTGAAACTAGATAGTAGAAAGAAAAGCAAAATCTTCAAACATTTCGCACAGCCTCACCACATTTACTTGTAACTAGTCCTTCCACAAATTCATGGCATTGAGGAAATCATCCGAAACCGTTACATTCTGCGGATTGCTTGCTTCACGTTCCGCCCGTTTGGCATCTACCTGAGCTGGGCTTGTAATGCCTTCTCGCCGCCAATTACGCAAGATGGCCTGAATATATTTCCAATTGGCCTTGCCATTGAAAACTGCTTCGCGTAAGGCAGCCTTGACCAAATCTGGATTGATTTGATCGTCCTTAATAGTCTTGGTCAAATCCTCGATTTCAAATGGAGTCAAAAGACGCCCTAACTCTTGCTGGAATGTCTCAACCAGTTCCTTGAGAAGGTTACCATCAGACGCTGGCCTTGACCCAGTAGGACTGGAAGTGCCTAGAATCTCGTCTAGCTTTTCTAAGGCTGGTGAAGCATCAAAAATCGCCTCGATTTCCCCATTCAGTTCGATGGTTCTGTACTGGAGCAAGCCCTTTTCCGTCAGATGGGACATGGAACGATTAACCTCGGATAGGGTCTTGCCAATATGCTCTGCAATCTGACTGGGCGCAAACTCCTCCAATGAGGTGGTATTTTGCAGATAGAAAAACTGCCAGACCAAAAAATCATCGCTGGAATCAAAAATTTCTTTAAAATGCAAAAAGAGGGCACTTGGAAGAACCAAGTTGCCATTTTTGTAAGCTGCTAAATAAGTCATAGTACCTCTTATAAATAAGCAAAGAAGGATGCATCATTCTCTGGACTTTGCCAATCAAATGGCGTTTCTTGATAAACTGCATAATTGACCCAGTTACTGAAAAAGAGAGCTGCCGCCAAACTCCAGCGTAGACAAGGTGTCTCATTCACATCATCATTCTTGAAATAATTTTCAGGAATATGAGGATCCTTGCCCGCTTCCAAATCACGGAAATACTCCTTGGCAAGGGTATCACGGTCATATTCCATGTGACCAAAGCTATACACCTCCCGCAAGTCACGGCTTGCCAAAACAGACAAGCCAGTCTTTTCTCCCTCAGAGAGAATTTCTAGATTGGTCAGATTCAGAATGTCTTCCTTCAGCACCTCTGTATGCCTTGAATGAGGCGTGATAAATTCATCATCAAAGCCTCTAAAAAGCAGATTATTACTTGGAGCCGACTGCTCGTAGACACCTGAGAGTTTCTCTTCCATCTGGTGCTTATCCACGCCATAGCGGGCATAAAGACCAGCCTGAGCTCCCCAGCAGATATGCAGAGTTGAAAAGACATGAGTCTTGGACCATTCAATCACCTGCTGGAATTCCTCCCAATAGTCCACCGCCTCAAAAGGCAGATGCTCTACTGGTGCTCCTGTGATAATCAAGCCATCAAAATAGCGATTTTTAACCTCATCGAAAGTCTTGTAAAAGGTCTGCATGTGCTCCGCTTGAGTGGTCTTCGATGTATGAGAAGTCATATAAAGAAACTCAATGGTCAGCTGCAAGGGCGTATTGGCCAAATGACGCAAGATCTGAGTTTCTGTCACCATTTTCTGGGGCATGAGATTAAGCACCAAAATATTCAGAGGGCGAATATCTTGGTGGTCTGCCCGGTCATCATCCATGACAAAGATATTCTCAGAGCTTAAAATTTCAACTGCTGGAAGCTTCTTATCGATCTTGATAGGCATGAAAATATCTCCTTTTGTTTAATATACTCATTATACTCAAAGGAGATATAGTTTTCAATTATACTTTTTCTCTAACTAGATATAGTAATAAGCTATATCTTTAGTAGTGCATTAATACCTTGTAGTCATAGTCGCCAATTGCTTCACGGCCTTTAAGCTCATCCAACTCAATGAGGAAGGCACAGCCAGCCACTACGCCACCAAGACGCTCAATCATTTCAATGGTTGCCTTGACTGTTCCACCAGTTGCAAGAAGGTCATCTACAATCAGAACGCGTTGACCAGGTTTGATTGCATCCGCATGCATGGTCAGAGTATCTACACCGTACTCTTTTTCATAGTCAGCTGAGATAACTTCACGTGGCAGTTTACCTGGCTTACGGACAGGAGCAAAGCCAATTCCCAATTCAAAGGCAACCGGACAGCCTACGATAAAGCCACGCGCTTCTGGACCAACAATCATGTCGATTTGCTTGTCAGTCGCATACTGTACAATTTCACGTACAGCGTAGCTATAGGCATTGCCATCAGCCATCAAAGGGCTAATATCGCGGAAGAGAATACCTTCCGTTGGGTAGTTTTCAATAGTTGCAATATAATCTTTTAAATTCATAATATTCTTTCTTTCAAAAAATTTTTTACTCTCTATTATACCATGTTTTATCCAAAAAGGCTCTAGCAGACTTTCAAATATTTTTAGATATGAAAGATTTGTAAAACAAGGAGGCCTTGCCCCTAGCAATCCATGAGATAGTCATAAATCTCCTGCACAGTCCCCAGAGCCATGAGTTCCTGCTCCTTGACTAGTCGCTTGAGGTCTTGGTATATAAGACTGCTGTCAATTTCTTTCTTTTCTGCTTCCTTATTGACCGTCATGACGCCTTCGGTGATGCTGACAAAGCCCAGCTCTTCAAAAATCTGAATCATTTTGACCAAGAGAA
>NZ_CALHWC010000082.1 GCF_938036805.1 uncultured Streptococcus sp.
TCTCATCCTTTATCTGTAGTTCGTTTTATTATACCAAAATTTATCAGAAAATTCTTCATTTTCATCAAAATTAAAAAGCAAAAAGAGTCGAAATCCTATGATTTCAACTCAATCAAATATCAAAACTCAGACAAGGCTTTTATTTGCTGTCCCTTTTCATCGAAATTGTCTGGGCTCAGCCATTTCTCCAAACGACTCTTAACGGCAGGCCAATCGCTGTCAATCATGGAGAGCCAATCAGTGTCTCGGTTGCGCCCCTTATAGACAACCGCCTGACGAAACCTGCCTTCATAGGTGAATCCAAGTCTCTCTGCTGCCCGTCTTGAAGGCTGATTGAGGGAGTCACATTTCCATTCATAGCGGCGATACTCCAGCTCTTCAAAGACATAGCGTGCCAGTAAGTACTGAGCTTCCGTAGCCAGTCTAGTGCGCTTCAGCTGCGGTGAATAGGTCACAGCACCTACTTCAATCACACGATTGCCTTGATCAATTCTCATTAAAGCGAAGGTTCCCAGCGCCTTGCCGCTCTCCTTGTCCACAATGGCATAGTGGAAACGATCCTGAGCTGCCAGCATCCGATCCAGCAAACCATCCCACTCCTCCTGACTTTGAGCAGCATTTTGAAAGAGATAGGTCCACATGTCCGCAGGAGAATCCGGACCATATACTTCGTATAAATCCACTCCATGCTTGTCCTTGGACAACCGCTCAATGACAACATACTCACCTTCTACTCGCTCCAGCTTGGGCAGATCCCCTGGCTTAAAGTCCGGCAACCCCTCCCCAATAGGCTGACCTAGTTCATTGATTCGCATAAAAAACCTCACAATCTAGCTCTACTGATTTCCAAAAGCTGGATAAAAATGCTTGAAATGATTAGAAGCTACACTTGCCATCAGCTCCTATCTCCCTTGCTTCAGATCCAAACTTGGAACATTACTTGTGTAAATTATATCACTTTTTCTTTCATTCGACGCAAACTTTAGGAAATACCTCTTCAGAAAAAGGCGGTCATAATATCTGTAAATGTTGAGATTACAGTCTACTCATACTTTAATGAAAAGCCAGATATGACAATTATTGGTTTTGTAAACGCTTTATTTTCGCTAAACTATGTTATAATGAAAATACGTTTTTATTATTTTGACCAAAGAAAGTGACCCATCATGAGACACCAGCAAAATATCTTGGCCATCATCGAAAGCTGTTACGACACTATGACCGATGTCGAAAAGCAGATTGCCGACTATTTTTTGAATCCGACCGATATAGAAGGGGATCTGTCCTCCCTCGAAGTAGCGCAAACCTTGCACATCTCACAGGCGGCCTTGACCCGTTTTGCTAAAAAATGTGGCTTTAAGGGCTATCGGGAGTTCAACTTCCAATATCTCCAACAGCTGAAAATCAGCAAAACGGAGCATACAAATCTGAAAAATGATTCGTCCCGCCAGGTGCTACGCAACTATATTCAAATTCGGCAACAAACCGAGGACTTGATTGACGAAAAAAGGTTGGAGCGCGTAGCCCAACTGATTGAAAAAGCGGATCGTGTATATTTTTTTGGCACGGGAAGCTCGGGGCTCGTTGCTCGCGATATGAAACTGCGCTTCATGCGCTTAGGGGTTATTTGTGAAGCCCTGACAGATGCGGATGGCTTTGCTTGGACAACGAGCATTTTAGACAAAAACTGCCTAGTAATCGGCTTTTCTCTTTCAGGTCAAACCCCATCCATTATTGACAGCCTGATTGATGCTAAGGGCATGGGAGCCAAGACCGTATTAATCACTGGCCAGCCTGATTTGATTAAAGAAAACTTTTCAGAAATCATCCCAGTTGCAATGCAAAGTAAACCTCAGTTCATCCAACGAATCTCAGCTCAGTTCCCAATGCTGCTGATGATTGATATACTTTATGCCTTTTTCCTAGAAATTGACCGAGAGAGAAAGGAAAGAATCTTCAATAGTTACTGGGAAAACCACAAACTTAACGGTTACTACCGTAGACATCAATAAAAGGCTAGGACAAACATCCTGGCCTTATTTTTAACTCCTTGATGGGTTACTGATTGCTTAACCTCAAAGGGCTGATACTTCTTAAAAGTCTTGGGCAACCTTTTAAATCTACTTCTAAAGACAAGTGAGCAAAGTTAAATTTTTGAAAATTTAGTTCTATCCACCGAATTTTTCCTGTCATGTCAATTTCTTCTAAAATATCGTCCAGCCGTCTACAGAAGCAGTTTTCTAAAAGCAAGAAACCTGAGGGGCCTCAGGTTTACTTGGATTACTGATGTTTATTTTTAAAGTGGTAGTAGGCCCCAAACATGCCCGCCGTATTTTGGTGATAGGCAAAGGCTAGTTTGGTCTTCTCAGCTATGCTGGGCACCAGAGCATCCTTGAGAGCCGCTTGGATACGCGGTCGGAGAATGGCCTCTTGTCCCATGATACCACCGCCCAAGATGACGATTTCTGGATTAACCACATAGCAGATATTGGCAATACCCTGCCCCAGATAGCCAACCATGCGATCGATGCCCTCAATACAGAGTTTATTGCCCTCAGTTGCTTCTTTAAAAATCCGACGGCCATTCCAATGCTCTGCGTCTTCTCCATGTAGATCAGCAACATATTGGACCAAGGCTGTGGTCGAAGCCACATCCTGAAAGGCTCCGTCCGGCAGGTGCAGATAGCCTACTTCGCAGGCTGAGTTGCTAAAGCCGTGAAAAACTTGCCCATCTGCTACTAGACAGCCACCAATCCCTGTCCCAATCGTTAGACAGACCGCAATTTTTGCTCCCTTACCATGGCCAGACATGACCTCAGCCAGACCGGCACAGTTGACGTCGTTCTCAATCTCGCAAGGAATGGAAAACTCCTCCTCCAATACCTTCTTAAATTGCGTCCCAGCATAATTAGGAATCTGAGGACCAGCATAAAAGATCTCTCCCTTGTCTGGATCGACCATACCAGCTGAGGAGATACAAATCCCCTCAATTGAACCAGCCTGCGCATAGTCTGCAACTATCTTTTGAACCTTACGCATAATCTCTGGACCACCCTTATGGGCTTCCGTAGGTATTTCATGGGCTTCTACTAGCGTTTCTTGGTCGTCGATCAGGCCGTATTTGATATTGGTGCCGCCAATGTCAATCGTAACATAATTTCCCATAAGCATCCTTCTTTCTTTTAGAGGAAGCGCTCCTTAGTTTCTTGGATCAAGGCCGCTGCTGCTTCTACGATCGGACGGTCTGCTTCTACGACTGGTGTCAAAGGAGCACGGACAGAGCCGATAGCCAGTCCTTCGTTGAGCTTGAGAACTTCTTTGATAACAGCATACATATTGCCGTGAGCACTGGTTAGCTTGCCGATAATATCGTTAATGGCAAACTGCAACTCTTTAGCTCTTTCCAATTCCTTGTCTGCAATCAGTTGATTCAGTTTAAGGAAGAGTTCTGGCATAGCTCCATAGGTACCACCAATTCCAGCTGCTGCTCCCATGAGACGACCTCCCAAGAACTGCTCATCTGGACCGTTAAAGACCAAATGGTCACTGCCACCAAGTGCTGCGAAGGTCTGGATATCCTGCACCGGCATTGAAGAGTTCTTCACACCAATCACGCGCTCATTTTTCAGCATTTCCTTATAAAGACTCGGAGTCAGGGCTGCGCCAGCCAATTGCGGAATATTATAAATCACAAAATCAGTATGTGGGGCAGCCGCACTGATATCATTCCAGTACTGAGCGACAGAATATTCTGGCAGACGGAAATAAATCGGCGGAATAGCCGCAATGGCATCAACTCCTAGAGCTTCCGCATGTTTTGCCAACTCGATACTGTCTTTAGTATTATTGCAGGCTACGTGAGCAATGATGGTCAGTTTGCCCTTAGCAACTTTCATTACTTCTTCCAAAATTACTTTTCTGTCGGCCACGCTCTGGTAGATACATTCGCCTGATGAGCCGTTGACATAGAGACCTTGCACGCCCTTGTCGATGAAATACTCCACCAAAGCGCGAGTCCGCTCCGGGCTGATTTCACCCTCCTCGTCATAACAAGCATAAAAAGCTGGGATGACACCGTGATATTTCTTTAAATCTTTCATTTTCAAATTTTCTCCAATGTATTAATTCTAGATTATAGACTGCTGTATTTAGCGAAGATTTTTTCCAAAATAGGAAGCTGCAAATAAGCCAGACCTGCAAAGCCGATAAAGGCAAAGAGGGAAAATCCTAACAGCAACACAAAGCCTGAACTATAGATGATGACAAGGATCGCGGCTATAACCGCCATCATAACAAAGAACCAAGGAAAATTCAGACTTACAATCACTAGGCTGGTCTGTAAAAGGTCTCTAAAAGACATGAGAAACTTACCAGCCAAGGGATAGACACAAAGAGATATCAGGATTGTAAAAATAATAATTCCAAAACAAACCGCCTTTAAAACTTGGAAAGGCAGGGCTTCCTGCGTCCGAAAAAGCAGGAGGTCAAAGAGACTGATACTGACTAAAGCCAATTCCAGCAAGCCCAGTTTGAGTCCTTGCTTCCAATTTTCTCGAAAGATTCGAGTGTAAGTTCTGATTACTTTTACCCGACGGTTTCCCTTGATTTCAAAAAGTGTTTGATAGAGGCTGATCTTGGCAATCCCAATGGTCACCAAGGGCAGGCAAGACAAGAGAAAGAGAAGATTGACCGTCATCAAATCCAGGATTTTCTCACAGATTTGCATGAAAAAATTATCCGTATCAAATATAGCTCTGATGAGTCCTGTTCCCTTATCTGACATAAGTCTCTCCTTTCTCTGCTAGCCTTGCGCATTCAAAAATCTCGCTCACCTAGGGCTAGTCTATTAAAACTTTAAAAAGATACTTTCTGACATTTTCTTCCAGACCCGCATAGCCATTTGGCTGATGGGCTTCTCCTGGAAAGAAAATTGCAAAATTATGGTAACCCAACAAGAGAGAATAACGATTTTGACAATGAACAAAGCCGATATCCGCCTCTTCATCAAATGCCACTTCCTCATCGACCACCTGGCTACCATAGGCAGAATATTCATGCCCTGCTACTAGCAGATGAAAATCTGCATATTTTTTATGATATTCAAATTGATCATTGGCCTCTTGATTGAGCGTATTTTCCTGAACCAAGAGAAAGACCTTATCTCCATCCACTTCATAGCGTCCCAAGTCAAAGCTGTCTTTGCGGTGCTCATAGAGATAATCAATCGCTTTATCCAGGTTCGGATGAAGGCCCTTGTAACGAGTCACATTTTTTAAATCATCAAAAATCATAGTTTTATTTCCTCTATTGAGCGCCTTATCCTTTGACAGCTCCCATAGTAATCCCTTGGGTAAAGGATTTTTGGAAGATAAGGAAGACTGCTACGATTGGCACCGCCGCCAAAGCAGCACCGGCCATAATCAAACCATAGTTGGTTGCCATCTCAGCCTGCATGGTCGCAACACCTAACGAAATCGTCAGATTGTTCCGCGAGGTCAACATTACAAGCTGCATGAAGTAGTCATTCCAAGTATTGATAAAGGTGAAGATAGCCAGAGCAGCAAAGCCGGGTTTGACGATAGGAAAGGCTACACTCCAGAAGGTCCGAATTTCACCACAACCGTCAATCTTAGCTGATTCCAGAAGCTCTGTCGGGATATTTTCACTAAACTGCTTCATGAGGAAGACCCCAAAAGGCCAGCCAACTAAAGGTAAAATGACCGCCCAAAGGGTATCGTGGATTCCCATGAAATTGACAATCCGCACTAGAGGTACTAGGACAACCTGCTTAGGCAAGGCCATAGCCGCGATAAAGATAGCAAAGAGAATCCGTTGCCCATAAAAGCGTTTCTTAGCCAAAACATAACCAGCTAGGGATGATGTCGCACAAACCAAGAACATGGTCGCAAGAGAAATGAAGACACTGTTCCACATCCACTGCAAAGCCGGATTTTGAACGGCTAATTGCTGGAAGTTCTCTGTTGTCGGGTTTTGTGGCCACCATTGAGGCGGAATCATAATTGTATCCGGCTGAGATTTAAAGGCTCCAGTCAGAATCCAGTAGAATGGAAAGATAAAGAGCACGGTCAAAAGTGCTAAAATCACAGATGAGAACACTTTGAATGAACTAATTTTTGGGGGTTTCATATTCCTGCTCCTTTCTTTAATATTCCACATCATTACCGAGGATCTTGAACTGAGCGAAACTGATAATCGCAATCATAATCGCCAGAAAGACTCCCATGGTGTTTGCATAGCCATATTCAGATAGCTTGAAGGCTTTTTCATATAGATAGTACATAAGTGTACTAGTTGAATAGTTTGGTCCACCTGATGTCAACAGCTGAATCAAGGCGAAACATTGGAATGAGTTAATAGTTGTGATGATAGCGATATAAAGTGTCGTTGGCAAAAGGCTCGGCCATTTGATTTTCCAAAAGACTTGCATCTCTGTCGCCCCATCCACACGCGCAGCCTCCACTAGAGAATTATCGATATTTCCCATAGCTGCGATGTAGAGAATGATTGGCTGACCGACAGATGTTGTCAGCAAAATAACAATGATAGCAGCTAATGCCCACTGTTTGTCTCCCAACCAAGAAATGTTTTGGTTGATGATATGGCCAGATTTCAAAACAAAGTTCAAAATACCAGATAGGGGATCGTAGATCCACTTCCACACGACTGTCACGGCAACACTACCTGTAACAACCGGTAGGAAGAAGACAAAACGGTAAAAGGAGCGAGAAACAGCATTCATCTCATAGGTCTGTGAAGCCACAAACAAAGAGAAGAGCACAACTACCGGCACAGAGCCGATTACAATAATGACTGTATTAATGAGTGACTTAACAAAAACTGGATCATTGAACATCCGAATGTAGTTATCAAACCCAACGAATGTAAATGAGGTCATTGTATAATTAAAGAAACTAGTGATAAATCCCATTATCATAGGCGCCAAAACAAATACTGTAAAGAATATAAGAATTGGAGCTAAAAACGCATATGATATTAGGGTTTCTTTCATTCTGATTTTATTGACTTTCACAATGAGGTACCCCTCTTTCAAGATTTTCTAACAAAATACCCCTTTTTCTATTTTTAGAGACTGACAACAGAAAAAGGGGCGGATTTTAAACTTGCTTATTTTTTAGTAATCGTTTCGTTTGCTTTTTCAGTAAATGTCTTCAAAGCAGGTTCAACTTTTTCATCTCCATTAGATACAGATTGCAACATTGGGAACCAGAGTGTTCTCATTTCTGCAAATCCATCAATGGTGTTGTAGTATGGTGAGTAGTATTTAGTCCAGCCACTGATTGTTTCCATACGCTTGTCATCATAGAGTTTACCAAATGATGTACGAACTGGGAAAGCACCTGTACGAACAACGTCCTTAGGTCCCCATTCTTTGTCATCAGCGATGAATTTCACAAATTTCTTGGCTGCTTCTACTTTCTTGTCGTCTTTGTTGTTAAAGACTGCAAAACCATTTACAAGGTATTCAAGGGCTGGTTTGCCTGAGTCTGATGGGAATGGTACTTCAACCACTTCTACTTTACTTGCTTCCAACAATTTAGCTTGGATACCATTTTGTGCTGGTGCCCAAAGTACAGTGTAAGAAGTTTGACCGTTAGCGAAGTTTTGGATGTCTGCTCCACCATCGTATTGAGAACCGTTCATCATGAGGCCATTGTTGATCCAGCTCACTGCTTTTTCAAGACCTTTGACAAATTTCGGATCATCAGTTGTATATTTAGTTACTTTTTCGTCTGTAACAGATCCACCGTAGAGGTTAGCGATGAAGGCACGAGTTCCTTGGTCTCCACCTTGACCGTTACTGAAGAGAGAGCCAGGTGTATAACCTTTATCTTTAAGCGCTTTCAAAACTTTTTCAAAGTCATCTGTTGTCCAGCCTTCTTTAACTAGGTTGAGGACACCAGCATCTTCCAACATTTTCTTATTCATTGCCATGTAGAATGGAGCAGAGCTAATTGGATACATATAAGCTTTGTCTCCAGCCTTGCTGGCTTGGATAATATTGTCGTTGTTAACATCTTTGACGAAATCATCTGTGAAGAGGTCGTTCAAGTCTGCCAACTTACCGTTTTTACCGTATTGAATAATCCGGCCTGGTGCATCGAAGAGCACATCTGGCGCTGTTCCAGCCTCGATAGCTGTCGTAATTTTTTCTGGACCTGACTTGAAGTCGATTGTTTCCAAATTAACATGAATATCTGGATTTGCTTTTTCAAATGCTTCAATGATGGATTTCTCATAAGTTCCCACACCGTCATTAGCATTTTCTTGAGTGAAGACTGGGAATGCCCACCAAGTAATCTCTGTCTTACCAGATTTATCTCCAGAGCTAGCTGCTTTATTTGAGCTACCACCACCGCTACAAGCTGCTAACGTAAGAACTGCAGCTCCCGCTACCAATGAACAAAGCAATTTCTTCATTTTCATGTGTTTTTCTCCTTTAAAATTAAGATTCCAAGCTGACCTAAACAGCTTTTACCTGCCTATTGGAGAGTGGGACAGACCTCTTTCATTAGGCGCCCCAGCCTCGTTTTTCCTGTGTTATTCTCTGGACAAGCGTCCACCTATATTTGATTAAAATCCTAAACTTTTAAAAGTACAATCACTCCTTTTCTGTGACCTTTCTTTTATCCTAAAATAAAGTCAGTCAGTTCATTTTAGGTTGTTTTACAAAGTAATTCGTTTTTGAGTCTCACTATCAAACAGATGACTCTTAGGTAGTTTGAAGGTGAAGCGAAGCTTCGAACCTGGCTCCAGATAATTAGAAGCATCTACCTTGGCTGAAAACTCTTGGCTACCCACCTTACAGTAGAGCACTGAGTCACTACCCAGCAACTCTGACACGACAACTTCCGCATCGACCACATCGCCAGGGAAAGTATCCTCTACAATCAAGTCGGCTGAGATATCCTCTGGTCGGATACCCAAAATAACTTTCTTACCTTGGTAGCCTTTTTCTGTCAAAAGCTTCTCTTGACCACCTGTCAGGGTAAGATTGAGTTGATCACCATCAGTCAGTTGATGACCAGATACCATCACTTCAAAGAAGTTCATAGCTGGACTGCCGATAAAGCCTGCAACAAACTTATTCGCTGGTTCATTGTAAAGCTCTTGCGGAGTTCCGACTTGCTCGATACGACCGATAGTTCCCGTTCCCGCTTCATTTTTCGTCGCTGACATGATAACAATGCGGTCGGCCAAGGTCATTGCCTCGGTTTGGTCGTGGGTAACGTAGATGGTTGTTGCTCCGATACGGCGGTGGATTTTGGCAATCTCAGCACGCATGGACACCCGCAGTTTCGCATCCAAGTTTGACAAAGGTTCATCCATCAGGAAAACCTTGGCATCTCGGACGATGGCCCGTCCCATAGCTACCCGTTGACGTTGACCACCAGACAAGTCCGCTGGTTTGCGGTCTAGAAACTCTTTCAAACCAAGGATTTCAGCTGCTTCTTGCACCCGTTTGTCGATATCTTCCTTGCTGTACTTGCGCAGTTTCAATCCAAACGCCATGTTGTCATAGACTGTCATGTGTGGATAGAGGGCATAGTTCTGGAAAACCATGGCAATATCACGATCCTTGGGAGCAATATCATTGACTAGTGTCTCATCGATATAGAGCTCGCCCTCAGTGATGTCCTCCAATCCCGCAATCATACGAAGCGTTGTGGATTTCCCACATCCAGAAGGGCCAACAAAGACGATAAATTCTTTGTCTTTGATTTGCAAGTCGAAATTTTCTACAGAGTAGAAATCACTATTAGGATATTTTTTGTAGAGCTTATTTAACTTTAAGGTCGTCATTGCTTTACCTCACTTTATTTTACTGCTGCAACGAAACGCTCGGTGATTTCCTTTGGTCGAGTAATAGCTCCGCCTACTACAATACCGCGAACACCTAAATCATGGATTTGCTTAGCCTGATCTGGATAGTGAATCTTGCCCTCAGCAATCACATCTACTCCCGCATCACAGAGCTTCTTGACCAGTTCAAAGTCTGGTCCGTCTACCTTAGGACTGTAGGATGTGTAGCCTGATAAGGTCGTACCGACAAAGTCAACACCAGCTGCTACAGCTGCCACACCTTCCTCAAAGGTACTAATGTCGGCCATCAGCAGTTGCTGCGGATATTTCTCCTTGACTTGTCGGATAAAGTCCTCAATCTTTAAACCATCATAGCGTTCCCGCTGGGTGCAGTCCAGAGCGATGACCTCGATATCAAGGGCAGCCAGCTCATCCACTTCCCGCATAGTCGCAGTGATAAAAGGCTCCTGTGGCGGATAGTCCCGTTTGATAATCCCAATAATCGGGAGCTCGGTTACTTCCTTAATCTCCTTGATGTCTCGCACGCTGTTAGCTCGAATACCAACTGCCCCGCCTTCTTCAGCCGCCTTGACCAAGAGAGGGATGACTCCACCAGCCTCTGTATAGAGGGGCTCATGAGGCAGAGCTTGACAGGAAACGATAATGCCATCTTTGATTTTTGCAATTAATTGATCTTTGCTAATCTGTGACATAAATAATCTCTCCTTTTTCTATGTTTTCTCCGTTCTTTTTATAATGTCATTATATACAAAAAATAAAGCGCTTTCAATACGTTTTGAGATTTAGATTTTAGTTTCTAAAAACCGACTTCCTTTCTTAAAAGCTGAAACTACTTTCAGGATTAGAAGTGTTTCTACAAAAAAGTTGTAATAGATTTTGAATAATTTACCATAAAAAGCCTGAGATTATGCTAATCTCAGGCTTAGTTTCTTTCTTACTACTATCTATTTTTACCAGTCTTTAAAAGCTTCCAACAAAGAAGGATGGTCAATCTTTGAGCCGCAAAGCCAGTTGAAAACTTTATCATTGACATAGACATTCATGGCTTCATGCTCGTACTCTGGCATGAGATGGTGCTCCTTAGTACACTCCAGCCGGTTGTAAATCGCAAACTGGGTAATCGGATAACAAACATCGTCAGCAAGTCCTGTTATCATCCGCACGCTCCCTTGAATGCGGTGAGCCATATTTTTCACATCGATATAGGACAAGGTCTGAATAATCTCATCCTCCGTTTCGTGGAAAGGATCGTGGAACTTAAAATAACGAAAGAGCTCATCATAGGCCTCGCTGGTATTGCCAATCTCCAACACCCGCCGGAAGTCTGACAAGAAAGGATAGATAGCCACGGTCTGCTTAATACGCGGATTGAGAGCCGCTGCCACCAAAGCCAAGGCTCCGCCCTGAGAAGCACCGTAACTGGATAAACGTTCCTCGTCCACAAAGTCCAAACTCGCCACAATCTCAACCAAGCTGTAAATATCTAGATAGACATCCTTATAAAAGAGACGCTCTGGTCCATCCACTGCCCCACGGATAATCTGACCCTTGACCGTATTGCCCCTTACAAGCGCCCCTCCATCCAAGGAATAGCCTGACTGGCCGCGTACATCCATAGATACAACACCATAGCCAGCCACTGTATAGGCCAGCATATCGGCCCAATCCCAGCCACGCCCCATATAGCCATGGAAATGAAAGATAATTGGAACTTTTTTACTCGATCTGGGAAGAACTATACGGGCATAGGTTCGCCCCCGATTCGTTCCCTCAAAAACTAGCTCATAGCAGGTCACCCCAGCGATTTGAAAGTCTTTTTCAATCAGCTGATAGTCCGGCAAGCCACTCAAACTGCTAATCTGACAATCCCAAAAAGTATCAAAATCCGCTGGAACTTCATCTCTGCCTCTGTAATCCTTTGCTTCTGCTAATAAATCTGGATTGCGCATCTTATCCTCCAACAATATTGTTTTTGTAAACCCTTACATAAATAATAGCACAGCGCCTTCCCTTTTTCAATCCTTTGCAATATTAAGAATTTAATTTCTGTTTTTGCTGTGATTCTTTTTCTTTTTGAAACTAGTTTCAAAAAAAGGGGTCGGAGAAATTCCCTGACCTCTTTTTAATGTCACATTACTAAAAACAAAGCAAGCGAGGTAAATAAAGAATCACACCTTTTAACCTGCTTTTTGAACATTTGATAGAAATTCTTGATAGAGTTGATTTCTAAGTAGCAACTGATGATGAGTTCCTTGATCCACAATCTGTCCAGTTTTATCCAAAACAAGAATCGAATCTGCTTTCTTGACTGTATGCAAACGATGTGCAATCGTCATGCGTGTTTTACCTGCTGTCAGCTTATCAATTGCTTTGTCTGTCATTTCCATAAAATTACTCCTTTAAATTTCTATTTTGACCTATTTTCCCAATTTACATTTTGATCTAATTGTCTAAGCCATATCATATTTGTAAATGATAAAATCATAATAGCCACGATAAGAATTAACGAAATCAATAATCTTCTTTCCACCAAAGCAATTGCTAAACCGCCTAACAAAATGATAGTTAGAAAAACACCTTGTAGCTTGTTACTGATACTATTTTTAAAACCTCTCATTAATTCACTCCTTTATTTACTATTTTTTCCATGAATCAACTTAATATTCAAATATCATTGAATATAGTATTTTTCTAAGTTTATAATTTCTAAAATTTATTTTCAATAAATCCATCCAAGAATAATTATATCAGCGCAACAAAAAATCACCAATGACAGAAATGTCACTATTTTTTTAATAAATAGATAGTAAAATCCGAACAAAATAAAAAAAATTGACAAGAATATCAAATCTTGCCAAAAACTTTAGTATATCAGGACATTTCTGCCACTATTCACAAATTATTGAATATATTTTTTTATATCTTTCTGCCATTCTCTATCAAGGCTTGTTATCAATTCCTCGTTTCCAAATATTTGAGCCACCATTTTCGCCTCTTGATACTTACGATTTGCCTCATTAAAATCACACTGAATATAATATTTCCACTCAACCATTAAAATTAATGGTTTCTTTTGGAAATCTCGGGTTCTATTCATAATATAATTTAACTTATCTACTGCCATCTTGAAATAGGAGAACTCTCCAACAATCTCCAAACAGCACAGTGCTGCAAACAGAGCATCCCGCAATAAATATAAATCTTCTAATTCAGTTTCTTCTATTTGATGACATAGCTTTTTAAATAGAAGAACAATTTCTTCTTGCGTAGTTTCTTTTATAAATCCTGAATTCAATCCATCCATTAATGCACAGAGAAAATAAAGTCTTGATTTCAATAATGTACTAGTATGAAACGGTTCTACGTCGACTAGACTGTCAAAACTATTCTCCAACACACCTTGACCATATAATGAATTTTGACCTGCCCGCACCTGGTCAATCGCCTGCAAGCAATCGATCATTATCTGCTCATCTCTTGGAAGATTGTCATAAAAGTCCTCAAAGATTTCATCAAAATACGCATCTTTTTGTTCTTGCAATTCCTTATCCCCATAGTCAGGGTGATGAAGCAGAAAATACTTGATTTCCTTATAACGCTCTGGCAACTCTTGATAGTCAGGCATGAGGATATAGGCTGGAATCTCCAATTTTTCTGCAATATGCTCCAGAGTTTTCAGAGTGGGATGAAACTCTCCTTTTTCGATACGTGCCAACTGGCGGACAGACAAACCAGACTCATCATCACAAAAGGCCGGACGGCTCAAACCTTTCTTTTTGCGTAACTCCTCTATTCTTTTACCAACATCATTCATCAACCAAAACCCTCATTATTATTTTAAAAAAATAATCTAATTATCAAAGTTTTCTGTTTTTATTATATCAGAATTCCTCCAATCACGCCAAAAAAGAGTCTGGGACAAAAGTCCTAGCCTCTCAATTGTCTTTGGATTGTCGAGCAAGACGCAGTGGTTGAGTGGGCTCTACTACGCTGATTTCATCAGCTTTTACAGCCCTACTCAACTGTGCGGAGGTGGGACGACGAAATCGAATTCTAACGAATTACCGATTTCTGTCCCACTCTCTGTGGTTGATAACTATATTATTTACGACGTCCTGGACGTTCTGCATAACCATAGTAAGCATCTGCCATGATTTCTTCCATGTCAGCTACCATTGGCAAGCGTG